>NZ_JAMYTD010000022.1:0-107363 GCF_040322255.1 Mesorhizobium sp. M0166 | reverse complement strand
AGCGCCAGCCAAATCTACTCGATCTTTCAACAGCATGACGGGATGAGCAGTATGAAGCACCATCGTCAGAGCCTGCGAAGAGCGCAATCTTGCGGTTTAGCGCGATCGGACGGATGGAGCGCTCGACGGTGTTGCTGTCGATCTCGATGCGGCCGTCTTCGAGGAAGCGCGAGAGGCCTTCCCAGCGTGAGAGCGTATAGCGGATTGCCTCTGCGAGCTTGGTCTTCCGACTGATCAGGCCGAGCTTCTCACGCAGCCATGGGTCGAGTGCCGCGATGATTGGAGTACTCTTTTCCTGACGCGCAGCGCGGCGCTCGTCGGCCGATCGGCCACGGATGCTGTCCTCGATTTTGTAGAGTTCAGCGATCCGTCTGAGCATCTCGCTGGCGATCGGCGCGGGACCGGCTGCCGCCAGTTCATAGAAGCGCCGGCGCACATGTGCCCAGCAGAAGGCGAGCGTCACGCCGCTCTTCTCGGCCAGCACGCGATAGCCGCCATAGCCGTCGACCTGCAAGATTCCGCCAAATCCTGCGAGATGAGCGATCGGCCGCTCGGCCTTTCGGTCCGGCGCATAGACATAGGCGACGCCCGGCGGGTCGCTCCCCTCCCATGGTCGGTCATCGCGGGCATAGGCCCAGAGCTGCCCAGTCTTGGTCTTGCCGCGGCCGGGATCGAGCACCGGCGCCGTGGTCTCGTCAGCGAAGAGTTTTGGTGAGGTCTTCAGCTTGCCAAGCAGCCGCTCATGCACCGGACGCAGGTGCCAGGCGGCGCGGCCGACCCAGTCGGCGAGCGTGGAGCGATCGAGATTGATGCCTTGCCGGGCATAGATCTGCGCCTGACGATACAGCGGCAAGTGATCGGCGTATTTGGAGACCAGCACCTGGGCGACCGTTGCCTCGGTCGGAAGACCACCCTCGATCAGCCGCGCCGGCGCGGGAGCCTGAACGACCACATCCTCACAGGCGCGGCAGGCATATTTGGGCCGGCGCACGACGATCACACGCAGCTGCGCCGGAACGACATCGAGCCGCTCGCTCACATCCTCACCGATCCGGTGCAAGTCATTGCGGCAGCACGGGCAGGCATGGTCCTCGATGTCGACCACCATCTCCACGCGCGGCAGATGGGATGGCAGCACGCCCCGGTTCGCTCGGCGCTTTGCGACACGCGCCTGACGTTCGCCATGAGCGGTCTGTGCCTGCTCTTCGTCACCGGCGGCCTCGATCTGCTCGGCCTCTTCGAGCCCCAGCAGCAATTGATCCTCGGGGAGCGTCTCAGCACGACGGCCGAAGCGGTGGCGCTGCAATTCCTTGATGATCTGGATCAGCCGGGCGTTCTCGACGTCGCGCGCCAGGACCATCGCCTTGAGCGCATCCGGATCGTCGGGAAGCTGGTCCGCCGTCATCGCCATGACCGGATCAGACCATATTCGCCGACAGCCCGCGACAGCGGAATCCCGGCTGATTCACTTCGTCGCGGGTCAGCCGGCCTGTGCTGGAACACGGGTCCGGCGCGCCTCATGGACGCGCCGCCAGTCGAGACCTTCGAGCAGCGCCGAGAGCTGCGCGGCCGTCAGCCGCATCATGCCGTCATGCACCTTCGGCCAGCGGAACTCCCCATCCTCCAAACGCTTGGCATAGAGGCAGACGCCAGTGCCGTCCCAGAAGATCAGCTTGATCCGGTCCGTCCGCTTGGCGCGGAAGACGTAAACCGCCCCACTGAACGGATCGGCGCCCATCGTCTCGCGCACCAGCGCCGCCAGCCCCTCCGCACCCTTGCGGAAGTCGACTGGCTTTGTCGCCACCATTACCTTGACCGCACCCGTCGGCCCGATCACGTCGTTGCCTTAAGCGCGCGGATTACCGCAGCCACCGTCTTGGTATCGGCGCCACGGCCAACGCGCATGGCGACACCGTCGATCTCAAGCTCGATCACGCCGGCGTCGCGGACCGTCTTCTGCTTCCGTGGTCGTGCTGGGCGCTGCGCCACCGGTTCCGGCAAGGACGCTGCAACCACCGCAGGAACGAACAGAGATTCTGATGCCGTCGCCTCTGCCGAGGGCTGACGCGCAGCTCGGCGCCAGGCAAACAGTTGCTGCGGGGAAAGCGCATATCGGCGAGCTACAGCACAAACCGTCTCACCAGCCTCGTAGCTCTCCGCAACGATCCGCGCCTTCTCCTCTGGAGGCCACTCGCGTCGCCGGCCGGAGCCCGTGAACACCTCGAACCGGCGCACCGGCTCCAAATCGTTCGACTTAAGCGTAAACTCTGAAATCGTCATATGTCGAAGCCCTCAAAGGCTCCGAACATCGTCCTTCACGCCGATCCCCGAAAGGTGCCGTCGGAACATCGCTTACGATCTCCAATTCCACGGCAGCAAATCATCGATCCGATGGGCCGGATAGGCGGGCAGTCGGGCGAGGACGTCGGCGAGCCAGGCCTGCGGGTCGATATCGTTCATCTTGGCGCTGACGATCAGGCTGTAAAGAACGGCCGGGCGCTGTCCGCCGCGATCGGAACCGCAGAACAGCCAGGACTTTCTTCCGAGAGCCATCTCGGGGTCATTCTGCCCATGTTGGGCAGGAGGTCGAGATCCATTACCGTTGGCACCCGTATTTCGGACGTCGGCTTCGCTGCGAGAACAGCCAAGAGCGCGCCAACGGCCGGATCATTCATCTCGTCGTCGCGCCCGGGCATGTCATTGCCGCTCCGGCCTGGATGATTGATCCCGTGGCTTGCGCGGCGATGGACCTGGGCCCCCCGCGCGTATCGCTTGCCGCGCTGCTTGAGCTGCACAAGCTCTTGATCGAACGCCGTTTCCGGCGAGGCTCTTCGGATGGTTTCACCATCGCGGAGGCGCAACATGAGAACCCTGCCACCCCCGACACGATCTCTCGTGGTCGTTCGCAACTCAGCTTGCCGCTCGACTCGGAGAAGCTGAACGGGCTGAGTTCAGCGCAACAGACCATAGTGATCGCCCGGCTCGCCAACGTACTGATGGCCGCCGCCGGCGTGGCAACGGAGGAGGAGAGCTGCGATGACGAGCGGTAATCTGATTCCGACTGCCGTCCTCAAGCGCAAGGCCGTCGTCTATGTGCGTCAGTCCACTCAGGCGCAGGTCCAGCTCAACCTCGAGAGCCAGCGTCGGCAATATGAGCTTGTCGACGTCGCGCGGCGCTGGGGATTCCGCAAAGTAGAGGTGATCGACGAGGATCTGGGACGAACCGCAAGCGGGGCCGTCGAGCGGCCCGGTTTCGAGCGCCTGGTCGACGATCTGTGCACCGGCCAGGTCGGCGCCGTGCTTTGCCTGGAAGCGTCCCGTCTGTCGCACAATGGGCCTGGCATCGGCTGCTCGAGTTGTGCGGCGAAGTCGATGCAGGCGTGATCGATCTGGACGGAGTCTACGATCCGGGATTGCCGAACGACCGCCTGCTGCTCGGTATGAAGGGCAGCATCAGCGAGTTCGAGCTCGGCGTGCTGCGTGCCCGCATGTACGAGGCCGCCCGCGCCAAGGCACAGCGCGGGGAACTGCGCATCTCCGTGCCCTTCGGCTATGTCTGGCACCGCGATTACGGTCTCGGGTTCGATCCCGACATGCGCCTGCAGGAGACTATTCGCCTGATCTTCGCGCGTTTCCGCGAACTCGGCAGTGCGCGGCAAGTGTTGATCTCGATGATCGATGACGGCGTGCATTTTCCCAGACCCTCGGACGGCAAGAAGATGGTGTCCTTCGACTGGGTGCCTATCCGCTATCGCAACGTGATCTCGATCCTGAAGAACCCGTTCTACGCCGGCGCCTATGTCTATGGTAAGAGCGAGAAGCGCACTGAGATCGTCGAAGGCCGCGTTCGCAAGAGCTATGGCCATTACAAGCCGGCTAGCGAGTGGGCGGTGGTGCTCAACGACCATCACGAAGGCTACATCGGATGGAGCGAGTACGAACGGAACCAGGAACTGCTCGCGGCCAACGCTTATGGCAAAGCCGGCGGCGTCAAGTCGGGCCGCGGCGGTCGCGCGCTGCTCCCGGTCTCATCTCCTGTGGTCGATGCGGGCGAAGACTGGTTGTCATGTATGCCGGACGCGGCCAAGGTTATCCGGTATATCGCTGCGAGCGCGGCAACCTCATGATGGCCCAGGCGCGATGCATGTCGTTCAACGGCTTTCGCACCGACGCGGCGGTGACCCGCGAAGCGCTGGAGGCGGTTGCGCCGATGGCGATCGAAGCGGCGTTGGAGGCTGAACGGATGCAGCTGGAGAGCGAAGCCAAGCGGCAGATGATCGAGATGGACCTGCAGCAGGCGCGCTATGAGGCATCGCTCGCCGAGCGCCGCTATGCCGCTTGCGACCCGGAGAACCGGCTTATTGCGGCCCAGCTCGAGAGGAGTTGGGAAGCCACGCTCAGGCGCGTGGAGACCTGCGAGGCCCGGCTTTCACGGGCCTCGCCCAGGATCTCGAGGCCACCTGGAATGCGCCGGGTGTCGACATGCGCTGTCGTCAGCAACTGCTGCGCGCGCTCATCAAAGACATCGTGGCGGATGTCGATGACGATGCGCGCGACGTGATCCTGACCATCCACTGGCATGGAGGCCAGCACTCGCAGGTACGGGTTCGCAAGCCCAAATCCGGAGAGCATGGCCAGCGTACGCCTGAGGAGGCTCTGGCGATCATGCGATCCATGGCAACCCGGTGGTCGGATGCCGAAATCGCTGCCACACTCAACCGCATGGGCATGCAGACCGGTCAGGGAAAGACCTGGACCGCGCGTCGCGTCCAATCGCTGCGCACGGTGCACAAGATCAGCGGCTATCGCTCTTCCGACAAGAATGGCGAGTGGCTCACCATGTCGGACGCGGCCGCCCGGCTTGGAGTCTCGCACGTCAAAATCCGCCGGTTCATCAGGGATGGCCTCTTGCCCGCCGAGCAGGTCATGCGCGGCGCGCCCTACCAGATCCGCGCCAGCGACCTCGAAGACGAACGGATCAAGGCCGATTTGGCGCGCAATACTCCGCGTCGCATCCACGACGACAACCAAGAATCGCTGTTTTCCGCCATTTGAAAAGGAGGTGCATAATGAATCGGTCTTCGCGATGCCGCGCAGGGCTCGCTCGGCTGCATCGTTGGATAGGCAGATCCGCCCATCGTCGAGGAACCGGGTGAAGGATGACCAGCGGCGCAGCATGTAGTTGAAGGCCTTGGACAGATCGTGTCCGCGCGAGAGCTTGTCGCGCGACTCGATCATCCAGGTCTCGAGCTCGGTGACCAGCGGCAGGCTCCGCTCCTGGCGCACGGCGTGGCGTTGGCTTGGCGACAGGCCGTTGATCTCGCGTTCGATATCGAACAGGGCACCGATGCGCTTCACGGCTTCAACCGCTAGCGGATAGACCAGGTTGGGCTTCTCGCCGTGTGCCTTCTTGCGCGCCGCCGCTTCGATATCGGCCAGCTCGAACACTTTGCGCCGGCTGTGGGCCCAGCAGCTGGCTTCCAGAACAGGCGCCGGCTGACGGCCCGTCGCATAGAGATCGCCATAACCGCCATAGGCATCGGCCTGCAGAATGCCGCTCCAGCCGGCGAGATGCGCCGCGGGATGTTCGCCTCGGCGATCGCGCGAATAGTAGAACACCACCGCCGGCGGATCGGCGCCGCCGAACGGTCGGTCATCGCGCACATAGGTCCATAATCGGCCGGTATCGGTCTTGCCCTTGGCCAGGACCGAAACCGTCGTATCGTCGCCGTGCAGACGTGACGCGGCCAGCACATCGGCTTCGAGTCGCTTGAACAGCGGCATCAGCGCCGCGGCGCCGGCGCCGACCTGGTCGGCGAGCGTCGACAGGCTGAGCGGCACGCCTTCGCGGGCATAGCGTTCAGCCTGCCGGATGAGCGGCTGATGCTGGCCGAACTTCTCGAACAGGATCATCGCCAGCAGGCCGGGACCGGCCCAGCCCTCGTGGGGTGGCGTGGAACGGCGCCGGAGCCTGGCTGATCGCCTCGCAGTCGCGGCAGGTGAACTTCTCCCGCACGTGTTGGATCACCTTCCATTGCCGCGCCTCCAGGTCTCGGTGATATCCTCACCCAGCCTGCGCAGCCGATGGCCGCCGCAGCAATGGCAAGCGGCGGCGCCGGCTCGACCACGCGTTCGCGCGGCAGATGCTCGGGAAATGGCTGGCGCGCCGGTCGTTTGCGCACATAAGGCGCCACCTCGGTCGTCCGGGCCGCGGCCTGTTCGGCGGCGACTCGTCTTCCGTCGCCGTGCTCTCGAGTTCCTCGAAGGTGAGCTCCATCTGGTCTTGCAGGCGGGCGGAACGTTCAGAACTCTGACCATGCAGCGCCCGCTGCAGCTTGCGGATCGTCAGATCCTGATGTGCGATCAGCGCCGCATCATCCGATGCCTTGGCCCTGGCGACCGCCAGTTCGGCCTCGACCAGCGCAGCGCGGGCGGCTTCGTCTTCGGCCCTGGCCAGCGCCGCGGTCATCGCTGCTCTCAGCGCGCCAATATCGTCCGGAACAGCATCCTGGGCGGGGGCAACCATGCCCTGGAGTGAATCATAAAACGCGCCTGCTGACTCGCGGAAAATGGCGCAAAACTCAAAGAAAAACTCAGCCCGCGAGCTCAGGGCGGAACGTGTGGCGCGGGTTGCGCCAATCGATCCCGTCGAGCATGTAGGCGAGCTGCGCCGTTGATATGGAAACCGTACCGTCCGCCGGCGACGGCCATAGAAACCGGCCCTTCTCGAGCCGTTTTGCATACAGCGACATGCCGAGCCGATCATGCCAGATAATCTTGGTCAGATTGCCGCAGTTCGTTTCATAATGCATCCCCCTTGTCAGAGTCCGGGCAGTCGGACGACTTTATCGTATTGATATTGCTCGTAGAACTTCGGTGGACGAGCGACGATACCTTGCACCCCTATGCGCACCGCTTCTGAAGCGAGTGCTTCAACCGGGACCAGCCAGGGCGAACCGGGCAGAATCTGTTTCGCCGGCAGGACGCCCTTGAGAGCCAAGCTTTTCGCGGACCTGACGCAGATGCCAAGCCGTTCGGCGGCTTTCATCAGACTGATCATTTCGCCATCAGCCTTGGCTGGATCGTATCCGGGTATGCCGAGCCGCTCGCGCATTTCGCGCACGCGCACCGTCGTCCAGGTCTCGCCATCGCCGGTCTTGCAGCGCATCCGGTTGAGCGATACGGCAAGCTCGCGGTCCGGCCAGTGTCCGGCGAGTTTGCGCAGTGCTTCGACGGCGCTCGGCGCCATATCTGGACAACGGCCGGTCTTGACGCGGGCAACACGCACCTCGGTGTGACGCCCGCCGGTCCAATGGATCAGCAGCACGGCTTCGTTGGTCGCCTCATCGAGATCACATACGATCTCCTGAACCAGGATATGGATAAGGCGCTGCTTGGTCCGAGTGTCGGTTGAGGGTGCGTTCCATACCGCCGGTAGATCATGGGCAAGCTGAAGCAAACGGGCGCGATCGACCTTTGGGCGTGTCGCCGACAGAGCCGACAGCTCCGCGATCCGGCGCTCCAGTGTGGCCACGCGGTCCAACGCATCGTTCCAGCGAGCCTCGAGTTCGCGTGCGACATGGCGCTTGGCGGGGTCGACCAGTTCGTAACGACGCCCGGCCAGCGAGGCATCGTATCGGGCTGCTTCCAGCTCCCGCTCGACGGCGGCAACGATGTCCTTTCGCGAACGCTCGGCCTGCTCCGAAGCAAAGATCGCGGCTTCCACGGCACGATCGGAGACGGCTTCTAGGATCTGCAGGGCGACGGCGCGATTAATCCGCAGACCGCCAATGCCGATGCACAGGCCAGCGCCGACATGGGCATCATCGCCGCGGCACTGGTAGTGATGGGCGTTGCCTTTCGCCATGCCATAGAAGACGCGCATCATTCGTCCGCATCGCCCACAACCCATCAATCCCGTGAGCAGGGCGCGGCCTCCACGTGCAGATTTGCGCGCGCAGTTCTTCTTCATATGCGCGTTCTCGAGCAGGAGCTTCTGATTCTCCTCGTATTCCTGCCAGCTGATGTAACCAGGATGATTGTCACGCAACAACACATGCCATTCGTAGCGAGACTTCCTGAAGCCGCTGGCCTTACGGGCGCGCCCCTCGACAATCCGTGTCCGCTGCGCCGTTCTGCCGAATGCGTAGGCGCCGCCATAAAGCGGATTGTGAAGAATCTGCATGACACTGTGGTAGGCGGGAGGCTTCCAGACGAGTTTGCAAACCTCGACATTGCGCCGGACCACGGGCATTTTAATGTCTGCCGATCGCAGCCATAAGAAGACCTGCCGCGCGCTGCCCAACTCGCGGAACTTCGCGAAGACCAGCCGGATGGTGTCGGCCACGTGCTCGTCAGGATCGATCTCGACCTTATCGGCCTCGCTCCAGCAGAAGCCTGGCGGAAGCATGAAGCGGAACTCCCCACGCTTGGCCTTGGAGTCAGGGGCGGCGATGCCGCGCTGTCGCATCAGGCTCAGTTCGTATTCCGACATCGTTCCCTTCAGCCCAAGCAGCAGGCGG
This sequence comes from Mesorhizobium sp. M0166, assembly GCF_040322255.1. Taxonomy (NCBI): domain Bacteria; kingdom Pseudomonadati; phylum Pseudomonadota; class Alphaproteobacteria; order Hyphomicrobiales; family Phyllobacteriaceae; genus Mesorhizobium; species Mesorhizobium sp. M0166. Next base: position 98,841 of record NZ_JAMYTD010000022.1, on the reverse strand, counting down.
TCGTTGACGAGCCGCGGATCGTATGCGCCATCCGGATCGACGACCAGCGTGCCGGCCAGCGCGCACAAGTCAATCAGATGATGCCAGTCCCGTCCGTTACGCGCCAGTCGTGACGCCTCGATGCAATAGACCGCACCGACATCGCCGGAGCAGACCATGGCGACAAGCCGCTCAAAGGCGGGTCGCTGCATCAGGCCGGACCCCGAGCGGCCAAGATCGTCGTCGATCACCGTCACCGATGCAAAGCCGACCGCTTCTGCGGCTCCCGCCAGGTCATACTGCCGGCGCTGACTTTCCAGATTGCCCGTCACTTGCGACATGGTCGATTGACGAACGTAAACTACCGCCGAGCGGGCGAGGTGATCAGGCGTGATCTTCGGGTTCATCACCGCCTCCCTGATCCGCTGCGGATTCCGACGTGAAGCCGGCCGCCATTCCGATCAAAGACCGGCCACCATTCCGATTTGAAGCCGGCCACCATTCCAATCAAAAGTCGGCCAGTTTTCGGCACTGAACATTACCTCCTGGGTCAGCAACTTTGGCATCAAATGCCCCGCGATGAACGGGGAGATTTTGATGCCGGCAAAGAGAAGGCTGACCATGAGACAGTTACGACAAATGCTGCGGCTTGCCGGAAGCGGGACCAGCTCCCGCGAGATTGCCGTCGTCTTGGGAATAGCGCGCAGCACGGTGCAGGATAATCTGCAGCGCGCAGCGGCGGTTGGATTGAGCTGGCCCTTGCCGGGCGAACTGACCGACGATGCGCTCGAGAACAAACTCTTCACTCGCAACGGCGTCAAACAGGGCACGAGAAGACGCACAGAACCAAACTGGGCCGATCTTGCCGTCGAGCTCAAGAAGCCCGGTGTCACCTTGCTCATCCTCTGGGAGGAGTATCGTGGGTCGCATCCCGAAGGATACGGCTACAGTCGCTTCTGCGAACTCTTTCGCAGTTTCGAGCAGCGGCTTTCGCCGACGATGCGCCAGGAGCATGCGGCCGGCGACAAGGTCTTCGTCGACTATTCCGGCAAGAAGATCCCGATTGTTGATCGCAAGACCGGTGAGATCCGCGAGGCAGAGATCTTCGTGGCAGTGCTCGGCGCATCCAGCTTCACCTATGCTGAAGCAACATGGACACAAACACTTCCCGACTGGATCGGCTCGCATGTTCGGATGTTTCGTTTCTTCGGAGGCGTTCCCCGGTTGGTCGTTCCCGACAATTTGAAGTCTGGCGTCAGCCGCGCCAGTTTCTACGATCCCGAGATCAACCGCAGCTACGGCATGATGGCATCCCACTATGGTGTCGGTGTCCTGCCGGCACGGCCGCGACGGCCGAAGGACAAATCCAAAGTCGAGAACGGCGTCCGCTTCGCCCAATCATGCATTCTGGGGCGGATGCGCAATCAGACCTTCTTCTCGCTGGCCGAGGCCAATGCCGCCATTCGCCAGGCACTCGATCGCATCAATGATCACGTCATGCGCCGGCTGGGCGTCACTCGCCGGCAGCTGTTCGAGAGTGTCGAGCGCCCGGCTTTGGCCAGTCTTCCACTGGAGGATTACGAGTTTGCCGAATGGCGTTTGGCCCGCGTCTCGACGGATTACCACGTCGAGTTCAAGACCTTCTTTTATTCCGTGCCGCACAGCCTCATTCGCCAGCAGGTCGATCTGAGAGCAACGGCACGCACCATCGAGATCTTCCACCGCGGCAAGCGCGTCGCGGTGCATCAGCGCCGCTATGGCGGTCCTCGCCATGGAACCGATCCGGATCACATGCCCAGCTCCCACCGGCGCTATGCCGAGTGGACGCCAGATCGCTTCCGTCGCTGGGCCGCATCCGTCGGCCCCGAGACGGAAGGCTTGATTGTCGCAATCCTCGCCAGCCGCCCACATCCTGAACAAGGCTTTCGAACATGCCTGGGTGTCCTGCGCCTGTTTCGCGATGTCACACGCGATCGCGCCGAAGCTGTGTCAGCCCGCGCTGTCGAGATCGGTGGCCTGAACTGCAAGAGCATTGCCTCGCTTATCGCCAATCACAAGGCCGCAAGGCATTCCACCGAACCGACCGCCATCGTCGATCACGCCAATCTGCGTGGCCCTGATTACTTTCATTGAGGAGACACACCAATGCTTATCCATCCCACCATCGACATGCTGCGCGAACTCGGCCTTCATGGCATGGCCACCGCCTTCCAGGAGCTCGACGCACAATCCGAAGCACGCGGCCTCGAGCATGGCGAATGGCTTGCCATGCTGCTTGAGCGCGAGGCTACCATGCGCCGCCAGAAGCGTTTCGAAGCCCGCGCCAGGGCTGCAAAGCTGCGCCATGACGCACAGATTGAGAATGCCGACTTCCGTGCCGCACGCGGTCTTGACCGCAATCTGTTCATGGCGCTCGCCGGCTGCGACTGGATCAGAAAGCATCACAGTCTTCTCATCACCGGGCCGGCGGGCGTGGGCAAGAGCTGGCTGGCCTGCGCTCTCGGCCACAAGGCCTGCCGCGAAGACTTCTCCGTCGCCTATCACCGCGTTCCCAGGCTGTTTGCAACTCTTGCCCTTGCCAGAGGCGACGGACGTTATGGCCGGATCCTCAAGCAACTTGCCAAAACCGACCTTCTCATTCTCGATGACTGGGGACCGGAAAAACTCAATGATGACCAGCGGCGTGATGTGCTTGAGATCATTGAAGACCGCTACGAACGCCGATCGACAATCGTCACCAGTCAGCTGCCTCTGGATCGCTGGTACGAGATCATTGCAAACCCAACTCTGGCCGATGCCATCCTGGACCGCCTCGTTCACAACGCCTATCGCATCGATCTCACCGGTGAAAGCATGCGAAAACAGCGCTCGCCAAGAGCGTCTGAAACAGCTCAAGCTTGACCTGAAACGAAACCCAATCCAAACATCAACGAGACCCAGGATCAGTCCGAAAAATGGCCGGCTTCAAATCGGAACACCGGCCGGATTGAAATCGGAATGACCGGCCGGCTTCAAATCGGAATCGATGGCCGGCTTCGTCGGAATACGCTATCCGCTTCGGCCGCCAGCGCTTCCAGCAGAAGGTCGGCCAATGTCTCGACCAGTCCCTTTGTGTTTTTGCCCACTGGCGGATGAGGAATTTGACGCTCCAGCTGCAGGATGAGCTGCGCGCGATTGTGATATCGGCTTCTTCGCACCGACCCTCTCCTTCTTCCTTGAAGGGCGGGATTGTGCGCCTTGCTTGCGCTTCGCGCCGAGCGCCGTCAGGACGATCGTCAACTCATTGAGACCCTCGATGCCGATTTCGGGTCGCCCGAGCGTCATGCCCGCGCAGTAGCCGGCGTCGAACATCCAATTCGGGAGTTCGCGGCAAAGGTCAGGACGCTCCTCCGTGTAGATGCACGTCAACGCCTTCCCACGACGAAATGGCGAAACCTGCAACGTGCTCCCAAACAACGGATGCCAGCGATAGGCAACCGTCGCAAAGCGGAAACTATATGCAGAATGTCGATAATTGCACGCTGCGTCCGCGGAAGACATAGATATCGCCGGCATGCGGGTCCCGGCCCAGCGTCTCCTGAACCTGCAGAGCGAGGCCTTGCATCCCGCGACGCATATCGGTCCGGCCGACCGCCAACCAGATCCGCACCTGGCTCGGGACCGGGATCATGAAACGCCCAGCGCCTTCACCATCGCCGCCCCGCCAGTGTTGGCGGCGTGGTCAGCGGAATCCGCAGCCGCACCTTGCCGGCGACCTCCAGCTCGATCACCGCTGGGGATGCCGCCGGCCGCGAAACGGCGACACGCTCATCGGGAGCCACGACAAGTTCGGCAAAGCCCGTCTCGCGGGCTCTCATCGTGCGGCGCCACTTGTAGATCAGGCTGGTCGCGACATCGTACTGACGGGCCACCGCCGCCACTGTGGCCCCGGGCGCGAATGCCGCCGCCAGTATCCGGCACTGATCCGCTTCACTCCAGCGACGCCGCCGCTCCGGCCCGGTCAATAACCTCATATGGCTTATGCTGTGCTGCTAACTTCGCTCGTAAGGACGACCTTAAGAGCGCAGCCTCGCTACCGTGCCATCCTCTCGCAAGGCGGCCTTCGCCGGAGGGTATCAAAACAGCGGCACATAGGCTTCTGTAGAAGCCGATCCTCGTGGCTGCATCCACCGCTTCGTGTAAAGTCGAACGGCATCATAGCTACCGCTTGCAGCCGAGCTCGCTAAGCTTGCCAGTCGCTCGTGGGCCGCCCTGCAGTGGCTGGCCGCAAGAGCGCGGTCAACCGCATCACCTGGTGAGTGCTTTCAATGACCGCTTGACGCATTTGTACGACAACAAAAGGACGCCTATAGTTCGACGATTCCCAAGTTTATGGCCTTTATAGCCGCGAGCATTCTACTGGACGCATCCAACTTTCGCGTTGCGTTTTTTATATGGAAATTAACGGTATTTACTGATATCCCCAGAATCTTTCCTATTTCCCATGAAGTTTTCCCTCTCGCTGTCCACAGAATACACTCTATTTCTCTTGGCGAAAGAGTAGAGGCTTCCTCGTTGCTACTCGAATTCGCGAATTTCGCGATCTTCAGATGAAAATGGAACGCGGCAAGTTGCAAGTAGGTGATTGTTCTATTTTGGAATTCGCGGTGCCAGGATTGAGCAAAACTTATGATCGCAAAGCTGCCATCAGGGCCATGCAATGGAATGCTAATGCCTGACCTTAAGCCATACGCCGCGGCTTCATCGAAGACGCGCCGTTCGTCTTCAGTCGTGCGTGCGTCATTGTAAACCTCGCTCCATCGAAAGGCTCCTGCCCGCTGTCGACTCGTCTTGATGATGGGGTCTATCTTGTCATAGCCCTTTTCGAAATAGCGCTTCTGCCATTCATCAGGATAATTCAGCATGACCGCCGGATTACGTCGGACCGGCTTCCAACATTTCTGGTCCGATGCAAGAAGGCCATAGGCGGTCCACGGACAATCAAAAATCAGAGCAAAATCAGATAACAGGTCGAACAACTGTTCAGATTGCGCAGCACCATCCGCCTGTTCGATAAATCGGCCGAACTCGACCGTAAACTCCCGCCTGGTTGCCTTCAGGAAATGCACCAACGGCTCCAAGGAAAACCGGTGGGACACTCGGTTGCCAGCACATGAAGTTGAGAGACCGCAGTTATAGTGGGACGTTCCATTGGTCACAGCTCCGGAGCCATTTGCGCTGGATCTTATCACTGGTGCACATGCACAAAACTGCCGGTTGGTAGGCTGCGAGTCTGGGCATGTAACCTTTGTGATGTTTTGACGTCGGCTTGGTTGATCATATTGATCTCTGCACGACGCTCCCTGACGCCTCAAGTGATACATCTCGTTTGCCTTTCACCGTCACGCCGCCCAAACAACCGATGAACTGGCAAGCTTGTCAGATCCTCTCGTTAACATGGCTTCCGGCAAGACGAGTAAGGTTCCTATCGAAGGATATCGGGGAAGGATTTCAATGAGACACAGCCGAAGCTACTGTAATAACTTCGTAGCAAGCCTTGGAAGAAGAAGATCATTCCGCGCGAGCGGTTATCATGGCATAGTGTCATCTCGCGGCTTCGCCGAAGCCGTGCCGCGGAGTCCTGACTGACCGGGGCAGAGCCCCCTCGCCGACGGTATTCATTTATCACTCCTTCAAATGCCTTTGTGCCGCCCGATGAGCTCTTTCACCCTCCGTTTGCGGTACATCTCGGCGCGCGCCCAGCGTTCCCGCATGTCCGCGCATTTCAGCTGCGTGTCCCGAAAGAGCGTTTTTGCTACTGAAGCCTGGACCCTGGTTGATCTTTCAGCGGGTCCGCCTCCAAACCGCAGAGCGTCCCTGCACTCTTCAAGACTTGCAGGCAACACGTCAGCGAGGCGGCTAGCCAACTCGCTTCGGCGCTTTGCGACGCCGCCATCCTGTGACAGGCCTGCCGCGATCTCGCCAACTAGTGTGTGGGCCTTTCTGAACGGCACGCCTCTCGACGCCATCCGTTCTGCAGCGACGGCTGTCATCGGTAAGCCGTCATCCAGATTTTCACGCATTGACCGCACGTGGAAAGACATTAACTTCACGATTAGCGACGTGAGGGTTAGGCCGCGCTTTAGCGCTTCTTCTGCGAGGCTTAGCGAAGCGCAGCCGTAATTGCTTACCTCGATCGAGTTGCTGAAAGGCGCCTTGCAAGCGGCCGTTGCTGCAGAAACGTATGCGCCCATCACGATGCTTGCCGATCCCTTTATGTGTTCAAGCAGAAACGGGTTCTTTTTTTGGGGCAGCATGGAAGAGCCGCCAGCAAGATTGTCAGGAATGTCGATAAACGCGAACTCCCGCGTCGTCCAAACCTGGAGGTCCTGGGCCACACGGCCGAGCAAAATCGAAATACCAGCGAATACTGAAAGTACTTGCAGGTGATGATCGCGGCTTGCGACGGCATCAAGTGAGTTGAACGATGGCAGTTCGAATCCCAGAAGATTTGCGGTCTTCAAAGGATCTATAGGTATGCTGGTGCCTCCGCCGGCACCTGCTCCCATAGGGCAGTTCCGAATGTCGTCCAGCAGCGAGTGAAGCCGCTGGCGCTCGCGCGTTAGAGCGAAGAAGACGCCTAGCAGGTAGTGCCCCGGCGATCCGGGGAGCGCAATCTGATATTGACTATACAACGGCGCCACAAGTCTCGATGCTTCATCCACTCGCTCAAGCAAGGCATTTTGCGCAGTTCCAATCAGTTGAGAGATGGTACACACAGCTTCCCGAAGCACCAGCAGCGAAATGGTGGCGTTCAAGTCGTTGCGGGATCTCGCAAGGTGCAGCCAGCCTGCGTTTTCGGGGCCAGCTCTTGCGGCAAGTTGGGTCTCATAGGCCAGATAGAGCCCACGCCGAGCATCGCGGCCCTCCAAACACTGAAAGCCCTCGTGCTGGAGGGCCAAGATGTGCGTGAGGAGTTCGGCAGCCAGTGCCTGGCTGACCAAGCCCTGGTCCGCGAGCATCACGAGATGTGCTTCGTCTATGGTTGCCTGGTACCGTAGAAGTCGACCGTCACGCGCAATGTCGATTGGCGGGGCGAGCAACTTCATCGCTTCGGGATGCAGGTTCCACTTGCTCTCGCTTGATCCGACGACCTTCTTGGTGTCCGAGTCGCTAGCAGCCGACCCGGTATCGATCACAACAGAATTGATCATCCCGTCCGCTGCAGTGGCTGCGCGATTGAGGTCATCAGCAACTCCTATGGCGTAGGCTACCCGGTCTCTGAAATCACCGTTTATTTGAAGTTCCTCCCCCTCAGATTTCAGGAGACCCACCTCAGCCACCGTCGCGTCTGGACTTTGAGAAAAGCTCAGGTGTTTGAGCTTGCCGGGCTTATCGGCAAGGCGGAAACGAATGGCTCCCGCCCTTGCACTGCTCTGCGGACGCGTGAACGATTCTCCCGCGTAGAGTCTAATCACCAAGTCAAGGATTGACGTTCCCAGAGCGTGGGAGAGCATGACTGGAATCATCCCTCCAGCCAGCCTTGGGTTGACCTCGATGATGACAGGGCCCGACTGCGTTATCACGAACTCCACATGAGCCGGTCCGAAATTCAGGCCCAGAGCCGACACCGCGACTCCGGCAAAGGAGGCCAGTTCCTGGAGAACTGGCTCAGGAAGTGGAGCTGGAAAGTCGTGCCCTACCTCGACGAAGCAAGGAGCCGGGCCCTTGTGCTTTGCAAGAATTCCAAGACAGTGCAGCGCCCCATCGTGGGCGACTATCTCCGCGGAGTATTCTTTCCCCTCCACGTACTGCTGAACCAGGATGTCGGGACTGGTTAGCGCCACTTGACCCACCAATGCGTTCTTTGCGCTCTCAAACGCTTCGGTGGCGGCTGTGGCACCATCGCACAGCCGCACGCCGCTACTACCGCTTCCGGAGACTGGTTTCACGACGACTGGCAGAGCGACCTGCGTGAGGATGTTCTTGACGTCTGTGACGGATGTGGCCAGCCACGTTGGTGGAATCGCGATTGATTGTCGCTGCAATTCGAGTGCTTGCTTCCATTTGTTGCGGCACGTGGCTATAGCCGCAGAATTCGCTGTTGGTAGACCCATCGCGGCCGCGGCAATTGAGGCTGCTTCCACAAAATAATCGGAGGACGAGTATATTCCCTTCAGCCCCCCTATTTTGCTGGCGACGCCGATAAGCTCATCCGCATTGCGCGTCTCAGCTTCGATCACGTGAGCCGCTGGGGAGTCTTTCAGAAACGGGTAGCGCGCTCGATTGTGTACAACGAGATACGCTTCAAAGCCCAAGGCTCCGGCCTGCTTTAACAATAGCTCGCCGGTGCCCGTCGTGTTGCTTTCTACGAAAAGGAAGCTACCTCGGCTCATCGAACTTGCTCCTGGCGTTTAAGACAGCTTCTCGGCTTTTCCGTCCCCAAAGATATCGGTTCCATGGTGGGAGAGCCGTCGACGGATGATTTTCGGTCGCCGGTGCATCCAGCAGATCACCTTCGTTTAGACATCCGTTCTGCTTGAGCCACCCGCGATCGTATACAGCTTCGACGTAGCGGTGCCCTTCATCGGGGCAAATGACGACTATGGTCTCTTCTGGATACTGTCGAGCGCGCCACCGCCCCACGATGTAGCTTGCCCCGGACGTCGGACCGGCGAAGACGGCGTGCCGCTCATGCAGGGTTCGTGTGGCAGCAAATGCGAGCGGAGCAGAGATGAAATGCACCTCATCATACAGTTCATGCTTCACGTTCTTTGGGACAAGGCTGTTCCCCAGCCCCCGCAGTTTGCGTTCGCCATCCTCTTGGCCGAAAATTACGCTATTGAACGTGTCCACTCCGATCAGGCGTGCGCCAGGCGCCGTTTGGCGAAGGCGCTCTATCGTTCCGCAAGTAGAGCCGCCTGACCCTACAGAACCCACCAAAGTTACGCCGGGGTCCAAGGTCTCCGTGATCTGGTCGGCGAACAGCTTATACGCTGCTGGGTTGTCGGGTGTTTCGTACTGCTGGGGCCAGAAACAGAAGTGGCCCAACTGTCTCATCCTGGCGTCTAAGGCGTCAAGACGGCTTCTTTGATAACCACCCTGCTTCGCTTTTTCAGTTATCGTGAAAACTTGTGTCCCCAATGAATTAAGCCTATTTTCTAGACCCTTGTCCATCACTGGGTCTGTGAAAACTTCAAGCTGTAGGCCATATTCCCGGCATACCACTGCTAATCCTAGCGCAAAAGTTCCGCTTGATGTTTCGATAACTTTCATGCCGTGCGTCAGATTTCCCCTCTCCATGGCTTGCTCAATAATGTACTTCGCTGGAAGAAGTTTCATAAACGAAAATAGCGCAATATAAAGGTTTGTCTCACACTTTATGACTCTTGGAAGAACATAGGCATCAGAGTACCTGGAGAATGACTGGCATACTCGGATCGTTTTCATACTACTTCGGGTCACTGGAAGTTAGCCATCGTTAGATATATTTTTGGCGAGTCGTTGAATGCCGATATGTGAGCCAGAACGCACCGAAGCTTCCTCGGAAAGTCAGCTGCCATTCGATCAAGCAAGATTCCACTCATCGTGCCGCTATGCGCGACTATGACCCCAAGAGCGTCAGTAGCCTCGGATGCATTCAGCATTGAATCGAGATGCTTCTTTGGAACCCGCTCCTGATGCAAGAGCGAACTGGTCGTGGCGATGCTGCCTATTGCGGCCGTATCACCCTCCGAAATTGCTGTCCTCGCGCGGTCCATCAATTCGTGATATTTTGCCCTGTAGTTGGCCGAGGTTTCACCTCGCCGTTGATCATAGTCGACGGTTTCCATCGTCCCTCCTTCATCGATGCCCACAATCGCGAGCGGCGGCATTTGCCCAAGGAAGGAGAGAAGGCTACATTCTCGCTGCTGATAGGCGACTACCCCTGGGTACATCACTCCATCAGATGGCTCGATCTCCGCCATTAGTTTCTCGATCAATGACGTGGAGATTCTACGGTTGAAGGAGCGCGCGATTGACCGTGCAGCCGCAACAAGATCCGCGGACGAACTTGCCAATCCTTTGCCTTCGGGGAGTTCCGATTGCAAAAGCAGAATTCCTCCTGAGGCGCCGAGTGCACGCACGAGGTTCTCAGCTAGCCGTTTTGCCTTGAGTTTATGGGACGGATAGACAGTCACCGATCGTGTGTCCGCAATCGGCGTGAAGTGAGCCCTCGCAAAGAGCGCGATCGGCATCGTGACCAGAAAGTGAGAATCCCGGGGAACAGCGCCCACCGGAAGTTGCCCTTGCAGCAACTCGCCGAATGTACCGCAACAAAGAGCGCTGCTGGGGTGAATCCTTGGCTCATGCCGATCATCGGCTATTTTCTGAGCCGGGTCGGCGCCGTCGAACGTCTGGTGGGACATGTATGGCCTCCAAACTTCATTAGCGGCCGCTTCGAGAAGTTCTTTCGTCGACGCGCTCGGCTCTCTTCGTATACGTATGGAGTATATCGACTTTTGGATAGTCATATTAGTTTCTCTTAAAGTGCAATGAGCGTGCTCCTAGATGACACCGGGCCGACGCTCATCGGACCTTACTCGTGGTTCGTTCGTGTTATCCTTCTGAGTACGTGTCGTCTTCGCTGCGTTCGATGAACATAGCATTGGCAGCGCGTGCCGTTCGCAAAACTTCTGTGAAATCACTTTGTAAGACCTGTTGCGCTGTTTATTTGCGGGCCGCGAGGCATGGAGCACCCGGCGAAACGCGTTGGCCGGCGAGAGGACGCCGTTTGATCAATGTGTGATACTGTTTGCCCTTAATCGGGGCCGGCAAACGGTACACCAAGCTCTCAACTTCTGTCGGCGCTGAAGATGGCTGCAGTTCTGAAGATGCCTATCCAACATCTAACGCTCGGAGCTGCCCATCGCCGAAGGAGGCAGATTCTGGGGACGGCCGGTGAAAGGACTCCAGGAGCTGCCCCGGATTACGCCAACCCGTGGTCTGTTGCGTCGGCGAGGTGAAGCGGTCACTTTGCTCATTAGAGGCGATTGGTGATGATTTGGCGGTGTGTGCCTTCTGCATGAGCGATTACATCCGCGCAGTCGAGCGAAAGCTATAGGGTGGACCGTGGCTCAATTTTGGTACGGTCAAGGGCGATCATGCTCTTGAAGCTTCGTACATTCGAATCAGTATTTAGCTTCGTCTTAACAAACGACTTGAACGCTTCGACGTCATCCACAGCCAGAATTAGCACGAAGTCGGCGCTACCGGTGGTCTGGTAGCACTGAGTTACATCCGTGGAGGCTTGCATCATGCGCTTGAATCTTTCGACGAGATCAAGGCACATTCGATCAAGCTCTACTAACACTATGACCGTGATCAATTTGTAAGCGCTCTTTCTATTTGGGAAGAAAAATTGCCTTGGTTCGCTGTCTGACAGTGCTGTCGAACTCCGGACAGCGGCTGATCGGCTGCAGCGCATATTCGCCAGACGTTCTTGAGCCTGCCGACAACAACTGACAGGCATCCGCGTGAGTTCGCCACATTTCCTGAAGGATGACGGCCCAATCCGAACCGCTACAAGGCTTGAGGTGGGCACAAAAGCAGCTAGCCTGGCGTCGCTGATTGCCAGACTCGCTACCAGCCCCCGATGCAGCAACACGACCATTGGCCAGGGAAACGCCGACCAAGGCCTCGAACAGGTCGGGCCGGGACCAGCACTGCAGATCAGTAGCGGCCATATCGCTCGGCCTCGGCTGAGCGATATGGGCCAACGGCATCAGTTCAGTCCTTATCTTTCAACAGGCCTTTTCGCCCGCATACAGCCTTCCATCAGAAGCGGTATGTGACGCCTGCACCAATCAACCAGGGGTCAAGCTTGGCCTTGCCCTTCAGATCGGTGCCAGCCACTTTGACAGTAAAATCTGGTTCGAGGAAAAGCCTCTTGACGTCGAAGTTGAGCCCCCAATGCTGATCCAGCATGTAATCGAAGCCAACCTGCAGCGCGGCGCCAAAGGTGTTCTTCACATGGAGAGCAGCGGCGCTGCCGACACTCTGATTGTAGAAGACGGTGTAGTTCAGGCCGGCTCCAACATAAGGTCGGAAGCGCCCGAAGTGGGTGAAATGATATTGCAGCGTGAGCGTGGGCGGCAGCACCCATACTTTGCCGACATTCCCCAGCGCGCCGATCGCTCCGGTGCCATCGACATTGGCGGAGGTGGTGGCAAGTATGAGTTCGGCAGCGATGTTTTCTGTGAAGAAATAGGAGATGTCGAATTCCGGGGTTATGGTGTCTGAATAGGAGAGATTGGAACCGGCAATCCCGCCGACGTAACCTGAATCGTTGGTCTTCACTCCCAACGCGCGCACGCGGATCTGCCATGGGCTCGACGTCTCAACCGGCCCTTGGTCCTGTGCGATGTAAGGTTGCACAGGGTCTGCTGCCAAGGCCTGCTGGCTTATTCCCATAACGACGATGAGCGCTGTTGCACCCTGTGCCGTAGCCATCCGCAGTTTTGTCATTTGTTCTCTCCTGATAAGTGACACCGGGTAGCTCGGTTCGCGCGCGCAATGATTGGTCATCGCTCGCCCTCCGGACGCTCTGCCAGCAGCGTTGCATTTGTCGTGCCAACGGGAAGAACATTGGGAACGGCACCATTCGCATCCGACGCACTCGTGTCTCGGAGCTGACACTGTCGTGTTTCGAGCTGATACTGTCGTGTTTCTCACAAACGGACTAACCATCGCGAGCACGCGAGAGCTATCCCAGCCCTATTCTGGCAGAAGGATGAGTGCGATACGCGTCGCCGGGTTGCCGGGCGGCGAAATTCTGGCCGTCGACATGGCCGGCCGCCTCACCACAGAGCTTGGAAGACGCTTGGTCACTGCTAAACGGCAGAGACCTGAGCGGTATCGAACCGGTCGTGTGCCACAGCGTGGTGCCCTCATCGTCGAGGTCCTCCTGGAGATGGCTTGGCGGCGCCTCAACGGCCTTCTCATCATCGGCTGCATCTGCTGGAGCACCGGCGTGAGCGATCACGTGCGGCAGGTGCTGAGATAGCGCTCGCGACGGCGCCGCCTTACCGAAGCGAATCCAAAGTGAGCCCGCGCGACTTGACCGGCAGGCAAATCAATGGCCGCGGAACGGAGGCCGATAAAGCCGCGGGCAAGAAGGCTGAACAGGACGTCGCTTGGGAACCGTGTGAGGCAACGTGCCGTACTTTTCGCAGAAAGACGCGACCGCTGTGAAGATATCAAGGCGCGCATGGACTCGGACCAGCCTTGTGAAGATTGCCCAGGAGCTTCAATCCGGAGCACGTGAGGGGAGTTGGCACTATGCGATCCAATTCCTCGTCCAGCATATGCCACGTTGTCGAGGGCGTCCCCGAACTGCGCATCAGCGCGATCGGCACATTGCTGGTCAGTACACACGTCGGGCTTGGCCGCCCGGCGACGCAGGCCTCATGTCATAGCTCGGCGGTAGCGAACGTTGGGCCGCGGAAGCCGAGACATGAGGGCTCCGAATTGCGATGGCTGTGTGGCTCTGCGTGAACTTCCCGAAGTGCTCGCTCGAACGAGACAATACCTCACGAGGGATCGCGAGCTGTTCATTCAAGTCCGTTCAGGCATCCACCGCTCGATGTCTTTTATCCATACAATCCATTGTTCCGATCGATCGTTGTAAATTAGAGATGGCTACAAATATCTGCTGATAAATCGATGGCAAGCGAACGAGCGTACCCCGTGCTTCAGGAAGTGGCCGTAGAAGGTCTGTTCGTGCGCTCTCAGGCGCGATGGATCAGGACGCTCTGCGTGGCGGTACAAGATCTCACTCCTCTTCCTCTCCCCATTGGACAACGCGCTCCGCCTCCGGTTCGCGCTGCCCGACAAAAACCCTGGCCCGCAGGCCATCTTATGGCCATCCCGCATCTTCTTCGCTGCAAAAGACAATCCGGACAACAACTCTCTAACTCCGATACCGTCAGGTTCGGAGTTCTCCGGGAATATAAGGCCATTTCGCATGCCGCATGCCGCCCCAGGTTGCCCGCTAGGGACAGGTACCGCTGACGCAGCTTTCGGCCGATGCGCGCAAAAAATGGCAAGGGCTCATCATTGACACACGACGATCAACTGTTGCGTTTGGAATTACCCGAAAGCAATCCCTGGCAGGTCGAGGCGAGCGCCTTTAAGCGCAAATGCAACAGGCAGTTGTTGCGGCTCGCACTTTGCGCAGGCCCCATAACGCACGGGCTTCAGGTCGGGTGCGGGACCGGGGCTTTCACGAAAGAGCTGGCGCCGCATTGCGAACGGCTCACGGTCATGGACGTCGAGCCGCAAACGCTTTCTCTGACGCGCCTGCGCATGCAGGGTTTCTCGCACATCGATTGGGCGGTCTACGAGGAGCAACGGTGGTCAGGCAACGAGTTGTTCAACCTGATCGTCTTGACCGACCTGCTTTGCCATTTTCCGAGCATAGCCGAACTGCCAACGGCGACCGAAAATCTGGTTGGCATGCTTGCTCCGGACGGTCATCTGATTTTCGGATCGGCGCGCGATTCAATCCGCCGGCACTGGGGCAATTTTGCGGGTGCCGAGAGCGCGATAGCCACGTTGAACCCGAAGCTGTCTCAGCTGCTGCGTGTGCGATGTCAGGGTGATGACTCGAGCGAAGACTACGTGTTCGTGCTCTTCAAAAACGCGGCTCAAGCAGCCGACGGCTTGGCAAACGAAAGACGGGATTGAAGAAATGGCCGCAGCCCGATTTATCAGCGGCATGATCGGCACTTTGGCCGTTTTCGCGATCGCGACGTATTGCCTGACCGGCCCGTTCACCGCCGTGTTTGTGCAAGCTGGTCTGTGCGTTTTGCTATGCAGGTCGCATACTCCTTGGCGGTGGTTTATCTCGTCTGGAAACAGGGCCCTGGGGCGGTAGTCGCACAAGATTCAGACACGCTTTTTGCGACGGCTGGACACAAGCCTAAGCCGGCGTGACAGTCGTGCCTGCGCTGAGCTTCGCGCCGAGGACCAATATGGAGCGAGCCAAGCCCTTGCGACCAGCTTACGAATGACAACGCTGTCGCCGCTCTCGAACCAGAGGATTCGCATTCGATCATGATGTCTGCCGCATCCACTTCGATCTGAGCGAGAGCCCGGTTCGCGTATTCCATGCAGGCATGCCGAGCCAGGTTTTAGACTGAGACGATCGCCCGGTCATGGTGAATTCGTCAGGGGCCAGGCTCGGGACATCGGCTCACTTGGGTTTCTGGGCCCGCTCGGAAGCGGCATTGGCCATGAACCATGATGAAAGCAGGACCAAAGGTGCCGCGAAAAGAGCGCTCGCGCGAAGTGCTCCGCCCCGCTGTAACCCAGAAAGCCGTTTGGTTCGTGAGCTTGTGCCGCAGCGTGGGATGTCCGTTTCCTGCGCGACGGGATCACCATCCCGGACGGATCATTTCGCGTATCCTGGCTTGAGCTGAATGAACGGGGCCAAATTCCATGGCTCCCGCCTCGGCCCATTAAGCCGACAGGAGGCGGCTGACCAATTGGAACGTCTAATAGCGTCGCGGTGATGACGTAGCCCCTGCAGTTCGCAGGCATCGACCTCAAGCACTTCGGTCAGATCCAGAACCTCAATGACGTCCAGGCGGCGTTCGCCGCCCTCACACTTTGCTACGAACGATTGTGGGAGCCCGCGCATGTCCGCGACAGGGGCCGGGTCAGGCCTTCTTGCGCGCTGCAAAACCAGCTCTTTCAGCAGCCGGCGCTGGCGAGGCGATCGAAGCGATCTGACATCAGGGGAACCGGCCAAGGAGGAACCGGCTCACCGACTAATCCCAGTTTCGGATTATCCCATCTTGCGATGTTTTTTGTGAAAAGCGGGCGAGAGATCGCGAGATAAGAGTTGAAACACACTGCGCATCAAGTCTCCGATAACGCTGTTGCTGTCGCGAGCGAGGTCCGCTGGTCTGACGCGCTCACGGTGGATTTCCCACACGGCATTGAGCCGGCGATCCTCAGCCTCGCACCCACGGCGGTTGACCCGGAGAACAGATCGCTTTCACGGACTCAGCGCTCTTCATTGTCTTCACGATCTCATCGGCAAACCCGCCCCGGCCAACGCGGGCGGAATGCGCCGGGCAATCAGGCCCGCCACGGCCGAGTGACTGCCGTCTGGGATCCGCCGGGAATGCAGGATCCAACGCAGTACGGATTTTGGGCGCTGTCCGCCAGCGTCGCCAACTGTGTGAAGTTCGTGGCGATATCTATAGGCGATTGCGCCGACCGCTCCAGATGCATCAGTTCCGCGGCCGGCAACCGTCGCGGCGAGTCCCAGCCGGGTCGTTGCTGACGGGGCCCGTACGGGTCAGCCGTTGCGAAAGGTGTAACCGTAGCCATTGATCGCCGGCGCACCGCCGAGATGCGCGAAAAGAATCCTCGAACCTTCAGCAAAAAAGCCTTTCTGAACGAGGTCGATCATCCCTTACATCGATTTGCCCTCGTAAACGGGATCGGTAATCATGCCCTCGAGCCGCGCGCACAGACGGATAGCATCCTTGGTTTCCGGAGACGGAATGCCATAGTGGGGGTAAGCGTACTCCTCGAGCAAGACCACATCATCCTCGACCAGTTCTATTCCGAGATCGACGAGCTCCGCTGTATGTTGAGCAATAGCCAGCACCTGCGCCTTGGTTTGGGCGGGGGTGGCGGAGGCATCGATGCCGAGCACGTTGCGCTGTCGACCGTCCTTGGCGAAGCCAACGAGCATGCCGGCATGCGTCGAGCCCGTGACCGTGCAAACGACGATGTAGTCAAAGCCAAACCCAAGCTGTTTCTCCTGGGCACCTCCTCCGCGAACCCAACGTACCCAAGCCCCCCATATTTGTGAACTGAGGCCCCGGCCGGTATCGGGTAGGGCCTTGTCGAGCGCCTGTTCCCAACTGCGGCGGATGCCGATATCGAAGCCCCTGTCGACGAGGCGTACTTCTGCTCCCATGGTCCGGCTCAAGAGAATGTTGCCGACCCGGTCGTAGACGGCATCCTCATGGGGTACCCAGCTCTCCTGAACCAAGAGACATTTCATGCCGATCTTGGCAGCGACCGCGGCGACCATGCGCGTATGGTTGGACCGCACGCCGCCGATGGTGACGAGCGTATCAGCATTTGACGCGATCGCGTCGGGGATGATGTATTCGAGCTTGCGGAGCTTGTTTCCGCCGAACGCGAGACCGGAGTTGCAGTCCTCGCGTTTGGCGTAGATTTCCACCTTGCCCCCCAGATGCTTGGAGAGGCGGTCGAGCTTCTCGATGGGCGTGGGTCCAAATGTGAGCGGATAGCGTCCGAACTTTTCGAGCATTTTCTCTCCGGCAACACGCGATGGAGCTGAATGAGCCATTCACGATTCATCTAGAGGCGTCTTTGATTTGACGTCCTCTGCATTTCCGGCGCCAGAAGAGTCCTATTACGATTTCCAGCGGCTCATTCGTCATTGAGAGTAGCAACCGCACACCGGCCTGCGAGAGAACCAATGCGTATGGGATGCAAGAACTGTATCTCCTGGATTAAACTACAATGACCGGATTGCGGTCACCAACTCAAGCACAGTATTCCTTCTAATATCTGCTCAATGTTTGTGGTTGGTCCAAAGTTTGCCAGCTTGAGCACTGACCTTGTCATGGCGCCTCAAGGCAGCAGCAGCGATATGGCCAGCATTTGATCGCGCGGGAGCAAATTTGCGGATTCATTCGTCACCTCATCAAGGTCTGGCTCGGATACAACTTCCTTGCAACTGTCGAAATGCTCAGCCCTTTGGCGAGCTCGGCTAACGCGGCCAGACCGCCAGATCAGAAAGAGCACGCTTGCGAAATACGCCAGCTGAAGGAGCAGCGAACAAGCCAGCGTCGTGACGACTACTGTGCGGATGGAATGAGAAGCGAAATAGACGGTCAGAGCGGTGCTGCAAAGGACCATTCCCAGGACGCGACAGAAGATTCTGAAGGGCAATGCCGTTCTCCTGGATTGTCCACCAGATCATGCAGCGACATTGTCGGCCGCAACATGGGTCTGGCAGTTCTTCGGGCAGACCCGGGCGCAGGCTCCGCAGCCAATGCAGCGGCCGGGATGGTCGACGACCATGATCATGCGATTGAACTCGCCATCGAAATCGTCGTCTTCACCGTCGCAGGCGCCGAGGATTTCACCCGCGTCATCGACGCCGTAAAGATGCATGACCTCGCGAGAGCAGACTTTGAAACAGCGGCCGCAGCCGATGCAGGTCGTGCCATCTATAGCGGTGAGATATTCCGGTACCCATCCGGAGCCGTCGCGGGTGATAAATGTGCTCGTCATCGTAACTTCTTCATTGCAGCGAGCGCTCTCTTGGCACCATCCAACTCGGCAAAAACGGCCGACGTTTCCTGGGCAACTTCCTCTATCTCCGTCCATTTTCCCGGGAGATCCTCTGCAAGGTCGCGCAGTTTCATCTTGGTAACTGCCGCGCGCAGCTGAAGCTTTCGGACTTTCTTCCGCATCTCATCTAGCTTTGACATAGATCCTTCCTCGAAATCTGTTTCTTCACGCCCGTGTCACGTCGGGATAGGCTTCAATGGCTGCAGTCGCATCGTCGACCAGTTTCGTACCGGCCTCCGCGAGCTTCCTGAACGTCTCGAAGCCGAACCGGAGGATGTCTCGACAGAGCGACCAACCGCCCGGCCGTGAAAAGCAATCGTCCGAAGCCCCCATTGGTTTCATCTCCATCATTGGCGATGTCACCGGGCCGGAGCGCTCCTCGATCGCAAGCCCCACGGCGGTGTAGAACATATCGAGCCTCCACAGCACGGCCGGATCGGGATCCCCTATGGTGGGGAGTGCACGACGTTGTTCCTTCGTGACGATGAAGTCGGCCAGCAGCGTGGCGTCCGATTGCCTTCCCATGAGCCGTAGGACTCCTGAGCACGGATCAGCCGCACGAGGCATTTTACGAACGGGGTGGCAAGCGCCGCCTCGTCCTCGTTGACAGCAGGGCTGACCGCGGCTTCAGGCATTTTCATATTCTCCTCATTGCAGTCCTCTTCCTCGATGGACGATTTCTTTTTCGGGGACGCCTACTTCGGCCACAATTGCGCAGCGCCCGGCTCGGGGCGGCCGATTCCACGCAATCGATGTCCCAGTGGCCGACCTTGAACACGCCCTCGACTGCGAGGTCTTCCACCCCGGCCGGAATTCGCGTCGAGCATCGCTTCCGCCGTGATGCGGCCGGAGGTCATCGCAAGATTGGAGCCTCGAACCCGCTGCAAGCGATCCACACTGTGCTGCATGGACCCGACTTGCTGCGGCCGCGCCAGGGAAATGGACGAATTGGCCAGTACACATTCCAACCATCACCCCCTTTTACGGGCGGCGCTTTGACACCTTCGGCAAAAAATTATTTTGCGGTGCCGCGCAGAGAGCGCCGTGACAAACCTTCTCATCCTTGTAGTTGGCCAAGGCCTGTAGCAACTCCGGTAGAAGGTGCTCTTTCAGTTCGTCAGGGATAGGCTCCGGACCGTCCAGCGACTTCAGTGCCAGCTCGACCAACTCGATCGCGCGATTTTTGTTGCCGCTCTGATGATAATACCGAGCGACTGCCGGATAAGACCAAAACTTTGGGCTGTCGCCTTGCGGGGGATTCAGTGCCAGCACGTGTTCGGACAGCTCTTTGCCTATCGCGAAGCGCTCAGGAGACGGAAAGCGCGAATGGTCAAGGTTCGGATGGAAGAGTTGGTCTAGCGCCGCGATCATCCAGTCCTCGGAGTTTCTGTCGATCGCGTCGCGAACCAGTTGGTGCATGAGGGGCAAGCCGGTCCACATGTCGTGCATTTTGTGAAGCACCAGATTCGCATGAGCCAGGCGGAAATTGAGGTTGTCCGGCAACAAAGCAATGCCCTCTTCGATCGCCGAGAGCGCCGTCTTCCAATCCTCTGTCTTCAGCGCCGCCCAAAATCTGTCATTGATCGGCTTCTTCAACGCTTGTTCGCGCACTATGGGTTCGTTTTTGGCGATCCGCTCTGTATCGGCGGATTTCGCTTGATCGCTGGTGCGCCAGCTGCCGTTAAGCACTTTCGGCAAGACCTCATCGAGTTCCGTCGGGTGACCGATAAAGGCGATGTGGCCGTCTCGGTCGACCACGAACGAGGTCGGAATCCCGACAGAAAAGCTGGGTTCCATCCAAAGCTTGTTCATTTCGCCTGTGTAGTCGAACGCGATCCGAAAGTTCAGATTCGAGCACTTTTCGGTCAACCACGCGTCCAACTTGGTTTGGGCCTCGACGGCCGTTGGAGCATCTTCATCGGCCGCGACTCCGACGACCTCAAGTCCGCTGTCCTTGTATTTCTCCTGGAGCTGCACCAGATGGGGCATCGCCGCCACACATGGTCCGCACCAAGTTGCCCAAAATTCGACGATATACACTTTGCCGGGCTGGAAGTTGGTGAGGGGCTCGCCACGCAGCCAGTTCTCCACTTTGATCGAAGGAGCCGGTGACTCCATTTGCAATACCATGTTGCTCTCCAAAGCTATGGCCAAAGGTTGCGCGACTTCAGGCGCGAGCTTGTCTCCCTCTTAGAGAGGGGCACACGGGTTCAAGGAGAGGAGAGCATCGCTCGTCACGCGCGTCTGCGTGCAGCCAGCCTTCCCTCAGTGTTGCCGCATCTCAATTCGCAAAGGCCGTGCCAGCGCGCTCAGCGCGCAGTGACCCCATGATTTCGCGTTCAAAAGCCTCGATCTGCCAAGATGGCCGGGTTGTATTGAACCCGACATGTTTTCTGCCGCTGTCAGTTTTTGGACACGTTTCACCGCTTCGCGCCGGCAGAAAAGCGTGGCCCGGACGACTCAATATGCGTTCGGGCCGAGGGACGAGGCCGTGGGCATCATGGCTGCGTTGGCTACCGCCAGGCTCGTCATCATCGTCCGCTTCACGCCACCGGCTTGAGAATCTTGCCGTTCCGGTCCGGCGGCGTTAGCGGATCTCGCCATTTGCGATTGCAAGGAGCCGCTCCATCCGAGCGCCGCCTGCGCCCTGCCCTCATCCGCCTTGCGATTGAATTCCTGGCTGGTGTCATAGGAGTTCTTCACGACGAAGCCGTCCAGCTGCAACTCGCCAATACCGCATCGTCAGATGACGATGATGATCGTGGCGAAAAGGCCAGGAGGAGTGCCGGCATGTGCCGGTCGGTGCACTCTGCGGGATTCCTGCTTTGTGCCGATATTTTCTGTGTTCCCTGTGCTGAGGCGCTACAGGGACCGCCCTGGTGCGAATGTGAGCGTTGTCGGAATTGACCAGCCCCAAAGACCGCTCGGTCGCCACGCGGGCCGGGCCGGACAGAATGAAAACACTGAAGACGCGGCCGTCCTCGCTGCTAACCCGGCTACCATCCCAGGCGATGACAACTTGATTGATGCCATCAATTCCCGCCGACTCCGGCAAGAGCCCGACCGTCCCGACTCGAAGTTGAGGGCCTCGGCCACGGCATGGTCATCGCGTTGTTCAGCTCCCGGCCAAGTTGAGGAGATCGGGATAGCGCCCATGCGATGCCGCTACGGGTCCGAACTCGGCCTGCCGCGCGGAAACGACTCTCTTTCTTGACCTGACGCCGACCTGCGAAGCCCTGGTTTTGACTGCATTGAGGAGTGCCAATACCTCTGTCCAGCCGTTGGTCTCCGCACTCGGATTAACTCAAGCGAGCAGCCCCGCGAACGCGCGCTATCAAACAGACGTCCGGGATGTTCTCGGCGACGGCGCGTGCAGATTGGCTCCGAAGAACTTCGCGAATCTTGCGCGTTTGCCGCGACCTTTCTCCGCCTTGGCATCAGGATAGTGACCAAGGGAGTAGAGTTTCGAACAGCATCGGTGCTGCTTCGGAACCCCTCAGCGAGCCAAAACAGGCAATGGCGGCTTCCCCCACCATCCATCTTGTGACGCCAGCGAAGAGCCGCTCGCGCTGCCGTCGGCTGCCATAAGCGCCCATGACTATCATGTTGGCAGACGTATCGATTGCGTGCTGCGCGAGCACAGTGGCCACCGGTTTGCCGGCGCTCGCCAGCCGGTCAACCGACACCCGAGCACCGTGCCGAGTGAGATAGGCAGCGATGTCGGCTCCCGGCTCGGCGCCGTTTCCGGTGCAGGTCGCCTCCGGATCGACTAATATGACACGAACTTCCTCAGCACCGGATAGCATATCCAGCGCTTCCCGAACCGCACGGGACGCCTCGACGCGCGAATCCCATCCGACCAGCACGCGCCGTGGCGACAGAGTCGCCTCAGCGCCCTTCGGTACGACAAGCACCGGCTTTCCCGTATCGAACAAGCTGCCGTTGATAACAAGAGGTCCGAGACTAGTGTCGTTGAGAAGTGCGGGGCCGATGATTGTCAGGTCGGTGCAGAGCGCCCGCTGTCGCACCGCATCACCGACGCTGGCCTGATCGCAGTAGTCTGTATCGACGTCATAGCAAAGCCGCATGGCCCTCAGCTGTTTCTGAATTTCCCTGGATGCTGTTTCCAGTCTGGCCATGTCCTGTGAAAATCTCTCGATTTGCCTATACCGTTTTCCAGTGCGGCAATTGCGTGTGCGCGTTGTCCAGGCCACTCGGGAATGCCATCGCCCAGCGGCGGAGGCGACACAGCGAAGCGGCGGAGGCGACATCACCAGTACGGAAAGATATGCGCCGACTTCGGCACACAAGCTGGCAGCTGTTCTGACATCCTGATCGGAGTGGTCAGCTCCCGTCACACTGAGTACGCTTCTGAAAGCCATTTGACTGCTTCTTTCTGAATATGTCGTACCTGTAGGCGCGTTTCGAAGCCGCAAGATTTGCCCTCAGCACGACGGAGATGGGGGGTGGCACTACATCCGTTCGCTATTCAGCCGTCCGGCCACTCGAGCGAGTAGCCGGCCGACCTGACGGTACGAATGACGCTGGAGGGGGAGGCCGCCTTGAGCGCCCTTCTGAGCCGGCTGATATGGACATCAACGGTGCGTACACCGACATGGATATTGGCCGGCCAGGCCGCGCTGATCAGCTCGTCTCTGGTGAAGACCTTGCCGGGACTCTCAAGCAAAAGCCGCAGCAGGTTGAACTCGATCGGCCCAAGGTGGACTTCGTGGCCATTACCCCGAACCCGGTGGGCATCGAGCCTTATCTCAAGATCGCCACAGGAGATCCAGCCGCCGTTTTCAATCCCGTTTGAACCCGGCTTCGGCAGCGCCAGCTTCGTCCGTAGACAGTCGAGCAGCTTGGCCGGCGCGAAGGGCCGCACAAAGCTCTCGTCAATACCAGCCTTCAAGAGATCGAGGTGCTGGTTCTCGGCACCGGGCGCGATCAGCGCAATTACGGGCAGTCCGCCGGTCCGGGGCTCCCCCTTGAACCGGGCGCAGATTGTGGAGCCTGTCGCGCTTGTCGGCTGGCAGTCCAGCACCACGGCCTTCGGCTCCCGTTCACTGGCCAATGCAAGCGCCTCCTCCACGCCGCCGGCCAGTTGAATCGTGAAGCCGTCCACCTCCAGAATGTGGCTGTGGACCAGATAGAACTCCGGATCCTGCGAACAGATCAGGACCAGTGGCTTCATCAGCGCTACCCCAAGAACCACATCGGCCTCGACAGCCTCGATTGAGAGGGCTGGCCATCGCATGTCCTCAAGGCCTGACATGATCCCCTTGATCGAAAATCGGTTCCATCACGCCCGCGCCACCTCGGGATGAGCCTCAATGGCTGCGGTGGCATCGCCGGCCAGTTTGGTACCGGCCGCGGCTAGTTTCCAGAACGTCTCGAAGCCGAACCGGTGGACGTCGCGCAGGGTCTTCGACAGAACGACCAAC
Organism: Mesorhizobium sp. M0166; assembly: GCF_040322255.1. Classification (NCBI taxonomy): domain Bacteria; kingdom Pseudomonadati; phylum Pseudomonadota; class Alphaproteobacteria; order Hyphomicrobiales; family Phyllobacteriaceae; genus Mesorhizobium; species Mesorhizobium sp. M0166. Next base: position 75,049 of record NZ_JAMYTD010000022.1, on the reverse strand, counting down.
CGTCCGGCCGTGAGAAGCACGCGCCCGAAGCCCTCATGGCTCATCTCCATCATCGGCGATGCCATCAGGCCGGAGCGCTCCTCAATCGCAAGCCCGACGGCGGTGTAAAACATCTCGAGCCGCCACAGCACGTCCGGATCGGGATCGCCGATGATCGGGATCGCACGTCGGTGTTCCTTGGTGATGATGAAGTCGCCCAGCAGCTCGGCGTCCGATTTGGCTTCCCAAGACCCGTGGGGATCATGAGCCCGGACCAGCCGCACGAGGCATTTGACGAACGGGGTGGTAAGGGCCGCCTCGTCTTCGGCGACAGCAGGGCTAACCACGACGTCAGACATTTCGCCCACTCCTCATTTCAGTCCTCGTCCTCGAAAGACGGTTTGTGTTCGGCGACACCTGCCTGCGCCAGCACCTTGCGGAGCCAAGGGGGAGGACACGTCCTGAGCATCATCTGCGTGCGCAACAGCACCTCTTGGATGGTTTGGGGCTGCGGCACTTTGATCGGATGAATTTTTGCCGAAACAACCTTGGCTGCCGAAGGCCCCCCGATAGCCAGACAAAACAGGAGATGACATCCCTTGAGCGCCTCCACCTTCGGGGTGATGCGGTCATCGCCCTCAGCTCGGTGCTTCCCACTCTCGTCGGAAACGTCATCGAAGGCCACGGCCTCGACGAGCTTCCACTCCTCGCGCATCACGTCGTAGACAGCAAAGCGCCTGGCCGAACCGAAATGGGCGTTGAGGTTCTTCATGTCCTGCGTGGCGATCGCCACGCGCAATGCGCCGGCTTGGCGTTCCGGCGTCGGTGCGTGTATCTCGTCAGTGACGAGCGAGAGGCGACGAACGGAGCTCATCTGGCATTTCTCGCTTACGGAGTGGATCAAGCGCCTCGGGCGTCGGCGCGTGCCGGTTGGCTTCAAAAATGTTGGCGACCTCGAAGATCAGGTCGCGGGTCCCCTGGTAGAGGATTGTGAGCTTGTGCTGGCTGCCGAGGCGGTCGAAGATCGGGAAGCCGACCCGCATGAGCGGAATGCCGAGGCGCTGCGCCGCCTGGCGGCCATGGGAATGGGTGACGAGAAGATCAGCGCCGGCGCCAAGAGCTTCCAAATCGCCGAGATCGCCGATCTGAACCGACTGCGCCGGTACTTCCTCCAAAATTTTCGACATGTCGGTCGTGGTGACCGCCGCCGCGATTTCGGAGCCCATGCCGATGAAGAAGCTCGCGAGTTGATAGAGTTGGTCTGGTTCAGCAGCGATCGCAATTTTCTTGCCTCCAAAGTGGAAATGTCCGTCGAGCAACGCGTCCTGCAACTGCGCCCGGCGACGGCGCACCCCAGCCGGCGCCGCCGCGCCCGAAACCGCGCACAGCAGCGAGACGAACCGGTCTGCGTCCTTCAATCCAGTCAGCGACCGGAACAGCACGTAAGGCACGCCGGTCAACCTCTGCAGCAGGTCGGCCGGTCGGCGCATATGCTCACCGATGACGATGCATTGCTCGGCCGTGCCAAGCTCGCGGATATCCTCGACGCTGGTGCCGCCATAGGTGGTCGTGACCCAGCAGTCGGGCACCGTACCGTCGAGCGAGCCGGAGACGTCCGGCAGAATCACGAGCTTCAGTCCAAAGCTTTCAACCATCTCACGTAAATGCTCGATATCAGCCACAGTGAGGTTCCAGCCAGGCAGGATCACGATCTTCTTCGACTGCCGCGCCTGCTCGCCGGGCCGTGTAATCCTTTCGATCATCGCGGTGACAGCCTTGGCCCAGCCCTCTTCGATCGCGCCGTCGAAATCCGGTGTGTTGGCTAGCACCACCTCCGTACCCGCGAGTTCTTGCCTGCGCTTCAGCCTGATATTGGCGATATCTCCTGCGCAGTCTTCGCCCCGGGTTTCCACCAGCGCCGTCGTGCAGACCCCGATCAGCGTTGGCTTTGTGCGGGCCTCGAGGTTGAGTATCGCCTCTTCCAGATGGTCTGCCCCCCCGAGGATCGTCGCCACCTCATCCATCGCCGTTGTCTGCAAGGGGATGGCTTCCTTGAAATGCCGCACGAAGAGCACGAGCGCGAAGCTGGTGCACCCCTGGCTGCCGTGGAACAACGGCATCGCGCCGTCGACGCCAAGAAAGGCCAAGGCGGCACCCAGCGGCTGCGATGATTTCAGCGGATTGACCGCCGCCGCTTTGGTCTGGGGAAGGATGCGGACCATCGGCTTTCCTCAACACTCCCCGAAATCGTCGGCCGTCGTGCCGGCGAATTCCTGGACAGCATGCAAGGTCGCGGTCTCGCTCTTTGTGCGCGGCAGTTCCTCCCTCACCGCAGGCTGGCAATCCCATGGTGCCGGCTCCCGCACCTGCCACCAGATCGGGTTATGAATGGCGAGGTCAATCTGGCGTACGAGTTCCACCATGCCGTCATAGCCGGCGTAAGGATGTTGGCGCTCCTGGTTGATATCGAGCCAGGGTGTCTTGGCCTTCAGCGCGATGAACTGTGTGCGCCCGCCCGACAGCATGATATCGGCCTTGTGTTCTGAGAGCATGGCGTAAAGCTCGCGCGGCGCCATCTGCTCGAACATGTGGTTGTCGTCCTTGAGGACCTGCTTGATGCGCTCCTTGTCTTCGACGGTCGACTTCTTGACAGAGGTGCCGACGATCTCGATGCCGATCTCCATCAGCGCATGGACGACCGACCAGGACTTCACACCGCCGGTGTTGAGCAGCACGCGCTTGCCTTCGAGCCTCGGCCGGTAGGCCGCGAGCTTCTTCCAAGCGATCGCCTCCTCCTCTGCAATCAATGCCTCGGTGCGGCCGAGGATCTCCGGATCGGCACCCTTCTTCACGAGCAGCTGAGAGATCTGTCGGAGCGCTTCCGAGGTGTCGGTGATGCCGTAGAAGGAGCCCTCGAAAAACGGGATGTCCCAGCGCTGCTCCATCTTGCGGGCCAGATTGATGAGCGCGGTCGAGCACACGATCATAGCCGCCCGAGCGCGGTGCGCGCAGGCAATGTCGAAGTAACGCGCGTCACCCGGAATGCAGGCGCGCACCCGGATGCCGAGCCGATCCAGCAGCGGCTTCACCAGCCAAAATTCGCCCGAGAGGTTGAATTCGCCAAGAATGTTGATGTCGTAAGGGCCGGCATCGTCTGGCTCGACCGTGCCGATGACATGCTCGAGCAACGCCTCGCCGGCAAGCTTGTTGCCCAGATTCTTGGAGCCGACGAAGCCCGGCGCATTGACCGGCACCACCGGTAGGCCGAACTTTTCCGCCGCGCGCTTGCAGACGGCTTCGATGTCGTCGCCGATCAGCGCCGTCACGCAGGTCGGATAGACGAAGATAGCCGGCGGCCCATACGCCTCCTTGATCTCGCGGATCGCTTTGAGGAGCTTCCGCTCGCCCTGCCCCATCACAACATCGAGTTCGGTGAGGTCGGTCGTGAAGCTTGTTCGCCACAGCGTTGGCCCGGACGAAGCCGTACCGCGGTTGTCCCAGGAATTGCCCTCGCAGGCGAGCGGCGCATGGATCAAATGCGCTACGTCGGTGATCGGCTGCAGCACGATCTTGGCGCCATCGAAGGCACAGCCGCCGGCAGCCGCCCCGGGGGTCAGTGGCTTCGAACAGCCCTTTTTGCGCGCCTTGGCATCCTTGCCGCGGTTCTTCTCGCAGGCAGGCTCGTTGAAGACATCCTGGATTTTGGCTCTGAGCAAGGACATTGCGTCGGTCTCCAAAGTCCCTCGGGAAGACGACCGGCCTCACGATGAGCCGGCCGGCACCCTTAGCGGGTGAGGTCATACGAATAGTCCGTCACGCCCGTCTCGCTTGTCTCGCGATCGAGCTTGTCGAAGATCTTGTCGAGGATCGTCGTCAGGACGCGCAACCCGCCTTGGTAGCCCATGAGCGCAAAGCGATGGTGATGGTGGCGGTCGAAGATCGGAAACGTCAGCCGGATCAGCGGCGTGCCGGTGTCGCGCTCCAGATACTTGCCATAGGAGTTGCCGATCAGCAGGTCCACCGGCTCGGTGAAGAGCAGCGAGCGCATCGCCCAGAGGTCCTTGCCCGCCCAGACTTGAGCATCCTTGCCGAAGGGCGATGATGCAAGCAGTTCCTTCAACTCCGCTTCCCATGCCGAGGTGCCGTTGGTGGCGAGGCAATGGGTCGGCTCGCCGCCCGTCTCCATGATGAAGCGGGCCATGCCGTAGACAAAGTCCGGATCGCCGTAGATGGCGTATTTCTTCCCGTGCAGCCAGGATTGGCTGTCCGCCATGGCGTCAACAAGTCGGCCGCGCTCCAGGCGGATTGCCTCGGGGATTTGCTTGCCGGAAATCGCGGAGACCTCCATCAGGAAGTCGTCGGTCGCCTGGACTCCGAGCGGGTAATGGAACGAGGCCGTCGCCTGCCCTACCCCCTCGCAGAACTCCAGTGTTTTTCGGGTGTTGTAATGCTGTAGCGAAAGTGTCGCCTCGGCGTTGAGTGCCTTCCTCACGTCTTCGATCTTCGTGCCGCCGTCGTACATGCGGTATTCGCCGTCCGACGGCGTGTCGAACTGGTCAGAGGCGTCTTGGATGAAGGTATAGGACACCCCTATCAGATCGAGCAGGCGCTTGAGCTCCCGGTTGTTGCCAACGCAAAAGCCGTCGAAACCCGGAATGATGTTGATGGTTGCCTCGGCTTCCGTTCGCTCCTCGCCTTTCCAGAAATGCTCCAAAATGCCCTTGACCGTTACGTCATAGCCGTCGACATGGCTGCCGACGAAGGCCGGAGTATGGGCGAAGGGCACGTCGAAGTCGCGCGGGACCGAGCCTTCGTCCTTGGCGTTCTCGATGAAGCTGTGCAGGTCGTCGCCAATGACCTCCGCCATACAAGTGGTCGAGACGGCGATCATCTTCGGGTCGTAGAGTTGGTACGTGTTGGCGAGCCCGTCGACCATGTTCTTCAGACCACCGAACACTGCCGCGTCCTCGGTCATCGAGGAGGAAACTGCCGAAGCAGGCTCCTTGAAATGGCGCGACAGGTGCGAGCGGTAATAGGCCACGCAGCCCTGGCTGCCGTGGACGAAGGACATGGTTCGCTCAAAGCCTGCGGCCGCGAACACCGCGCCGAGCGGCTGGCAGGCCTTGGCGGGGTTCACGACAAGCGCTTCGCGACCGAGGTTCTTTTCGCGGTATTCCCACGTCTTGGTGAATTCGCGTTGGTCGGTAACGATCTGGTCCGGGTGAGGACATTCGAAATTCAGCCTCTTCTCGGCGAGCATCTGCCTGTATTCCGGCTCGCGGAACAGGGGCGCGTGGTCGAGAACTTTTTCAGCCGACTGCGGCATCGGTGGTTACCTCTTCTCCATCTGGCCGCGCCATACGGCGGCACAGGGACGTCGAAACGTTTCAGGTCTCCCGCGGACAAACGGCCACAGGCGTTCAACGGCCTCCCGGCTTCCGGGAGGCCAGATTTTCATTCGGCTGCGATCGCCGCCGACAGCTCGGCTTTTTTCTTCCAGGGGGCGTCGTAGAGGGTCCAGACCGGGTTGTTGATGGCCAGATCCATGTCGCGGGCGAAGATGGCGAAGCCGTCGTAGCCGTGATACGGGCCGGAATAATCCCAGGAATGCATTTGACGGAACGGTATGCCCATCTTCTGGACCGGGTACTTTTCTTTGATGCCGGAGCCCACGAGGTCAGGACGGATCCCCTCGATGAACTTCTCCAGCTCGTAACCAGTCACGTCGTCATAGATCAGCGTGCCCTTCTTCACGTAGTGGCCAGTGCGCTGATAGTCGTCGTTATGGCCAAATTCATAGCCAGTGCCGACGATCACCATGCCCAGATCCTCATATGCCGTGACGACGTGACGGGGGCGCAGCCCGCCGACATAGAGCATCACCGTCCTGCCTTCGAGGCGCGGCCGGTACTTGGCGATGACGGCATCGACCAACGGCCGGTATTTGGCGATGACCGCCTCGGCCTTGGCCTCGATTTCCGGCCCGAAATGCTTGGCTATCTTGCGCAGAGAGGCTTCAGTCTGAGAGGGGCCGAAGAAATTATACTCCATCCAGTCGATGCCATACTTTTCCTCCATGTGCCGGCAGATGTAGTTCATCGACCTGTAGCAATGGATGAGATTGAGCTTGGCCTTCGGCGCGCGCTCTATTTCGGCCAGCGTAGCGTCGCCCGACCAGTTGCCGACCACGCGCAGGCCCATCTCCTCGAGCAGGATGCGCGAAGCCCAGGCGTCGCCGCCGATATTATAGTCGCCGATCACATTGACATCGTACGGGCCGGCCTCGAACTCGACCTCCTTCTTCTCGAACACCCAGTCGCGGATCGCGTCGTTGGCGATGTGGTGGCCGAGTGATTGCGATACGCCGCGGAAGCCCTCGCAGCGCACCGGCACGATCGTTTTTTCGTGCTCCTTGGCCTTGTTGCGGGACACAGCTTCGGTGTCGTCGCCAATCAGGCCGATCGGGCATTCGGATTGCACAGTCATGCCCTTGTTCAGCGGAAACAGTTCCTCGATCTCGTCGATGATCCGTTCCAGCTTCTTGTCGCCGCCGAAAACAATGTCCTTCTCCTGGAAATCGGAGGTGAACTGCATCGTCACGAACGTGTCGATGCCCGTCGTGCCGACGTAGTAGTTGCGGCGTTGCGACCAGGAATATTGCCCGCAGCCGACCGGGCCGTGCGAGATATGGACCATATCCTTGACTGGACCCCACACCACGCCTTTCGAGCCGGCATAGGCGCAGCCGCGAATCGTCATCACGCCGGGGATGGACTTGATGTTCGATTTTACCTCGCATTCGGAAAGGACCTCGCTTTCCTCGCCAGCCTCGTCGCCGCTCTTTGCGACGCTGAGGTGCTTCTTGCGGCGCTTCGCCGCCTTGTCAGGATATTGCGACAGCACCTCTTCGATAAGCTTCGCATGGAGGGCGCCGTCATTCTCGTATTCCAGGCTCATGGGACCTCTTTCAAAGGTTCAGGGTGACGCTCACCGACGAGGCGCCGTTCTTCGAAAGGCGCGCCAGGTCAGGCCGCGCCCCCAGTCAGTAGCGGCCGTTACTGTGCGGCCGCCTTGGCCGCTTCCTTGACCTGAAGCTCGGCAAGCATCTGCTCGTCAGTCTTCATGATGCCGAAGTCGAGCAGCATGTCCTCGAGCTCCTCCATGGTGATCGGGGTTGGGATGGTGCCCTGGCCCGAATTGGCATGGATCTTCTCGGCCAGCGCCCTGTATTCCCCGGCCTGCTTGGAGTCCGGCGCATACTGGATCACAGACATCTTCCTGAGTTCGGCGTGCTGGACGATATTGTCGCGGGGCACGAAGTGGATGAGCTTGGAATTGAGCCTGGAAGCCAGCGCTTCGGCGAGGTCGAGCTCGCGGTCGGTTTGGCGCTCGTTGCAGATCAGGCCGCCGAGCCGCACGCCGCCCGAATGGGCGTATTTCAGGATGCCCTTGGCGATGTTGTTGGCGGCATAGAGCGCCATCATCTCGCCGGACATGACGATATAGATTTCCTGGGCCTTGTTCTCGCGGATCGGCATCGCGAAACCGCCGCACACCACATCCCCGAGCACGTCGTAGGAGACATAGTCGACATCGTCGTAGGCACCGTTCTCCTCGAGGAAGTTGATCGAGGTAATCACGCCGCGGCCGGCGCAGCCGACACCCGGCTCAGGGCCGCCCGACTCCACGCATTTAATGCCTTTGTAGCCGACCTTGAGCACGTCCGCGAGTTCCAGGTCTTCCACCGAACCTTCCTCTGCCGCGAGGTGCAGGACCGTATCCTGCGCCTTCGCGTTCAGGATCAGGCGGGTGGAGTCGGCTTTGGGGTCGCAGCCGACGATGAGGATTCTCTGCCCGAGGTCGACAAGGGCGGCGAGCGTATTTTGGGAGGTGGTGGACTTGCCGATGCCGCCCTTGCCGTAAAAGGCGATCTGACGCAAACCTGACATGTAGCTTTCCTTCCTTCGTTCCATTCATCGCGGCTGCCGCGACATGAATGCCGGTCGGGCAGCTGTCGCCGCCTCGCACCCAAGGATCTCAAGACTCGTGCCAATTTGGCTGATCGAACCGAACAATAATTTCATGGTTGCTTTTCAGGGCTTTAGCTTGAGGCCAAAGAAAGGATCGTCGGTACAAGCCCTGTAGCGGACCCGACAATGGCGACATAAAGCGTCGGATCGCGATCCTCAGTCACCGCATTCGTTCGAACCGCATCGATGTGTAGAGGTTGGCGAACAGCTTCTCGACCCTCTAACGTTAATTGCGGGATGGTTTGTTCCGGCGAGCTGACGTGCTTGGTTCTCGCGTGTCCTCGTCGACACTGCGCGGAGTCTTGCGCGCCACGCTGGCATACCATCGATCCACGGCCATCCATGCGGGGCCACGGGGGGATAATTCCGCCATATCACCAACCCAAGGGGACTCGGCTCACTTATCGGCGCAGGAGTTTAGTATCGGCGTCATCGCCTTCACATGTTCGTCGATCCGCTCGAGCACTTTCGCTGCGACAACGTCGCGCTCAGGCAGATGCCACCAGTGCTCGTTGACGAGTTCGACGGTCTGGACCACTGCCTTCAGGACTGCCGGCTCCGGAAGCCTTGCACGGTTCGCAAATGCTTTCCATCGCGGTGCTGCTAGCGCCTTGAACGAGCGCTCCCCTCCAAGCGAAAGCGCCATGGCGTCGGCGGGAATATATGGCACGGTCGACAGGACGTCGTAGATTGGTGCAAGCACCGGCTTGTCGCCGTTGCCGGGATAAATCAAAGACCAGTTCTTGAGGTGCATGTCGCCATTGCCAGTGATGACCGTCAGCGCCAGGCGGCGGACGAATTCGAGAGCTGCGGTAGGCGAGACGGCCACGCCAAGGGCCAAGGCTATGTCGTGATAAGCGGCCCCCTCATATTTGCGCGAGGGATACACACCGAAGACCTGAGCGAAATCCTCGATGTGAATCCTCTCGCCCTCAGCGCCGCGATCGAAGCGTTTGACGAGAAGGACCTTGCCCTCTGACAGCGTCTTGAATTCCTCGGGAATATCCTCGAAATCGGACTTCTCGACAAGTTCGCGTTCAGGCACCTCCATCCCGATCGCTGCAGCCAACGCCAGGTTAGCGAATTCATTTTCGGAAACGCCTGGAAACGCCGTCGAAGGGAACTTGGCGATGTATCGGCCTTGCTCGTCGTCCATCGGCAAGGTCAGGCCGCCGCCTTTTCCAGTGTTCTTCATGACCGACAGCTTCATCTGCACGCCGGCAAGTGAGAACCGTGCCTTGGGCTTATCCTTTGAAGCATCCTGCGAAACCGCTATCGCGCCGTCACTGGGCAACGCCCGTACGGCTCCCGGCAAATCGGCGCCCAGCGCCGCTAAAAGATCGAAATCATTGCCTGGCCGCACATTGCCTTCGTGGTGCTTTTCCATCGCCTCGCGCAATTTCTCCTCCGGTAGGAGGTTCGCGAAGAAAGCGGGCAAGGCGCCCGCCAGAGGCTTCGGATCTTTCCGCAATCCTCCCGTCGCTGCCCGGAACGACAGGCTGAAAACCGGAAAGCCGCCCGTCGCGCGGTAGGCCTCATCGAAGTTGAATGCGTTGAAATCGCCTGGCGTCCTAACGATTGTGCCGATCTTCAGTGCGTTCAAGAGCACGTCCAGCGACGGGATTGTCTTAGGTGGAAAGACTGGAGCCATGATCGTCATCGTCAGGTTGAGAAACAAAGGCGGGTCGATCGTCATCGTCATGCGGGCGCAATAGAGCCTGGATAGCCGGCACCATGACTTGCGGAACCAGCATCATTTCCAGACCGAGCGCGCGAGCGATATTTATGAGCGTCGTCGCACGCGCCGCTGCGGCTCCCTTTTCGATGTCGCGATAGCGGGGACGGGATATACCCGCCAAATCCGCGACCTGCTCCTGCGTCATGGCAGCGGCCAGCCTGGCCTGCCTGAAAAGCCCACCGATTTCGCGCAGAATTTCCGATTCAGAGTCCATAATGAGACCTATACGATCTATTCCAATGCGCGATGATACGCAAAGGTACTCATCCAGCGAGCAAGTCCAAACTTTTATGATCTGTTCGCGTATCATATATGAACATAATGATATGGAAAGAGATCAATCCTTTCTTCGAGGATCTCTCAGGCTTTAGCCCGGCACAGCGAACGGCGTTCCTCCGAGAACAGCTGCTATGGCCACCGGGCTCCTCTGATGGGGCCGCCGCCGGTTTGCCAGGCTTCTTGCGGCCTGCGGCCTGGCGCTGCCCTTCTTTTTCGGCCTCGATCCGGCGCTCTTCTTGCGCCGCCAGCTTGGCCTCGGCTTCAGCGACGGCATCGCCTGCTGGAGCTTGGCCAGCCGGTTCTGCCTGTCGCCGGCCCAATCCGGCATCTCGTCGCCGCGCTTGTCCTTGCCGAAAGTCACGTCCTCCTCGGCATCCGCGGCCTCGGCCGCGTCAGCATGCGAGCGACCTCGGCTTTCAATTCCAACTCGCGCTTCTTCATGCGCTCATAACTCATCGCCTTGTGTTTCGACGCGTTCGCTTTGATCTTCTTGCCATCCAGCGCGACATGGCCGAGTTTGACCAATCCTGCCGTCTCACACAGCTTCAGAACCTGCACGAACAGCGCCTCGAGCGCCTTCAAATGCCGCTTGCGGAAGTCGCTGATCGTCCGGAAATGCGGCGGATCGAGCGCCACGATCATCACAAAATCATTCCGTTCGCGGCAGGCCCTGGCCGGCTGTTTTCGCCAGCTTTGGGCCATCGACCGCCTGTCGCGTTCCTTCGCGCCCCTCTGTCCCTCCAGCATCAAAAGGACCGTCGCGGCGCACCCGCCCTTCCTGCTTAAATCACATTCAATTCCCTGAAAGCCCGCCCGTCGGCGATCCGGCTGTATCCGAACGCCGAGCAATCCACCGTGCGATAGCCGCCATGCACGATCAGTTCGGCCACCGCCTTGCCGACCGCCGGCGCCTGCTGCAAGCCGTGGCCGGAAAAACCGTTGGCGAAGAGGAAATTGCCGACCTCCGGGTGCGGGCCGATCACCGCGTTCTGGTCGAGCGTGTTGTAGTCGTAATGGCCGACCCAGGCGCGCGTCGGCTTGATCGCCTCGAAGGCCGGAATGCGGGTCGCCAGCACCGGCCAGATCACCTCTTCGAACAGCGGCCAGTCGGGGTCGAAGTCGGCGGGATCGGCTGGTCCTTCGCCCTCTTCCGGCTCGGCGCCGCCGGTGATGTAGACCGAGCCCTCCGGCCGGACATAGATGCCGCTCGGGTCGACCAGCAGCGGCATGTCGTCATATTTTTCGCGCGCCTCGAAGACGAAGACATTGCGCTTGCGCGGCTCCACCGGCAGCGCCAGCCCGGCCATTGCTGCCACCTTGCCGGCATTCGGCCCGGCGGCGTTAACGACGGTGCCGGCCTCGAGCCGCTCGCCATTGTCGAGGGTCACACCGGCGACGCGCTTCCCCTGCCGCTCGATACCGGTCACCGACGCTGTGATGAAATCGATGTTCTTGCTTCGCAGTGCCTTGCGGAACACCATCAGCATCGCATGCGCGTCGAACCAGCCTTCGCCGCTGCGGCCATAGGCGCCGGCGGAAATGCCCTCGACCGACAGCCAGGGAAAGCGGCGGACGAGCGCCTCGGCATCCTCGAGCAGGATGTCGGCGCCCTCGGCCATCTGCGCCTCGTGGTTGGCCCGCAGGATCGGCAGCCCGTTTTCGCCGGCAAGGATCAGATAGCCGCCTTCGCGAAAGCCGATATCGGCGTCCGCCCCGAATTCTTCCTTCAACCGCCGGAACAGTTTCAGCGTGAACTGCGACAGCGGATGTTTTCCGGGATCGAAAACTGCTGGCGGATGGAGGCGCAGGACAGTGTGGTCGCCGCATGAGAAAATTGCGGGGCGCGCTCGACAAGCGCGATCGAGCCCGAAAACCCTTCCTTGCGCAGGTAATAGGCAACCGACGAGCCGACGATGGCTCCGCCGATGATGATGATGTCGTAATGCACTTTTTCGCCTTTCCGGTTGTAGGCGCCCGCCGCGTGCGGGCGACGCCGGCATCAACCGGCGGGCAGATGCGCCGAGGGCAACAAGCGCGCCTGACGCAACGCCGCCAGATCAGCCGAGCCGGTGCAGAAGCAGGCGACGGCCAACTGGCGGATAACGATCTCGAAATGCGCGACAACCGCCTCGGTGGATACCGTAGCCGCGCGCAGCACGCCGGCCGCCTGCCCGGCGATGTCCGCGCCCAGGCGGATGGCCTTGGCCACGTCGACGCCGTCGCGGATCCCGCCCGACGCGATCAGCTTCACCCTTGGCAGCGCCCGACGTACCGCCTGCACGCTGGCCGGGGTCGGAATCCCCCAATCGGCGAACGCCATCGCCACTGCACGGTCGGCGGCATCGCGGGCGCGCTCGCCCTCCACCGCGGCCCAACTGGTGCCGCCGGCACCGGCGACATCGATCACCGCCACGCCCGCCTCGACGAGCGCACAGGCCACCGAGGCCGACAGGCCCGACCCCACTTCCTTGGCCACGATCGGCACGCCCACGCTGCGCGCGGCACGAGCGATCTGCGCCAGGACGCCGCGCCAGTCGCGGTCGCCCTCCAGCTGTACCGCTTCCTGCAGCGGATTGAGATGGATGATGAGTCCATCGGCCTCCAGCGCATCCACCGCCCGGCGCGCCAGGTCGAGGCCGTCGGCCTCGCGCAGTTGCGCGGCGCCGATATTGGCCAGCAAGGGAATGTCTGGGGCCAGGCGGCGCAGCGCGCGCGTCAGCCCCTGGGAGTTGCGGGATTGCAGGCTCACCCGCTGCGAACCGACGCACATCGCGATCCCCAAGGCTTGCGCTGCCTCGCTCAGATGCCGGTTGATGGCCTCGGCGCGTGGCATGCCGCCGGTCATTGAGCTGATCAGCAGCGGCGCGCGCATGGTCTTGCCCAGCAGCGAGGCGCGCAGGTCGATCTGCGTCAGGTCCAACTCGGGCAATGCGCAGTGTTCGAAACGGATGTACTCCCAGCCGGCGGCGACCGTGGCCGGCGCCGTTCGCTGATCCAACACGATGTCCAGATGGTCGTCCTTGCGCCGGCTCAGGGCGGTGTCGCTCATGCTCGCTCTCTCCGTGGCATCGGGCGACGGCGTTGCGTCGATCGGACCGACGGCAGCGCGCGCACGCCGCCGCCTCCCGCGCGTTCAGGCCGGCGCACGCTGGCCTCCCCCCGCAGCGTCGCTGCGGTAGCGGCTGGTCGAGGTCTGGTAGTACTGCGCGCGGATGGCCGCCATGGCCTCGATCAACGGTCCCCACGGCGCGGGAAAGCGTTCTTCCGCCATCACCCGGTGCAGCATGCGCGTATGGCCGGCCAGCTCGTCGTTGAGGAACTCCACCACAGGCATAGCCGGATAGCGCTGCAGCAGCAGGATGGCCGCGTTGTCGGCCTCGCCGGCCGACCTATCCTTTTCGCGTCCATGCAGATCGTTCTGCAGGCGCCCTATCGCGGAGATGAGCCGCAGGACCTGACGAAACGCCGGACCCGCGCGCAAGGTCGCCATGTCCAGTCCCCACAGCAACGACAGGCAACAGAACACGTTCGTGTAGGCGATCGAATCGATGCCGTTGTGCAGGTACTCGGCGTAGGACCAGCGTTCCGCCCCTGCCGCCTGCGCGTGTCCGGCGCGCAGCGCCGCGCAGTAGCACCGGGTATCGTCCAGAAGCTGAGCATAGTCGCGACGATCGTAGGCGAGCGCGGCCAGCGAAGCGCGCAGCACAGCGCAGCCCTCGAATCCGGGGAGCGCGCACGGCACGCCCTGCCCCAGCGCCTGCTCCACCGCGGCGAGCTGGTCCGGCGCGATCAGGCCAAGGTCGTTGCAATCGTCGAGCCAAAACAGCAGCGCCAGTTCGCGATAGAACGCCACGATCAGCGTTTCGTCCTGCGGATCGCGGCCGGTGCGGGCGCTGGTGTCGCGCAGGCTCGGGTGGATGCGCTGCAGGATGTACTGGCCGCCCCTGACCGCTTCCACGGCATGCTCGTGGGCGAACCCGGTCAGGGAACGCCCCCACTCCAGCACCTGCTGCAGCGCGCGTTCGGTCTGGATCATGGCGCCGCTCCTGCTCCCTCGGCCAGGACGCGCCGCCCCCAACGAAGCGCCAGCCACAACCCGGCGAGTTCGGCCACGCGCACCACCCGGGTGGGGCAATACAGTTCCTTGCCGATCCACAGCGGCGTATGCGGCAATGCATGCGCCGCATGGCGGGCGAGCATCCACTCCAGCGCACGCGCCACCGCCTGCGCGATGCGCCGGCGCCCTGTCGGCTCTTCGCTCCCATCCATCACGTGCAACGCGAACAGCGCATAGCCGGTTTCCTCGAATGTGGACGTGCGACCGGCGCCCCAGCCGCCGTCGTCGCGCTGCGCCCGCAGCAGCGCCGCCAGCGCGCGCTCGTCGCGCCACTGGGGCTTGCCTTGCGCCAGCGCAGCGACCGCATGCGCGGTGGGATACAGCCACGAAACGTGCCATTTTTCGTTGTCCCATAGACCGTGCGGGTTGCGATTGGCCTCGACGTAGGCGCTGGTGCCGGCGGCGGGCTTTCCCAACATTCGCAACGCATGCAGGGCATGGATGTTGGTCGACACCGAGGCATTGCGCTCGCCGGGGAAGGTGACGAACAGCTCGCCGATTTCGAAATGGCGCAACGCATCGACCGCCGGGTCGCGGCCTGCAAGGCGCAGGACGCACATCGCAACGGCGGTATCGTCCGCATCGGCCGCGAAGTGCAAGGCCGGGCCCAGACCGCGCACGCCCAGGCGGGCGTCGAGCTGCGCGACGATCACTTGCACCGCCTCGGCGAGCGCGGGATGCGCGAACAGACCGGCCAGATGCAGGGTGTACAGCGACCAGCATGGCTCGAATACATTGATCGGCCAGACGTTGGGAAAGACACCTTCGATGCCGCTGCGCGTCGCCCGCGATGCCGCCTCCAAATACGCGTCGGCGCGCCCGACCTGCGGCGTGCTCCCCTGTGTCACGGCGTGCGCACGCCACGCGGCGGTGGCCGCCGGACTGATGCCGATGCTGCCGCCGTCATCCGGGCATGCGGTGGTCGGCGACGTCCCCCAGGCTTCCCAGGAGTGCAGCAACGGATGGCCGCTCGGCAACGTCGCCACCGCCCCCAGCTTGACCAGGCACGCTTGCCGCAACGGCAACAGCGCCGGGTGGCGCGGAAACGCCACGCCGCCCAGCAAGGATGCGGCCTCGCCGCACAACTGCGGCAGGATCAGCTCCGCGCCGATCGGCGCGTCTTCCGGCACCGCATGCGCGTAGGGATCGGGCTGGCGCTCGAGGAACCGGGTTGCAGCCTGGACTGCGTCGGCAGCGCCGGGAAGAGGATCGGCACGCTGCAATGCCAGCAACGCCGCCCACGTGGGCGCATGGCGGAACAGCGGAAAGTCCGCACTTCCCCATCCGCCATCGGCCTGTTGCTGCGCGATGAGCCACGCGTATGCGTCCTGCCGACCGGTGACGTTGCCGTGGAACTGCAGAGCTCGCGCCGTGTCGTAGACGGACGGACCGACGCTGCCGCCGTCGCTCATCTCGCTCAGCAGGTGGCGCAATTCGGAAAGGATCTGTTCGGACAGCGCGTTCACGCGGGATGTTCCTTCTGCAGACGGTTGACGAGGACCAGGATCGCGCAATCGCTGCGATCCGCGCCGCGGACTCGGACAAAGAGCAGCATGCACCGCCCGCCGGCCGATCGCAGCAGCACAGGGGCGAGTCCATGCGGACAGGCGCGCTCATGCGTATGGCGCGGACAGATACACGTTGGCCCGCTGCAGCATCTGCGCCAACCGTTCCGCACGCGGCCCCAGCGGGACGATGGCCTCCCCGGCGTCGCGCAACAAATCCAGCGCGAACTGGCGCGCTGCCTGCAGCCCCATGATCGACGCGCAGGTCGGCTTCTGCGCCGCCGCGTCCTTACCGGGGGTCTTGCCCAGCGTCGCGGTATCCGCTGTCGCGTCGAGAATGTCGTCGATCACCTGCAACGCCAGCCCGAAACAGGCGGTGTAGCGATCGAGCGCACAGTACAGCGCAGCGTGCGCGGCATCCTCCGCGATGGAGCATAGCGCGCCCATGCGAACGGACGCGCGCACTAGCGCTCCGCTCTTCATCCGGTGCATCGCCACGATCCTGTCCAGCTCGGCGTGCTTTCCGACCAGCGACAGATCCATGGCCTGCCCGCCTGCGGCACCCTCGGCGGACACGGCCTGCGCCAGTTCGCGCACGAGCGCGATACGGTTGTCGCCCGGCGCATCCAGGCTCGCCAGGGTCAGGAAGGCGTGCGCCTGCAGCGCATCGCCGACCAAGATCGCAGTGGCTTCGCCGAACTTGACGTGCACTGTCGGAAGGCCGCGGCGAAGCACGTCGTCGTCCATCGCGGGCAGGTCGTCGTGGACCAGGGTACAGGCGTGCATCATCTCGATGGCGGCGCCGACGTCGTCGAGCATGTGCGCCGGCGTGTCGGCCAGTGCGCCGGCAGCCAGACAGAGCAAGGCGCGGGTGCGCTTCCCGCCATGCAAGGTGGCGTAGCGCATCGCCGCCATCAGCTCGGTCTCACCGTCGTCTTCGGCGCAGAGAAGACGCGCCAGCGCCTGTTCGACCCGCTTTGCGCCGTCCTGCATCCAGATCTCCGGCAGCAGCCTGCCGGATGCGCCGCGCGCCTGCGCGCCCAATCCGCCGAGCGCGGAAACGCCAGTTCGGTCGTCGTGTAGCGTGGAACCGGTCTGCATGTTTTTCATGTCCTTGTACCTGACACGAGATGGCCACGGCGAGCGCCAAGCCGCCGCGGTGTTGCCGGCGTCGCACCGAGCGCGTGCGCTGAGTGCAGCAATGCCGAGCCTCGCCGGCGCCGCCGCTGCCTCGCCACACGCGGCATGCGATGCCAGCTCATGAGAAGCCTATGCGGATTGCCATGGACGGATGTGCGGTCGGGTAATAGCGCCGGCCTTTTTCGACGCCGCTCAGCAACCGCGGCCGCACCCCGGCCCTGTGCATGATCAGCGCCAAGGCGATGCAGAACTGCACCATTTCCAGCCATACCAGGTGGTAGCCGATGCAGACGTGTGGGCCGGTACCGAACTGCAGCATGTCCACCGGCCGGATCGGCTCCGTGCGTTGCAGCCACCGTGCCAGGCGGAACTGATCAGGCGCCTCGTGCAGCAGCGCCGAGGTCGAGAAATGCAGCAGCGGGATGCACAGATGGGTGCCCGCGGGAATGCGCCGTTGGCCGAGTTGCAATTCCTGCAGCGCGCGACGCGGCAGGAGCGTGGTCGCCGGATGCAGGCGCAGCGTCTCGCGGAACAGCGCCTCGGCGACCGGACACTCCGCCAGGTCCGCGTGCCGGGTCGGCACCGCGCCCACGCGTTGCGCCTCCTCGACCAGGGCGTCCCACAGCACAGGCTGCCGCGCCAGTTCGATCACCATCCAGGCCATCGTCGAGGCAGTGGTGTCGTGACCGGCAAGCAGCAGCAATCGGATATTGGCGACTAGGACGTCATCGGAGAGCCCATCGTCGCTGCGGTCGAACGCGCTCACCATGTCGTTGATCAACCCGGTGCGCGCGGCATGCGCGCGCGCGTCGCGGACGAACTGGCGCAACTGCGCGTCGATCCAGTCGCGGGCGGCGCGGCCGCGCCGCAAGGGCAGTCCGGGCAGGTCGACCGGGGGCGCGACGATCAACTGCAGCAGTTGCCGGTATTTGCGATGCCATCCCGGCAGGTCCTGCGCGGGGATTCCCATGAGGCTGAAGATGAGCTTGAGCATCAGGTCGCCGGTTTCGCGCAGGATGGTTACCTCGCCGCAGTCGCGCCACGCCTGCACCCGCGCCCAGATGACGGGCGCGAACAGGTCGCCGATGCCGGCCTGGGTCAGCCCCTTGGGCAGGAACGCCGCCTTGATCGCATCGCGCGCCTGCCGGTGCGCGCCGCCGTCCTGGGCAACCAACGTTCCGCCAAGCAATTCGGGCGCGATCTCTTCGATCAGCGCCGAGGACACGTCCTTGTGCCGGAGCAGTGCGAACGCATCCGGATCCACGCAGGTCATCAGGTGTCCGGCAGGGCCGAAATCCAGCCAGAAGTGGCTGCCCAGCGTCCGTTCTGCGCGCTGCAGCAGGCGCGGCAGGTCGCAGACAATGGCGGGAAGATGCCCGACCAGGGGGAAAGCGCCAGGCATGACCGGGATGTCGCAGCGCAGCCGGTGGCGACGGTTGAGTGGGTTGAGCAGCATGTCCATCAGCAGCGCGCCGCCGCCGCCGATTCGGTGTCGCCGGCAGGGCGCGCGGCGCAGCTGTTGCCACCGTCGGCGTATGTCGGCACATGCGCCAGCATGCCGCCATCGATGCACACGACCTGGCCTGTGATAAACGCAGCATCGTCGGAGAGCAGGAACGCCACGAGCGCGGCCACGTCCTCGGGGCGGCCGACGCGCTGCAGGAGCTGGTGCCGGCGCAGATGCCGTTGCATGCACTCGTCCAGCTTGGCGAGGAGACGCTCGGTCATGACGAGACCCGGCGCAACGGCGTTGCAGCGGATCTGCGCATGACCGTATTGGGTGGCGAGCGAAGCCGAGAGCATGTTCATCGCCGCCTTCGACGCGGCGTAGGACGTCTGCGCCGTGTCACCGCTGAGCCCCTGGCACGACGACATGTTGACGATCGCGCCACCGCCGCGGGCGATCATCCGTGGGATGGCCTGCCGGCAGCAGAGCAGCGTGCCGCGCAGATTGGTCGCCATGGTCTGGTCCCAGACTGCCAGGTCCAGGTCGAGGATCGCGCGGTCGCGCGGGGTCAGATGCATGGCGCTCGCATTGTTCACCAGCAGGTCGACCCCCCCGAAGTGCCGCTCCGCCGTCTCGAACAGCGCTGCCACCGCCTGCTCATCGGCGATATCCATGGCTATGGGCAGCGCGTGGCCTGCTTCGGCCGCGATCTGCGCGGTGCAGGCGATGGCCGCCGAGCCATCAATGTCGGCCACCACCACTCTGCCGCCCCCGCGCGCGATGGCGAGAGCGCATGCCTTGCCGATGCCGGCGCCGGCGCCGGTCACCACGGCCACCTTGCCTTCAAACCGTCCCATCGTGTCTCCTGAATTGCATTGGTCTTTCGCAGCATGCCGCTCGGCCTCCGCCGGAGAAGGCGCAGGGTCGGCGCTGGCGCGCTCGTCATGGCCAGCGTCGCTTTCGATCACCCGAATGGCGGCGACCGGGCACTGGCTGGCCGCAAGCCGCACGGCGGCGTGCAGCGCCTGCGGGACCGTCGCCACGCACACTTCGGCCACGCCGTCCGGTTCGCGCTGGCGAAAGGTGCCCGGCAGCGTCAGCACGCACTGCCCGGTAGTTCCGCACAGATCCTGATCGACCAGGATGCGCATCTCAGCCCTCCTGCCCATGCAGCCGCACCGGCAGCGCGCGGAACGTCCTAAGGAACGCGGAGGGCTCCCGGGTCGGCTGCTCGGCCAATGCCAGCGTGGGGAAGCGCGCCTGGATCCGCGGCAGGCTCTCGGCTAACTGCACCCGGGCCAGTTGCGCACCAAGGCAGAAGTGGATGCCGTGGCCGAAGGTCAGCATGATCTTCCCGTCGATCGACATGCCAGGACTGGTGCCGTAGAACCGCACGGGATCGAAGCGGTCGGGATCGGCGAAGGCGTCCGGGTCGCGATTGCCGGCCGCGATCAGCACGCGCACGTCCGCGTTCTTCGGGATCACCACGCCGCCCAGTTCGATGTCGCGCTGGGCGATACGCGGAATGGAGCTGAACATGGCGGGCGCGTCGTAGCGCAGGGCTTCTTCGACGAATGCCTTCACCCCCACGGCATCTCCCTTCAGCCAGTGCCGCTGTTCGGGATGCGCCAGCATCGCCAGGACCGCATGGCCGATGGCCGCGGCAGTGGTGGCGAAGCCGCCCAGCAGCATGCCCCAGAGCATGCTGATCAATTCCGCATCCGACAGCATCTCGGCATCGTCGTCGTGTGCGCCGACCAGCATTGACACGATGTCGTGGCGGGCATCGGTGCGCTTGCGCTGTATGAGGTCGCCGAAGTAGGCCTGCACCCTGGCGCTGGCCGCGTCCCCCGCAGCGAGTTGGGGATCGCTGGCGTGCGGGCTCAGGCCTTCCAGAATGGCGCTGATGCCGGTGACGAGCCCGAGAATGTCGTCCGGGGGCATGCCGAACAGTTCGCCGAAAACCAGCATGGGCAAGGCCAGCGCGAATTCCTGATGCAGGTCCACTGCCTCCCCGCGCTCCAGTGCGGGCGCCATGCCGTCTAGGCGCGCTGTGACAATGCGAGCGATGGTCGGCCTCAGGTTGTCGATCCGGCCGATGGTGAAATCGCGCGAGATCAGCCGGCGCAGACGCGTATGCGTTGGAGGTTCCTTCATCGCTAAAGTGGACGCCAGCAAACTTAGCGACAGGCTGGTCGCCGCACGCGGGAAATAGCGCGCCAGTTCGCCTGGCGCCGGCCCCCGAAAAGCATCGCCCGTGGCCTTGAGCACCCAGTAGATGTCAGCGTGGCGGCTCAACAGAAAGAGGCCCGACGCCGCGCGATGTACCGGATTGTGCTCGCGCAACCATCGCATGAATGGGTACGGGTCCTGAATGCACGCTGGCGACGCCAGTTCGGCGAAGGCGTCCCGGCATGCTGCCGTGGTTTCTTGCACGTCCATCTTGGTCACCTGTAGGCTGGCTGATCTGATGGGCGCGCGGCAGGCGCGCCGGCAATTCGAGAACATCGCGTTCCTGGTGGCGTCCGCGCATCACCAGAGCACCGGGAACTCCTCGAACCCGCCAGTGATGATCTCGTTGCGCAACTTCAGTTCTTCGGGCGCCACGGCCAGGCGCAGCGCGGGAAAGCGCTGGAAGATCGAACCGAACACCGCCTTGAGTTCCAGCCTGGCCAGCGCCAAGCCGATGCAGTTGTGCGGCCCGTAGGAGAACGCCAGGTGCGGGTTTTCGTCGCGTCCGATGTCGAAGATTTCCGGGTCGTCGAAATGGCGCGGATCGAACGACGTCGCCGGCAGGCCGACCAGCACCTTGCTCTCCGCGGGAACATGCACGCCCGCGATGGTCACGTCGGTCCTCGGATAGCGCATGATGCCGTCCCAGCCGGCGCCCGGCGGGTACATGCGCAGGATTTCCTCCACCGCCTTGTCCACCAGGGATGGATCGCCGACCAGGCGTTCGCGCTGTTGCGGATGGCGGAACATGGCCAGCAGGCCGAATTCGATCTGCGCGACGGTGCTCTCGTGCCCCGCCACCAGCATGCCCGCCGCCAGGCCGATCGCCTCTTCCTCGGTCGCCTTGCCCTGGTCGACCGCCGCGAGCAGATCCGTCAGCACGTTGTCGCCCGGATCCTGGCGCTTGTCCCGCATCTTGCCGCGAATGTAGGCGCGGAGTTCTTCCCAGGCCAAGCGCGACGCGCTTCGCGGGCCGCTTTCATGCTGGTGCGTCATCACCTCGTCGGACAGCCCGGCGAAAAAGGCGTGATCCTCGTAGAGCACGCCCATCAGCGCGCCAATGACCATGGCCGGAAGCGGAAAGGAGAGGTGGCGCCGCAGATCGGCGGGCTGGGGCTGGGCCGCCAGCGTCTCGAACAACTGCGCGGCGATCGCCTCGACCTGCTGCGCGAGCTGCTTCACCCTGCCGTTGCTGAAGGCCGGCGCCACGATCGTGCGTAACCGCGCATGCTCGCCCCCCTCGTGCGAGACCAGCCACCCCGGCGAACCGAGAATCACCGAATCCGGGGTGAATGCCGCCGGCGGCATTCCGGAGGGCCGGAACGCCGCGTCGGACAACACCGCCTTGGCCTCGTCGTAGCCTGTGACCCACCAGCCTTCGTGCCCGGACGGGAAGCGCACGCGGTGGATCGGACCGTTGGCGCGTAGTGCCAACATCTCGGGCGAGGGCTCAATGTGATCGACGCGCCACATCGGCAGCGTCGGCAAAGGTTGTTCGGGCATGGTGGCACTTCACTCTATAGCGATGGAAGGGCGGAAGGTGACCGGCGGGCGCTGCGGCAGCGAATGACCTAAGACGGCATACAGATGACGTCCTCCGACGGCCGGCCTGATTATCAAGACCGGCCAACGTGTAACTGTCTAGGCACACCGCGCGGCGAGATGCAGAACTTTATCCTGCACCATCGATTTCAGGATAAGGTCGGTGTGGTGGGCCTTTGAGCCGCCGCCGGCCAAGATTTCCTGCGCAAGGGTCGACAAGGGCGGCGAGCTGTTGGGTAAGGGCGGTTTCGCCGAGGACCCCCTGCCCATAGACGCTATCCGACGCGGATTTGACATTTTGCTTTTCTTTCTTCGTTCCATTCGTGTCATCCACGAAATGAAAGTCGGTCGGCGGCTCCCGGCCCGCAACGAAGGTGCTTCAAATCTCGTGCCAATTTGGCCGCAGCAGAAAAAAATTGTGGCAGCTTCTCAGCGGCCTAGCCTGAGGCCAGAGAAGAGCTAGGCGAAATAGGCCGGTGTCGCGGGCCAACAAAGGCGACGGAACAGTGTCGGACAGAACGCCTCGGGCGACCTTTAGGTCGGGCTTGCGACATTCTGGTCCAGTTTCGAACATAAGAGGGCGGCAAACAGACACGATTGGGAATTCGATCCTCACGGCGCCAGGGCGCTTGCCCAAGAGCGCGCGCTCATGTTGCTGCGACAGGCGCGTGTTCGCGATAGCCGGGCCTGCGCACCCATGAACGCTAGCGGCACACGCTACGCAATGACTGGAGTGCCCGCCAGCCTCAGGTAGTGCATCGGCTCCGCTTCCGGTTCTTCTTTGCCCAGCCGGGGCTGAAGCGCCGAATATCCGCACCCTACAGCATCGTTGTTGCCTGTGTGACGAGGCGGTATAGCGCGCGCCCGATCTTCTAAGACACGGCCTCCGAGAAGAAGGGGGCGGTCCAACAGCACCTCTATTTGAAATGGCACGCCGCTTGCTGCTCCTGGTTAGAGCACCATCAAATCACGATGAAAGCGACTTGCACCATGCCCGACGCGCGAAGCTCTAGACAGTGGCCTGAGGAGACGATGCCCGTTCCCGCTGAACATCGGGACATCGTCTCCTCCGGAAGGCCGTTCTCGGTGGCCGCTTTGCGCATGGCTGGTCCGATGCCGGCACGCCAACACGGGCCGCTCGCGCAAATGCCGTTTACCGGTTCTGTTCAGCATGTGAGTGCCCAAGGGCCCCGTCAAAGGGTCACCCAAGCCAAGGCCGGCGGGTCACTGCCACATATCGACAACACGCTGAACCAGTCCAGTGACCCGAGTCTGCGTGAAGTGACATTTCAGGCCCCCACATGCTTGCGATATTGGCTACTTCCGGCCGCTATCCCTTTTCCAAACGCACGATCGCGAGTGACCGATCCCGCTTCCGGCGCCATAGCCGTGGGAACCAAGCGGCTCGACGGTGTCCAGCTCGCTCAGATCGATTGCGTCCGGGTGGCCAAGACCAGCCGCCAAGACGTTCCTATACGTCGGGAGGGAAAAAGGAGGTTGCGAGCCGCGAGGTCCTCATTCCGTGCCGGGCATACGAGCCTTTGCTCGGTATTGCGCCAGCCTCTGCCAGAATTCAGCGCCAGTTTTCTTCGTTAGGAGCAACTTGATGACAGTTCAAAAGAAAGTTCCCTTCGTCACCTTTCTCACGCGTGTTCACGATAAGTCAGTCCAGGGGCCAAATCCATATCGCTGGCAAGAAAAGACATCTGACGACTACTTTGCCGGCAAGCGGGTCATCCTGTTCTCGCTGCCTGGCGCCTTCACGCCGACCTGCTCGACCTACCAATTGCCCCAGTTCGAAGAGCTCTATGACGAGTTTGAGAAGGAGGGAATTGACGCGATTTACTGCCTCTCAGTCAACGACGCCTTCGTCATGAATGCGTGGGGGAAGTCCTTAGGTCTGAAGCAGGTCGAGCTCATCCCCGATGGCTCAGGCGAGTTCACACGCAAAATGGGCATGCTGGTCGCCAAGGACAATCTCGGCTTCGGGATGCGCTCCTGGCGCTACGCCGCCCTGATCAACAATCGCGTGGTGGAGCATTGGTTCGAGGAGGAAGGTTTCTCCGACAACTGCGAGGCCGACCCCTATGGCGTCTCGTCCCCGCAAAACGTTCTCGAAACGCTGAAAGCCGCCGCATGACCTAGAATACGTCTCAGTGGTGCCATTGCCGGCCCCAAGAGGCTCCTCGACAGGATTTTCGCGCTCACCATGCAATCCTCAGCAAGCCTGCTTCAGCGCCAGAAGCAATCCATGGTCGCATCGCCTCAACTCATTGAGTCGATTCGCCTGCTGCAACTGGCGCATACTGAACTGCATCAGTTCGTGGAGCGGGAAATCGAGAAGAACCCGCTTTTGGAATCTGCATCAAGCGATGGCGGGCCTTTTGACGACGTCTCGATTTCGGGAGCGGATCAGCCTGTCGGCCCTGGCGCAAACGCCGTTGAAGGACCGACCGGGGCAGGGTCGCCTGAACGGCTCGGGCAATGGAAATCACTCGGCAACACGACCAACAACCCGCCGGGCAATGGCCCTTCCCTCGACGAGTTTGCCACCCTCGCCGAAACATTGCACGACCATGTCGCTCGTCAGATCGCCCTCACTGCGTTCACACCACAGGAGCGGCTGATCGCTGGCCAGCTTGCCGCCGATCTGGAAGATACTGGCTATCTTCGGGCAAACCTTTTGGAGCTGGCCGAGAGCCTAAATGTCCATGAGGCTGTTGTGGAACGGGTTCTCGGAACCTTGCAGCAATTTGATCCACCGGGAGTTTTTGCGCGAAGTCTCAGAGAATGCCTCGAGATTCAGTTGCGCCAGCGAAATCGGCTCGACCCGGCAATGGCATCCTTGGTTGCCAATCTTGAAATGCTTGCGCGACGCGATTTTGAGGCACTGAAGCAGCATTGCGGCGTCGATGAAGAAGACCTTCTCGACATGATGCATGAGATTCGGGCGCTCGATCCCAAGCCTGGGAACCGATTCCAATCCGGTGCGTCTGAATCAATCATACCCGACGTCTGGGTCACGCCCTCGCCGCAAGGCGGGTGGCAGATCGAACTTGATCCTGCCACGCTGCCAAAGCTGCTGATCAACCAAAGCTACTATGCCGAAGTCTCGCGTCAAACTCCCCAAAATTCGAAAGATAAAGCATTTCTCGACGAATGCTTGCAAAACGCGACCTGGCTAATCCGCAGCCTCGATCAGCGCGCCAAGACCATTGTTAAGGTTGCGGCTGAAATCGTGCGTCAGCAGGATGCCTTTCTGGAACATGGCGTCGCCCACCTGCGCCCTCTCAATCTCAGAACCGTCGCTGACGCGATCGGCGTGCACGAGTCGACGGTAAGCCGGGTGACCTCGAACAAGTACATGCTTACCCCGCGCGGCGTCTTTGAACTGAAGTATTTTTTCACCGTCGCAATCGCGTCCTGCCAAGGCGGCGATGCGCACTCAGCCGAAGCTGTCCGCCATCGGATCAAAGCGATGATTGCCGCAGAATCTCACGGTGACGTGCTTTCCGACGAGGACATCGCTGCCCGGCTGAAGGAAACCGGCATCGATGTTGCGCGCCGCACCGTCACAAAATATCGCGAAGCAATGAACATCCCCTCCTCCGTGCAACGCCGCCGGGAAATGCGCTTGTGTTTTTAAATTTGGGTCAAGGCAGCCAACATCAGGTTGCATTGCATCAAAGTGGAGACTTCGTTCATGACCCAATCCGCGGCAGGCGTTGTGGACGCTGTTCTGCACGACCCAGAAAAGCCCGTCCCACCGTCTGGTCCCGCATGGGGTGCGGTCATTTCGCTTTCCTTGGGCACCTTCGGGCTGGTGACCGCAGAGTTTCTGCCTGTCAGCCTGCTCACGCCGCTCGCACATGATCTCGGCATCACCGAGGGAGCGGCTGGACAGGCGATGACGGCGACCGCTATCGTCGGGGCGATCTCGGCGCCGACAGTGGCTATCATCACAAAGCGCCTGGACCGCAGGCTCGTCATGTGGGCGATGACGCTGCTGCTGATCCTGTCGGACGTTCTGGCGGCCGGCGCGTGGTCGCTGGCGGTTCTCCTGACTGCACGCGTCGTGCTCGGCATAGCGCTCGGAGGCTTCTGGTCGATGTCGGCAGCACTGGCGATGCGGCTCGTTCCAAGCCACCTCCTGCCGCGCGCTATGGCGATCATCCTCACCGGCGTTTCCGTGGCTACCGTTTGCGCAGCTCCACTCGGCGCTTATGTCGGCGATATCTGGGGATGGCGAAGTGCCTTCATGCTCGCCGCAGTCGGCGGCGCGGCTACACTGCTGGTGCAACTCATAACCATTCCGAGACTGCCTCCGATTGGAGTGGCTAGCTTCCGCAGCCTGCTGAATGTGGCTAAGATTCCGATGGTCAAGGTCGCGCTTGTGGTCGTCCTGCTTGTCGGTTCCGGCCACTTCGCCGGAATCACTTATATCCGCGCCTTCCTCGAGAAGGTTCCCGCTCTGGACGTCGAAACGATTTCGCTTGTGTTGCTTGCTTTTGGCATCGGGGGATTCTTCGGCAATTTGGCCGGCGGGCTTCTGGCCGAGTACAGTCTCAAGGCAGTCGCGGCCCTTGCACCGCTGCTCATAGCGATAGCCGCTGTTTCGCTGCTGATGGCGGGAGCATCGGCCTTCGCCTCGGCGATTGCGGTTGCCGGGTGGGGCTTTGCCTTCGGCGCCGTGCCGGTGGGATTACAGACGTGGATGGTGCGGCGGGCCGTTCCCGAGCAGGCCGAAAGCGCCGGTGTGCTGATGGTCGTAGCATTCCAAGTGGCAATCGCAGCCGGCGCGATTTTCGGCGGAGTATTGGTGGACAATGCCGGGATTACCAGTGCCATTGCCTACAGTGCTGTTGCCACGTTCGCCGCCGCCCTGACAGTGTTCCTGCTCGGCCCGAAGCGCGAAACCTAGACCGCCTGACAGAAGAGGCCTCAGCAGCGCAAGCGGCACGAGAGATGCGAGGCACGGCGCGGCGCGGTCCTCCGCACGATTACTCATGGACCAGCGCAAGCGCCTCGCCGGCTTCACCTCCGGGCCATGGCGACCGACACCGGTTGTCGACAAAGCACCTCGGTGCGCGGCATCTGCCGCACCGTTAAAGCCAACGTACAGCGACCTTAGAGGCTCGCGCATACGCATCTGAGACACTCAAGGGGTAGAAATTTCTCAAAATGCAAGACGATAAGAAAGCCTCTCGGTTTGGCGTTGATCGTTGACACAAGTGCTATATCAGCGGTCTGCGTCACTGAGCTCCACGTCAGAAACATACTGTCGGATGCCAGACGTCCGAATCGACGGACGATGCAGTGTTCATCGAACTGCGCCGCAGACTGATTGAATCTACGGCGTGATATACGCTGAATTCAAGCAATCGTACAAAATTGGCCGCACTGAGCTGGCGCAAAACATCGATGTCGTACGTACGCGATACGATCTCTCCTAAGCAGGTTCGCGGAGGAAAACGAGTTCGTCACAGCTCTGCGCGCCGGCGAGTAAGGACTGATTGCACGATTGCGAAGCATGAGGGACCATTACTACCGACTTGAGCATCGTTTGGAGGACTGCGATATCCCCACATGAGAGATTGGGTTCGGCACCGAAAGCAGCAATGCCGATCCATCGCGACCCTGAGCTTTAGCCTCCGGACGTTCGGCGCTTGCTTGCCAATCAACCAGCGCCGTCGGGCCAGCGGATCTCGAATCCGCCGGTTCCAATGGGCCAGGCCAGGCCAAAGCCGTTGTCAAACGCCAGACTTAGATCGTTCTTGCTCGTCACCTTCGCACCGACGAGAATTACCTGTCGGCCAGTCCACCGCTGATGCTGGCGGTAGTCGAGCAACTGGCCGGTCGCGGCGCGAATCGCGAAGCGCATCGTAGCCGCATCAGCAGGCTTGATCTCGACCATCACTTCCGGCATTGCGTCAACCGCAACCGAAGGTCGTCGCGAAAACAAGCGGGAAAATCAATCCGCGGATATCGCTCGCTGAGAAACGCTACGAACTGTTTGTGCAGACTGTCATGCTGAGGATGGACATTGATCTCGTACTTCCGCACATACCGTTTGTAGACGTCGGA
Source organism: Mesorhizobium sp. M0166 (assembly GCF_040322255.1). NCBI lineage: Bacteria > Pseudomonadati > Pseudomonadota > Alphaproteobacteria > Hyphomicrobiales > Phyllobacteriaceae > Mesorhizobium > Mesorhizobium sp. M0166. Next base: position 46,956 of record NZ_JAMYTD010000022.1, on the reverse strand, counting down.
CGCTGCCGCTCCAGCCGGTCGGCCACGACCTCCATCATGATCGGGCGATGCCCCGACGGGAGCGACTGGCTCGCCTTCGATAAATGCCTTTACTCTCTTGACGAATGCTCTGGCGGATCGATCTGTCGTATCGTTCGCATACCACCAGCTTGCCTGGCCACTCCACCCTTTGCCACGGTGCCTATCCTCCGGGGGCAGCACGAATGCATTTTCGGCGAGTGTCCTAGCCCTGAACGACCTGATCTTATCCTTGTAATGCTGGGCGGAAGGGTTACGCCCCTTGAAGTGCTGGCGGTGGCGATACAGTCGCGCACCGCGATACCACCCGACCACCACGCGCGGATCTTTGCCTTCCTCCGGAGCCGTCCAAACGATGTCGATCCCGTCGACAAATTCGTCGTGCTTGCCTGAACCCAGTTCTGGATGCGCACCTGCCGATCCAATTCGCCCTTAATCGTCTCGAAGAGCCGTAAACGTACCCGTCATCGGCTGCAACAAAGTTGCATTCCGCGCAATAACCCTGCTTACTCGGAAATGCCCCGCCACCGAGAGGCGGGTCATCCGCGCTCCGCCCGGCGTAGTCGTTCATCCACGCAACATTGCAGAACAAAATAGGCATTTCTCAACCTCTATGGGACGTCATGACGGATTCGATCGAAAGTTCCTATGTCAGACGAGTTGGTTAGTTGAACCGTTTTGAGGCGAATTCTAATCGAGCCTAATCCAGCTGGTGAATGGTAGATTGTGGCACAACAGCCTTGGCGATTTCACATAAGTGCTTGTGGTGCGTGAGATAGATGACCTGACCTGTGTTCGCCATCTCCCCAAACAATCTGAAAACCTCCTCCGAGCGAATATGGTCAAAGGTTTCCATGATGTCGTCGGCGATGAAGGGAACCGAGGGCCGGAATTGCGCGAACTCGTAATAACCGGCGAGCCTCAGTGCCAGGTAGAGCTGAAAGCGCGCGCCCTTCGAAAGCGCGTCAGCGAGCTTGGATTGCCCGTCGCGCTGCACCGCGATGAGAACCTCCCCGCCTTTCACGGGCTGGGTTGTAAGGCCTGAATACTGCCCACGGGTCATTAGCTTGAATGCGTCTGATGCACGCGCCATCATCCCCGAACGGTGGTTCTCACGGTAGATCCGCAAAGCATTTCCAGCCGACATGATGCCGAGCTTCAGCTCGATGTAACGAACGGCCTTCTCCTCGATTTTCAACAGGGTTGTGCGCCGTTCGGCATCCAGGTGTGCAACCGCGCTGTCGCCGCCGATGGCGTCCAGCTTATCGGCCGCGCGTGTCTGCCGGATCAGCTGTTGCTGGATCATCTCATCGAACTGGCGAAGCCGCTGCTCGCCCTCAGCCTTCTCGACCGTGAGGCTGTCGAAATCGATCGCGTCCAGGATCGAGCGTGCCTCCTCGAATCCGTCGACTGCAAGTTCCGTCACTACCCGTTCCTCAAGTTCAGCGACGGCAGCGCGCAATCCATCCCGCTCGCGCAGCAGCTCATCGCGTTCGACTACCTCGGACAAAGTGGCGACGCCAAAAACGCCCAGCACTTCGTTCTTGCGGCGTTCGTGCGCCGAAATCTCATTGTCGAGGATGTCGCGCGCCTCCTTCAGGCGCTTCAGGTCGTGGCCGAGGCTTGCCTTCGTTTCGCGTGTCCGCTCGGCGCGCTCCAGGCGCTCGGCAAGGCGGATGGCCAACTGCTCCGGCTCGCCATCCTCCGTCGGCTCGTCGGCTTCAACCGCTACGGCGATGACCTCGACCAGAAAATTAGCCCTGTCGGCCGCCATCTTGTCGATACGCAGCTGCAGATCGTCCCGTTCCTGCAGGCTTCTTGACAGTTCGGCCAATTGATCGAGCACAGTGCCGACGCCGGATGCTGAGAGCCCGCTTTCGAGCCAAGTTCCCTTGAGTGCTTCGACAATGCCGGCCAGCCATTCCTCCTCGCGACGCTCCGCCACGCCTACGGCAACCCGTCGGGCCGCTAGATCCTCTTCTTTGGAGCCCACCATTCTGAGCGCCTCGGCATACTCTGCGTCCACCTTGCGCTGCCGATCCAGAAACAGCTCAGCGATGGCCATGATTGCTTCGAGGGTGTCGCCGGGCTCTGATACTATGCCGACGCTTTCCAGCGCTGCTCTCATTTCCAAGCGTATCTGCTCGCCGGCGTCAGCGGCTCGCTCCGCCTTCCTGCGGAGAAGTTCGATCTGCTCCCAGGCAGCGAGCGCATCGCTGCGCGCCTCGATCTGATCCTCGATCCTTTCGATCAGGCGCTCAGACGAAGGTTCCACGGCGTCTCCGAGCAGGTCTCTGGCGGCCGCGCGGATTTCCAACAATTGGGTATCCACATCCTTGCCGAGCTGTGTGCGTTGGATGCCGTTGCGTGACAGGTTGGCCGCGACCTCGGCCAGTTCGCGAGTCGTTGCCCGGATCTCGGCAAGATCCGCCGCGCCGGCCAGCCGGCCCGCGCTGGCAATGTCATCGCGCGCCAGTGCCACGGCGAAATCGTCAGCGGTGTCACCGGTCAGCGCTGCGCGGTGTGTTGCCCACGCATCATCGCGGACACGGCGGATCGCGGCAGCCCCATCATCGTCGACAACGTCGACCGAGGCACGAAGGGCATCCAATCCAGCCTTGAGCATGGCACGGTTGCCCTCGTATTCGGCGAGGCGTTCGGCAAGTACGGCGGTGTTTCTTGCCAGTTCTGACGCTACTGTCTTCCAGGCGGCAATGTGCCCGGCGCTCGGAACCGCGACGTTGGCGAGAGCAAGGGCATCTCCTCTCCATGGACGCAAGCGCGCGAGCGACACCTCCCATCGAATTGTTCCCGCATCTTCTGCCTCGCGAGCCGTCCTGATCTCCGCCAGGTGTCCGCTTGCTCGCGCTTTCGACAAAGCCGAGCCCAGCCTTGCCCTGGCAGGTTCGGGCACTGCCCTTTCCTCGCCGACCCGCTGCCTTGCCGCCTGCAGCGCATCGAGTGCTGCCGCCGCCTCGTCGCGGGCGGCGCGCACCCCGGTAGCAATCCCGGACCTCTGCTCGACCATAGCGCGAACGACGCCAACGGTGACGGCAGGCAGAAGCAGCGCGGCAGGATCCGGCTCGGAAGATCGACCCAAGGCGGCTAGGCAGCTTGCCACGGTGTTGTTGAGGATTTGCAGCCCCATCCTGCGAGTGGGCAAGTCAAAGCCAGCCGCGGTATGGCGCACTTTGCTCTCCGCAAGCCCGCGAATTCGTTCGGAAATCGACAGGATCGATCCATCCTCATCGACCGCAGTGACTTTTGCCGCCAAGCGCTGGACCTCGTCGATGTTTGCGGACAGCCGCGTTCTGAGGCTGGCATCGTCATCGATGAGTCCGGTGACACTACCCGTCCACGTGCGAGCTGGGGAGGCGATGTCCGGCAGCTCATTCAGCCGGGCAATCTTGCGCCGGATATCCGCCCGCATCGGCGCAGCACGCACGTAACGAGCAATGGTATCCAGCCTGGCCACCAGCACCGCTCGGTCACTGATGGTCCGGTCGTATTGCTGCGCTGCATCGAGACGTTCGGCCTCCAGGCCCTCGTAGGTTGATGCAAGGGTATCGATCGCATCCCTGCGCGACTTCACGTCAACAAGGCGCTTCTTCAGGAGCGCCAGTTCGGTGCCATGCGCCTGCTTCCGATACAGAGCGTCTGCTTCGGCCTCGAGGGTGTTCAACGTATCACTTGCGTTCCCAAGACCGGCGCTTGCCGTGAAGAGGAGCTTGCCGAGGTCGCCCCGCGACTCCAGAATCGACTTCCCGCCCGCTTCCAGCGTCTCGTCATCGAGTGAGAACATCGTCGTGTAAGCGTCACGCGACAGTCCGGCGAGATGCGCCGTGATCGCCACGTCGCTCACCGGTTGGCCCGTCGCGTTCAATAGCGAATTAGTACGCTGTTTCGTACGCGTGAACGTGTGCTCGGAGCCGGCCAGTTCCAGCACGCCGCCAATGCGCATGGCGCTGTACTCGTGCAGGAAGTTGTAGCGGCTCCGTTCCTCGATGCCGAACAGCAAGTCTAAGTAGGCGGAAAGCGCGGTCGATTTGCCGGCCTCATTCAGGCCGAACACGATATGCAGGTCAGGTCCGGATTCCGGTTTGGGTCCGAAGTCGATCGTGCTATTGGTGAACTTTCCATAGCGAATGAGGTCAAGTCGCCGCAACCTCATGACGATCCACCGGACTTAAGGCGGGCAGTGACCAAGTCCGCACCCTTGGAAAGCACCTGATCGAGGAACTGCTCCAGCCCGGCTTCGTCCTTCCCAGCAAAATCCCGTCCGTCGGCCGGAAGGTCGGTGACCATCTTTTGGACGAACGCCCTCGCCTCAGCGCGGAAGGCCTCCGAGGTGGCATCGGCTCGCATTGATTGCCCGAGTTCGAAAATCGGATCAGCAATATCCTCGTCGGTCTCCGTCCGAGGCGGCGCGAGGTCAAGCTCGAGCTTCTCCACCCACGTATGGCCCAGCTGTTCCGCAGCCTGTTCGGCTTCGGCAAGAAGGAGGTCCCTGTCGCGGATCAGCGCCCATAACAATGGTGACGTCCCTCTCAGGCCAACGCGGGCCACAGCATGACGCGATCGGACGGTGGCCCGCATCTCTTCGAGCGCGAAACGAATACACGCGACGGCCTCGGGCCACTCCACCGCCCCGGTAAGGTCGACGCTCACCCGTTCGAACTGCGCAACGCTGGTCAGCCGTTCCTCGATCTCCACCGAACGGTCGTCGCGCACCGTCACCAGGGTGACTGATTTCTCACCCGCCTCGTTTATATCCCTCCCCTGAGGTATTCCCGGCATCACCACGGTGCTTGCGCCGGAATAGACTTGACGAACATGAATGTGGCCGAGGGCCCAATAGTCGAAACCGTGGGCGTGCAGGTCAGCGATGCTGCAGGGCGCGTAAACGTCGTGACCGGGCGATCCAGCCAGACTGGTATGCATGATGCCTATGTTGACGGCCCCTTCACGAGCAGCCGGATATTTGGTCAGCAGGCTGTCCGGGGCCTTTGGGTTCGCAAAGCTCAAACCGTGGAAAACGATGTCCAGACCGCCGGCTGTCTGCAATACCGACTGAGCACGACCGCCGAAGATGGTAACGGTGTCGGGAAACACCAGCTGTTTGGAAATCCGCGACAAGGCGTCATGATTGCCGCGGATCTTGAAAACCCTGATGCCGGTCTGGTGGAGGCGTGTCATTTGCGATGCCAGAAACCGCGCAGTTTTCATCGAGGTCTGCTCGCCATCGTATAGGTCGCCAGCAATGACCAACGCGTCGACTCGTTCCTCAAGGCAGAGATCCACTATCGAAACGAATGCCTGGCGGCTGGCGTCGCCCACGAGCCCGGCAAGATCGGGATTTCGCATGGCCAGCGAACGAAGCGGCGAGTCGAGATGAATATCGGCCGTGTGTACGAATCGAAATGCCATTCGGCCTCCGCCAGGGAAAGAGGTGTTCTGAGCTCGACTGAAATTGCAGCGAGGTCGCTGCAACGCCCCATTACACTTCGGCTAATTTCTCGCTCGTGGAGTCGCCGACCACCAACAAGCCGTCTTGGGACCGTAACAATCCCTTGGCAACTGAATCGGCGACCGCGGCCGAAATTAGCTGCTTCAGTTGTGCGCTTGTGGCTTTGAAGCCCAGCATCCTCGCAACGCCTGTGGCAATTTCTTCCTCTGTCGCACCGAGATTGGATTTCACGACTTCCATAGCGCCTTGGGCGACCTCGTCCTGCGCAATCATTTCGGGCTTACGCAATCCAGGGGACACGACCGCACTGCGATCTCTAAGACGAACAGGAGCACCCGGCTTGAAGCAGAAGTTGCCTCGACGGGCTACTGCACCATCTCTCTGTGCTATGCCTACACCTCGCTCGATTGCATCCTGAATCCTGCCACCGGCCCGCTGCAGACCCCACGCGTCCCGAATACGCGAAACTATTTCGTCGACATGGATTGGTGTTTCTGTAGCCACGACCTGCTCGACCAGCCCGGCCATGATTCCGCTGGGCGTCTCGTGGAGTTCGAACGATCCCGGTCGCCTTAGCTGAGTCTCTTCGTAGGCTCGATTGGGAGTCTCGGATCCGTTTGTGCTCTCGAGACCGATTTCCGTCACGTTGCCCCGGTCGACCATAACAACCTGAACGGCTACAGCACGATTTCTCTGAACCCCCAATTCGGCCCGCTCATCGAGTTCCTTTCTGGCAGCCTCAATCGCTAGTATGGTTCGCTCCAGCTGCTCATGAGGTCGTTGGAACCAGTCAGCGCTCCAGATCCGATGAATAATCCAACCATGATCCTCAAGGACGGATTGCCGTAGCCGGTCTCGATCTCTGGCCGAGCGCGACGAATGATATTCTGCACCATCGCATTCGATGCCGAGTATATACCGGCCTGGCCTCTCTGGATCCGCAACCGCGAGGTCGATGAAGAAACCGGCAATGCCCACCTGAGCATGAACCTGATAACCTTTTTCGATCAGCGCGTTGGCTACCTGTTCTTCAAAGATTGAATCCATTTCGCGAACCGTGGCCTGGGCAAGCGAAATTCGCCCTGTTCTCGCGTAGTGCAAGAAGAGCTTGAAGGCGAAGATGCCTTTCCCTTTGCCACGCTCCAGGTCGATGTCTTCGTCTGTGATGGACGCGAATACTTCGCAGCTGCGCTTGGCTCGGCTTATGAGGACGTTGAGCCGACGCTCGCCGCCTTCCGCACCAAGAGGGCCGAAACGCATGGCCATGTATCCCTGCGCATTCTTGGCATACCCCACCGAGATCATGATCACGTCGCGCTCATCGCCTTGAACATTCTCAAGGTTCTTGACAAAGAATGGCTCGCTGGGATGCGCGTGAAAGAACTCCTCCGTATCGGGATTTAGTCGCCGCAGCGCTTCGAGTTCATCCTGGATCGCGCGGCGTTGGCTAACCGAAAATGTTGCAACGCCTAGAGTCTCTTGCGGGTTCACCTTCGCATGACGGATGATCGCTTCGGCTACTGCTCTCGCCTCTACCGGATTGGTTCCTGTGCCACCGGAATCGAAGACCCCCTCCGGCACATGATGAAACCGCAACCCCATGCCTGCCTCTTGGGTATAGGGGCTTGGCACGATGAAAAGCCGGTTCTCGTAGAACTGGCTGTTCGATACGGCGATCAGAGATTGGTGACGGCTACGGTAGTGCCAGCGGAGCATACGCTGCGGCAAGCCGCGGGCCGTGAACAGGCCGAGGATGCTTTCGATGTCGGCGACCTGCGCGCCCTCACCCTCGTCATCTTCAGACTGCGAGCCTGTCATCTTCGCGAAGAATGTCGTGGGTGGCAGTTGGCGTTCGTCGCCAACAACGACCACCTGATTGGCCCTGGCGATCGAGCCAAGCGCGTCCACAGGCTGTATCTGAGACGCCTCGTCCATCACAAGCAGATCGAAGGACATCCTGCCGGGCGACAGGAATTGGGCCACCGAAAGCGGGCTCATCATGAACACTGGCTTGAGTGCCTGGATGGCAGGCCCTGCCTTCTGCATCAACTGCCGGATAGGCATGTGGCCCCGTCTGCGCGCCATCTCAGAACGAAGCAGTCCGACTGGTCCAGCTCCGCCGTCTCTTGAAGGAATTTTTCGGTGATGAGCCGTCACAACTTCGATGGCACCGGCCTTGATCCTCTGTCGGTCCAGATCCGCGAAGTCACGTACAGCCCTGGAATGCAGTTCCCCGTCGAACCTTGCCAGCTCCGGCTCATCGGTCGCCATCGCTAGAAACATTCGTTCGTAGTAGGCCATATCGAAGACTGATCGCGCCGATCCTGTTGTAATCTGGCCGTCGGCTAGGCCGTCTATCAACTGTCCCAGTCCAGCCTTTCGGGCCGTTTCGGATCGCTCTTCATAGGCAACCCATTTCGAGAGCTGTTCCTGATGATCGAGCCACCCCTCCAGTCGAGAAACAACCTCGACTATCGCGACGTCTGGAAAATCGTCTACTCCAAACAAGGAGGGAGCATCGGCTTTCAAATCCCCTGCAAGCGCCTTCAATTCCCGCGCTGCCGCTTGGGCCGCTTCACGCGCTGAACGCGCCAAGTTTGCGATCTCTTTTCTTTCAGGCAACCGCGCAGCCAAATGCCGGATTGAGCCATTTTCTCTCAGCCAAAGTTCGGCTTGCGCGAGAGCGGCCCAATCGGATCCTCGACCGAGCCACGACGAGCCGAATGCGAACTTGCCAAGGCTTTCCCCGTCGTCGATCTCTTGAGCAAGCGCTTGTAGTCTGCCTAGTCGGCGCAGTATCTCCACCCGCTCACTGATCAGATCTGGAACGTCAGTCAGAACCTGTCGTGACGCGTCATCGGCTTGAGCTACAGTGCTTGCCTTCGTTTCCATCAGTTGCAGCGAGGCCCGCTCGGCGGAAGCCACGTCACCTAGCATGGATGACGCAAGGTGGCCTAAATCGTTCCAGAACCCCTCGATAATCGGCTGACCGATGTCGATCACCTTACGAACTCGGACCGCACGCGCGCCCGCTTCAGAGCGCTCCGCCATCCGCCCGGCTATAATTCGCGGTTCCGAGCCAAGTCCCCTCAGCGTGCGCATCCACTCCACTAAGGCCTGGAGTGGTGCCGAAGACGATCTCTCCCCGCGCCAATCGGCTCCGAAGGCGGAACGGCCAAAGGCGTCGCCTTCGCGCACTTTTGCTGCGGCCGCCTGGCCCTTCATCAGAATGTCGAGGAGACCCACTATCTCCGCCGCAGGCGCGCTAGGGGCTACCAAAATAGTCCGCACAAGTGCAGTGGCGCGACGGTAGTCGCCATTCAATGCTTTCAATATTCCCGTGTGCGTGGCGAGCGCTTGCCGCGCCGCGGCCACGTTGGTACTCCACGCGGCATCAACAACCTTGCCCTGAAGCTCGGCTCTAGCAGTCTCTAGCGTTGCTACGCTGTCGGCAAGGTCACCAGCCTGTTCCAGCCCGGAGTCCCAAACTGTGGCTGCGAATGCCTCAGGGCTCGCATCGGGGGCTGCCGCAACTCTCTCGCCGGTCATCACTAGCCTGAGGAGTCCTGCAAGCGTGTCCGGTAAAACCGTAGACCCCAGTTCTTGATTTAGCCGCTCAGCTTCTTCCCGTAAGCGTGGGAGCAACACGGTTAGCTGGCGCGCACGAACGAAACCATCTTTCGGAAAGTCTGAAGGAAGCTTAGCAAGCTCTGTCTCGAGACCTTCGATTGGCGTGTCGATAGCCGTCGCCACCAACTGCTCCGACAGTTCCTCGGATTTGCGGTTGAAATCCGTTCCTGTCCAGAGAAGCGATGCAATGTCCTTTGGACGCTCATCCCAAACCGGCGAGACTAGCGCCTCGGCAGGAAGTCCAGGTGCGGACGCGAGAAGCTCAGCACGATCTTCTACCTCGCCGCTGTCGCTGAGGATTTGCGGAGGCTTCGCCTCGATCCGCTCAGCAATATCGGCCAGTTTGGCGTGCAGAGCCTTTGCTTGATCCAGCGACGACGCAATGCGTGGGACGAGCCTCTCAATAGTCGTTGGTAGAACGACATCCAGGCCAACTCCCCGCCATGGGTGGTGGATCGGCAAGCCGATCTCGTTGATCCGCTGAGACACCTCATCGAGAAGTTTGCGACGTTGCGAGACACCGTCATTCGTCCAAGAGGTGGCATCCTCAAGTTCAATATCAACTGGTTTTTGCCCGTTCTGCCTTAGTCGGGTTAGCTGGCCAAGAACCTGGTATGGAGTGAGTTCGGACGTTCCAAATGCAACGTGCATTCGTGCAGCATGTGCATTGAGTTTATCGCGAGCCTCCAGCAAGCGCTCAGTCAGGGAAGAAGGAAGCTGTCCCCTAGGCGATCCGAGTTGCCAGGTGCGCCGCAGCTCCTCCAGCATCATGCGCTTGTTCGCCTTGTTACTATGGAGCTCGAGGCAGGCGTCCCCCACTCCGGCAGTATCAAGCCGTCGCTTCACGACTTCCAGCGCAGCCATTTTTTCGGCCACGAACAGCACGGTCTTTCCGTCGGCAACGGCCGACCCGATAATGTTTGCGATCGTCTGCGATTTTCCTGTCCCAGGCGGACCTTGGATAACGAGGTCGCGACCTTTTCTTGCATCATGGATCGCCAGCGTCTGAGAACTGTCACTGTCGACGATATGCAACATTTCGGCAGGCGCAATATGCGGATCAATCGCATTGTCGTCCGACATCAGCGGTTCGCGTGCGTCGAAACCATCTGAAAGAAGCGAGCGGATCTTCGGTTGTTCGATAATCTTTGCGCCATCCGGCCAGAGATCCGGATCCAGGTCACGGTACATCAAGAACTTAGCGAACGAGAAGAAGCCGAGCACCATATCATCGGCAAGCACCTGCCAACCCTCTTTCGTCGACACTGCTTCGGCAACGGCATCGAGATAGGCCGAGACGTCGAAGTCGTCTCCCACTTCAAAACGCGGCAGGGCGAGCTTGCGGATGCGGTCGAGATAGAGTTCCAAGGAGAGGTTTGCGGTAAGATCTTCCGGACGAGCTCGCAGCCGAAACTTTTCTCCAGCGGCCCCTCGCTCAAGCCGTACCGGCACCAAAATGAGAGGAGCCTGACGGATGTTTTCTTTGTTGTTCGGGTCAATCCACTTCAGCATGCCAAGGGCCAGAAAGAGGATATTGACGCCCTGCTCTTCCTCAAGTGTGCGGGCATCGTGGTAGAGATCAAGGAGCCGGCGCTGCAGCCCCGTTGGGGTCATCCTCGTCTGAAGCTTGGTGTCAGAATGTCGCGCAGATACCCCTCTATCGTCGAATCCTTCGTCCTCAGGCTGAGCAAGAGCAACGGGGGAATAGTCGATTTCCTCGTCTGGAGGGCTGCTTTCAACCTGGCCTGCCTTCGGCCGATCCGGCTTGCCGGCCAGGAAGGTAAAAGCCTTTCCTTCGCTCACCAGCAATCGATAGATCTCAGACGACCTCTCGTCGACAATATCGATCGTCTTCGCGCTCTTTGAAAACCGTGGCACATTCAAAAGTCGGTTGCGAGCAGAAAGGTCGAGCAATTCCATCCTGGCTCGCTCGAGCTTTTCCTTTAAAGGCAGATCGCTTTGGAAGACCGATTTTTCAACTTCCGACACTCACACCCCCCTGATAGGCTGGACACATAGAGCCTACACAAGGGCTGTCCGCAACATAAAATGCTCGTTTTTCAACTTCGAATGGCTGCCACCAACACTTCAATCGTTTTAGTATTGTGAGCACCGCAGCTTAGTGGAAAATTGCGGATGTTTGTTTAATGTTCCGGACACTTCGCATCCCCACCTTGATCTCGAGGTTCCCTTTCGGACAAAATGCCATCATACCTCTGGACGAGGTGTTGGCAGCTCTGGCATCTGCCTCGCCGGCCACGACCAACTGGCGCACAAGCCGACTTCTTTTTCAATCGGCCCTCCTAATTGCATTCCGAGAAAACTTGTAGGCTCCAGCGCGGAAAGATGGTCGTGTTCACGAAAAGGGCAACTACAAAGTCGTGACTTCGGGCTGATCTGCGAAGGCACCATGGTGTTCAAAGCGCCGAACTACAAGGCAAACCAGCGCCAGCGAAAAAGGCGCCTACGAAGCGTGCAGAGGCACGTTAGAAATCATGCAGCCTGCGTTTCGCAAAGGATCGGAAATTGAATAACAATCGCTATTCTCATCGTCGCCGCGCGCGACCAAGGCGCGGCGCGGAACCAATCGTCCGCAGACGTTTCTTTCCAGATGTGTCCTTGCCTCTGATCCTAGTGATCGTGGTGGCCTTGGCTGCTTACGCCACCCACTATTTTACAGGGCCGGGCGACCAGTTACGTGGTCTGGATATAGCAAACTCGACCGGGTCGAGACCGGCGCCGATTGTCGGCATAGCATCGGTGGTTGATGGAGACACGATAGAGATCCACGGGCAGCGCGTCCGCTTCAACGGCATCGATGCACCCGAAAGCCGCCAATACTGCAATGACGCGAGCGGACATCAATACCCCTGCGGGCGCCAGGCGGCCGAAGCACTGGCGAATTTCCTTGCGGCTTCGCGGCCTGTCCAATGCACATTTGTTTCATGGGATCGGTACCGTCGCTTCGTCGGTGATTGCCGTCGCGCGGACGGTGTCAGCGTCGCGTCCTGGATGGTTGAACATGGTCGAGCCTTGGACTGGCCCCGCTACAGCCACGGGGCCTATGCGCAACAGCAAACTAAGGCTGAAACCGCTAAGGTCGGAATCTGGATTGGAACTTTTGACAACCCTTGGGATTGGCGCGAACAACATTCGGAAGCTACGAACCCAACCAAAAGCCCACTTGGGCTCATCAGCCGTCGCCAAGTAGCACAGAGCTACTCATGCCAACCTCGCCGCTTTTGCAGGCAGATTTCATCTTGCGAAGAAGCGCGTTGGTATCTCGCCAACTGCTCATGGGGGAGCAAGTTGGATCGAGATAGCGATGGGATTCCATGCGAAGGCGTTTGCTGACCTGGCCATGCTTTGAGCCATCGCCACTATCAGTCCCTTGAGTGCGCGTTCAGCGTTATGGATTGGCGGTCGGAGCTTCGATGCAATTGCGCGAGTGCCGATAGAGCCTGGCAAAAGGGCTGGCTGACGTTTGTCTTGGAAAATTCCACCAGCTCGTTAAGTCCGGACGGGCTAGAAAACCGCAACGCTTCGTAGCGGCAGACAGGGATCTGCCGATTGTCTTTGAAACGCTTGTCGGGCCCGCCGTTTTTGTTTGGGTGAGCCCAAGTGTAGCTCACGATCTCCGCATCAGATGGAACTTTGCCGGTCTCGATAAAATTACTCGGGGCGAATTGGGTCTGCAGATCGGCATATCCGACTGCGCCGTATCGGTTTCCGTCCTTCACCAGCACTAGGTCAGGCATGAAGAAGAGCACCTGCCGACCCACATGGATTGAAGGCGGAGTAACGTTGCTGCGCACAACCTTCGGCAAGGAGCTTTCAAGTGTCGTGGGCTTTTTATCGACCAGCATGCTGGCCCCGGCATTTCGCTTCCAAGCCGTCAGATCCTCTATCTTGCCGCCGGCAGCGACATGCCATCTCCCGCCGCAGCCGGTGAGAGTTTCGAACGCGCCGACAAGTCGCCCGTAGGCGGCCTCCGCGTCTTTTTCCAAATCGTAATAGAGCACGCTTACCCGGCGGTAGCTGTCAAACCATTTGCCAATGAGCATACCCGGCACAAAGGCACCGATGCCCAGCACCGGTGCGGCACCTCCGAGCTTGGTCCCCACAAGGAAACCTGCAATCCCGAACAGAACCGCGAGTGCTACGGACAGCCGCGTCTGCGATTGCCTAGCATTGATTTCATCGAGTACATTGGCAAATGTCTCGTCACGCATCTCCACCACATCGCGGGACTCGATTTCCCTCATTACGACGCCGTCAGAGACGTACTCCGGGGGCGAGGATTGTGGACGGGGTTGCGGCGCAGATCGGGTTTGAGAGAGCTGTACTACCTTCTTGGCGCTAGCCTTGCCTAAAGTGCCACGATAGTAGAGCCCACCGACGCCGGCGTGGATGTAGTGACCTCGTGGCCCAGTGCCGATGCGGAGGCCCTTCACGCCAACGGAAGCGCCAACCCCGCCGGACGAAAAGTTAAAGCGGAATGGTCCCGCACTGATCGATTTTCGAACGTAAAACCCCATAGCCCAATCCCCCAACTCAACTGCCGTACCGGCTAAGGCGCCAGTCTCTCGTCCCCATTCATGGCTTGGCGCCACCAACCGGCGCCAATTTTGATCGCTGCCTCACCCTAATCTCGATGCGCCTTCGAGCCCGCACATCGCCCATCTGCGCTCCGTCGGTGAGATGATCGCCGGGCAGGATGAGCTGACCACCTGACATCGGCAAAATCGTAAACCCCTTTAATGCGGGCATGTCACTGAGCACACTCGTGACTGAAATCGCGCGCGCCAGACCAAGGCCGGCATTGTCGGCGGGATGGAGTGAGCCGATTTCCACTTTCCCTGACAAAACCGGTTGGAGCCCTTTGTCCATGTTGGAGGATTCGCCCGCCATTGCCTGTTCGTCCGTGTGTCCAATCACCTCAATCACGTCGACACCGTAAGAGGTCGCAGTGCCGGCGATTGTCTTCGCAAGATCGCGCAACTTTGTTTTGAACGGATCCGAAAGCTCTGCGCTTCCGGTATCGAAATTATAGCCATCCAGTTCGCTGAGACTAATGATCGGCGGCCAATCGTGAGGTTTTGCTGCTTGCGTCGGCTCTGCAGCCTTCTTGAGCACATCAGCCAGATCCTGCAGCCCTTTGTCGGTGCCGATGTAACCAAATTCTTTCAAGACCTTCGCCGCATCTATCATGGCCTTGGCCTGATCAACGCTTATGTCGTTGTCCGCAAGGACCTTCGCGACAGGGGCATTTCGCACGACCTCCTCCAGGGAAATACCTGCTTCCTTGACCGACTTAACAGCATCCTTGGCCAGGACCAGCTCGCGCCATTCTTCGTCGGGAACGGTTCCTCCGCTCGCGGGCTGAAACACCGCTTTTATCTGAGCCAGAAGCCGCTTGTTTTCGGCTTCGAGCCTCTGCACGTTTTCCTTGTTTGATTGAGCGGCTCGCAGCGCCTCATCGGTCTCTTTCTGCTTTTTCGTGATGATAGCACCGGCTGCTAGCAGCAGGCAGAACACCAAAAGCAGCATCGTCTCGGCCATGGTCAGGCCCAGTATCAAACCGCGGCCGTAACCCTTGCGCTCGAAGGCGACCGAAGTTCCGCCAGCGTCACTCACCTGCCCCACCAACTGGTTCGCTTAGGCGGTTCCGTTCGTTCGGCGGGAGGCTCGCTTCCCAGAGTTTGGAAAGCGTCTGGTTGGGGCTCAGGCTCGACCCTAATCGGTGCGCTCTCGACGGTGTCATTTGCGGCCAGATCTGCCAGTGGCTGTTCGATCGCGATAGGAGCGTTGAGAGGGGGAACAGGCCTCGGCGCGTGGAGGCTTCTTCCTGCCAAGGTTGCGACAAGGTCTCCGGTGTCCTTGCTTTGCTTTTGCACCACTGCAGCAAGCGCCTGGGTCAAGCGCTGTTGCGCTTGGACACTCTCCGCTGTTTGCTCTGCGGCTGCCACAGCCCTTTCCACACCTGCGGCCACTTTAGCCACAGCATCAACGATGCCCGCCATGCGGGCTTGCTGTTCCTGCGAAGCCGTCTCTGTTTTGACAGCATATTGGGCGACCGCGCTGCCAAGGAGTTTCACCATCGGCGCCAGATCGTTCTTAAGGACCTCATCAGGGACGACAACCTTCTCTAACTTGGTGGCTACGCTGTCGGCCTGTTCACCCAGTCTGCCAACTGAAGAGGACATTGAGCTGTTGGCCTTGTCGAGCAGATCGGCTGCCGCCTCGACGCGCTGTGCGATCGACGAGAACTGACTTTCGATCTGCCCAAAATTATCGCTCAAAGCATTGCTGAGCTTTCCCGAGGCCTCTTGAACCGGTTTGATCGATTCCATCGCGATTTTATCCAGCGCCGATCTTATGTGCTCTCCGTTCCGCTCCGCTTGAACGGCAATTTCGGCAAAACCCTCCTCCAACATCTGATTGCTGACGCGGCGAAAGTCAGCGAATTCCCTGGTTACACTTTCCATCTCAGCTCTTACACGACGCGTCATATCGGCGAGTTCGTGCCTGGCCGTCCGTTCGATGTCGGCAGGATCGCGGCGCATCTGATTGTAAAAGATCCGCAGAGCAATGCCCGTGATCGTCGACGTCACCGCGATACCAAAGTTCCTCACGATTGTGTCGGTGGATCCTTCGGAACCAAACTGAAACAGCGATACGCCGAGACTCGTCAACGTAAACAGGAAACCCATGTAGTAGAGATTGTCGCCAGTCTGCTCATCGTGGAGCCGCAGCTTGCCGGTGAAGACGGACGCGGCAAGATAGATGAGCATCAGGCATACCGGTGCGCTCGCCGCCATTATCGGGTCTACGCCCGACAGCTTGGCTATTGCGATGAACACACAGCCGCCCAGGGTTAGTGTCGCAAAGACGACAAGGGGCAGGCTCGGATGTCCCAAGAAGGACTCCCCTCGCTTCTTGGCCATCAGTTTAACCCCTCCAACCCTACCAGCTTCTCAAACTCGCCATGATGAGCTTGAACCCACCGGGTCCAGAACTCTGCATGTCCGAAAGAGCCAAATGGCTTCTTCGCCCTATCGACATAGAGTATCGTAACCCCCACGCCATCAAGCGATGTCCCGTAGGTCCTGTCGGCCGAACTATCAAGGTACTTCTGGTAATCGAGACCCGAACGATATTGTGAGTACAGCGCCGTATGTTCAATCATATCCGACACGACTATTATTCGCTTTGCGGTCTTCTCTTTCGCCAAACCGCTATCGAATAATGACAGTTTGATTTTTTGCATTCCGGCCATGATTGGAGATTGGCTAGCGGATTCTCCATTGGGAATCTGGTCGGGAAGCTTCGTCAGAGGATCCTCGAATGCATCTTCCCATTTCTTCTGCCGCCGGGACGGATTGTTCGTCCAGCTGTCGACCGTCGAGCCATCGCCCGGGTTGCATCCATCAAACATCACAGTCAGGTCGCCGGGGGTCGGGCCCAGCGTCAATATCCTCAGATAGCCGCCGGGCTCGACGCGCCCAATGGTCTTACGGAATTCATTCTTCAAATCGGCCATGGTTATTGGCGAAATCGGGTCGGTGGCGTCGATCAAGACCGCCGTCAGGCTTACAGGACCGGCCAACGGGCAATTCGTGCTGGCGTCGATTTGGTCCTTCCCGGATCTCGACCACATCCAAACAAAACCGGCCAGCATCGCAGCCGACAGCACGGCCAATCCAACTGCTGCCACAATGGTGCCGCCACTGCCATTCTTTCTTCTGCGGCCCCGCCTAGCCATTCACGCTGTCCGGATGAAGCTTGTCGAGATCTCGGTACTGTTCGATCCCCCGCTCGCATTCCAGCCCGATGAGCCGCACCTGAGCGTTGAGTTCTTCCTGCGCGTCACGAATTGAGGCGCCCAGGTCCTTCTCGCTCCATTCATCGTCGGACGATATCAGGGGTTTTATGCGCTCGAGTCTGTAGGGCGTGGCAAAATGTTTTGGCGCTGGCTCTGTGCGGGCCTGGATATTGGCCTCCCTGTACTTTGCGAGAAGCTGGTTGCAGGCTCGCTCCAGCTGGTCTTGATGCTGCACAAAGAGCGTCAGCAGCCTCGACCGATGATCGATGATCGCCCGATGCTCCCTGCGTCTGCTCCCCAGCCGCTTGACGATGTCCTCCACCTTCTCGTTGTGCTCATCGCGCACCTCTTGCAGAGCCTCGATGAGCTCGCTCTTGCGCTCGATGTAGTCTTCCCTGCGAGCGACCAATCTGTTTTCGACACCCGCATAGCCTGGGTATGGGTCGAGAACGAACCAGCCGTCGATAAATGCAAAAATCGAAAACATGAGACCGATGCCGAACAGAAGCCAGGATTTCACATCCATAAGGCCGGCCGGATTGGCGAGCATGCTGCGCACAACCTCGACACCGGCTCCGTTCACAAAGGACCCGCTGACCTCGCGGTAATGTGCAAGCGCTAGGTTTATGGTCAATGCCAAGCCGATGTATGCCACTATCGACAACGCGCCGATCACCTTCACGAAAAACGATCTGTGAGTCACCAGGCGTGCACAGAATATTGCGAAAAGCAGAGCGGCGCCGATGTTCAAAAACGAGAACGCGGCGGCTTCGAGGAGTCCGCCAAAAAATCCCTGTTCATTTCCCTTGGCAAGGAAATTTCCGTTCATCGCCGTTTCAATCAGAAACAGGAAAATCAGCAAGGAAATTCGGAAAACGTAGGCTGCTCCGTGCTGAATCCTAACGGCGCGGACAAGCCCGTGCTTCTGTTTGAACCAGGCGTGCTCCTTCTCCGCGTCGTTGAGCGATTTTCGCAATCCGTGAAGTTCGTCCAGGCCTACCGCGATCGAGGCCTTGAAATCAGAAACACTGGCGGCGTTCGCCTGACGGATCAGACCAAATTGCTCTTCAAAGTCGAGGCCCGCCAAACGTCCGGAGAGAAGCTGCAGGCTATCCTCGAGGGTGTGGTGTGCCGCCTTTTTTTCGTCCTCGACCCTCTCGATGACTGCATGCTCAACGTCGTCGAAATTCTTGGCCGCCTTCGGAGGTTGGTTCGCCTCGCCCCGCTGCTTTCCGCGATCTCCAAGATCCATTTCGCGATCAATTTTCGCGACATCCAAGCTATTGAACAATTGGGTGCTGGCGCGGAAATCGTGATTTGCCTCTAGCAGTGACTCTCGCAGTTTATTTAGCTTTTCGAATTTTATTCCCACAGCACCGCACCCAGATTTTGTACCTCTGCCCGCACAAATGGCTTCTATGCACAGTAGAAGCAAAGGGCAACTGCGTCTTCGCAACTCTGCGGTCCACTGCTCACGAGACGATCGTCTGATGTAAAAATGACCACGATAGCTGCCGTGGCAAGCGGGCTTGGGCGAATGAATAGGCCAGGCAGCATACTCTTCTCCGCCGGGCTTTGTGGCGAAGGAACTGAAGATCACGCCAACGAGCTGATAAAATCGACTCCAGAGGCGTTTGCGCAGTAGCAGAAGCGCGCGCCCTATTTGGCTGGGACTAGACTGCCGACCCCAATGTCCGCCGTCCTGTGAAACCGGCTACGACCTCGATTGCTTCGTCGGCGACGTTGATTCGTTTGAGGCCAACAGAATTAGTCTTGAGCTTGATCGCCAACTTTTCTGCATCCTTCAACCGGGCCAACTGCTGCTCCAACTGGGCTTGCAGCTTTGCAATTTCCGGTTCAGGTCGAAAGTCGCCTTCTCTTCGAGCGCCTTTCTTATCGGCCCGCTGAAAATCGGTCGAAGTCTGGCGTTACCAGGTATAATGCTGACGTCAACAATGGACGCTTCGATATACCCGTCCACGTGGCCAGTTCCGTTCGTTCTTGCCGACTGGTTCTGCTGGGCGCAGTTATTTATGGCGCCTTGCTTGCCGCAGGGGCCATTCGCAGGTCGCGGCCAGTCATCTTGCCCAGGAGGCCGAAAAGAGGGCTATCGCTGCCGAAATGGCCGTCTCAACGATGGCGTCCGTCGAGATTTGACAACAGACATATGGCGCGGCGCGAGCGCTGACGCTGTACGACTGACGCAAGCGGCTCTCAATCCTAGGCGTTGTCCTTGGTCCGTGTGAGGCGGCTTTCGCCTTCATCCGGGCCGAAGCAGCTTTCGAAATCATTGCAGTCCCGGCAACTGGGGGCGCTGCACAGCGAAAAACCTTCGGCCTCGCAGAGCTTTCGGTAAAAGTATTTTTTCCATTTCATGTTTTGGGTGTTGCCGGCCGCCAGCGTCGGAAAATGCGAGGCGAGCAGGCGGCCGAGGTCGGTTCGATTAAAAAGGCCAAGGTCCTGCCAGAGGTGGTCATTGCGCATCGCACGCCGGGCGATGATCTTGGCGAAGCGGGCGCTCGCCGGGTCGCCATGTCGGGCATGCGCCAGCAGCAGTCCATGCAGAAGTTCTTCTTCCAGATCCGGCTCGGGCTCGCTCACCTCTTTCAAGGCAAACGCGTTGATAGGAAAAGCAGGGAAACAGCGGACCAGGACATCGCGCAACTCGGCGCGCGAAAGTCCGGTTGCCTCTGTCGCCGTCGCCTCGCCGGCCTCGATCTCCTCGAGCGCACGTGAAAGCACACAGGCAAGCACATGCTGGTCGAACCTCCTCTCCAGCTCGATGTGCGGCCATTGGCCGGTGCTGAGCCGGGCATAATGTTGGGCAAATATGGTGCGTTCTCCTGGTTTCGTCCTATCAAATCATGCAGAGACCCGGCCTGCCGCAACATGGGTCGGGCAGTTCTTCGGTATGGCACTCCGGGTCGCCTCGCGTCGAGTAGTTCGGCAATTCTCGTCTGGTCCGTCGGCTCTGACGCAAATTCTGTGATTGGAAGAGGTGTTCGCGAACCCCTGCCCTGCCGTTTGCGCCTCACGGGGAACACTGGCGCCGGAAATGCCCCTGCAGAGTTGGACGTGAACCGTGCGGGACAGAGGTCGCGTGCTGAGTGCGGCCACATGGTTCAAGCCCGCCAGACTCTCGGTTGAATGAGTCCTCAAAGCGCGCAGCGGGTGAGTTCCAGCGCACGTTCAGGACAGGATCGCGCGCCCCGCGATGCAGGCAGTTCCTCCCCTTCCGCAACTTCAATGTCACCGGGCAGGATGTAGCCCTCGTCATCAAGCTTGAAGATGTCCGGCGCTTGCGCCGCGCATCGCGCGTGACCCTGGCATTTGGCCTTTTGGACGATGATGCGCATTGCGCTGCCTCCATTGTCTGTGCCCCGGGTCGGGGCGGGCCTAAGACCAGTCCAGGATCAAATTTTCGATCCCGAACACATGGCCGCCAGAAGTTATCGGTGCCGTACCCTGCTTGATCCTGAAAGCCGGGATGCGCGCCAACCACTCCTCCAGGCCAATGACAATCTCCCGCCGGGCAAGGTGTGAGCCAAGGCAACGGTGGGGACCATAGCCAAACGCTGCGTGGCGGTTGTCCTCCCGCTCCAAATCGATTGTGTTGGGGCATTCGAATTCCGCCGGGTCACGATTGGCAATCATCGTGGCGCAGGAAACATAGTCCCCCTTCCGGATCGGCGCGCCTTCGAAGTCGATATCTTTCGTAGCCACGCGGATCAACTGAATGGGCGGATAGGCCCGCAGCAATTCTTCGGTTGCGAGCGGGATGCGGTCCGGTTCGCTCCGCAGCAATTGCTGATCTTTGAGGTTGCGCGCGAGGTACGCCAAGTCAAAGCCTATAGCTGCTGCGACCGTGTCGAGCCCAGCGACGAAGACAAGCACGCCGATGCCGCGGACTTGGGTGTCCGTCAGCCGGCGGCCCTCGACCCGTGCCTGCACGATAAAGCTCATGAAATCGTCAACCGCCTCCTGGCGGCGCATGGCTGCAAGTTCGTCGATGAATGCCACGATCGTCCGGGCAGCCACAGGTCGTTCCTTATCGTCGCCGTGGAGCAGATCTTTCCCCCAGCCGACGAATGTATCGAGTCGGTCATCGGGCAACCCCAGAAAGCGAAGAAAGGTGCTCACCGCGAAAGGAAAGGCAAAATCCTTCATCACGTCGCAGCTTGTGGCCGACGCGGCGATCCTTTCGATCAGCTCGACCGCCCGTTCGCGGACAGCCGGTTCCAAAGCCAACACCCGCTTTGGCGAAAGCAGCGGATTGAGCAGTGAGCGAAAGACGCCATGGGCCGGTGGATCGAGCTCAAGCGGGATCGTCGGCCAGTTTTCACCCAGTATGGAGGAGAAGATGCTGCGATGGCTGGAAAAAGTCTCTGCGTCCTGCAGCACCTTCCGCTGGTCCGCGGCACGGGTGATGACCCAGGTACCCCGGCCATCTTGCGTGTTGTAGCGGGAGTAAAAGATCGGAGGCCCGTCATGTACGCAAGCGACAGCTGCGTGTGGATCCCCGTTGGGTGTTGGTGGCATCCCTGGCGATGTAAACAGGCTGAAGTCCCTCACCATTTCGGGCGGGACATGATCTGGAACGGGGTTGGTCGCCATTTTGTTTTCTCTACATTGGCGTTCATGGCTCGATTGAGATTGCACCGCTGTTCATAAACTCGATTTCCAGCATGGGCACGTCTCTTGTCGGGCGCCTTCTAGATTCTGTCGCCTGATACAGCCCACCTGCACCAGCGCGGATGAGATCGGTTGCGAAGTCGATCAGAAGGGGCATCTCCGCCGCGCTGCGGGCATGAAGCAAAGCCGCCGCTTATCCCCGTTAGGGTTGAGAGGCTGGTCAATCACCTCTGAGCTCCGTGACGCACTGCTGATGCCCTGCTGATCAAATTGTCGAAGCAAGTCGCGTGCCGGATAGGCGTACCCATGGCGCTGCACCAAGCAATGCCAGCCTGCACTAGGCCCGCCGCTGATGATCACCTGTCCATCATTCTTAGGACAACGTCCGACAACCGACATCCGTGGTCGGTTTTGTCGAGTCCGCGACATCGGGCTGTTCGGCTTGGCTGCTGCTGCACAGCCTTCCGGTCGACGAGCGAGGAGATCGCTCGCACGGCCCGGATTGAGCAACGACGCGATCCAGCGCAAGGTTCGGGTGCGGTCCGACAAGACCCGGCCGCGCTTCCGCTTCGGTTCGGCGCTGATGGCATATGCGTTGTTGTAGCCGCTGCAAGGATTTCCGGTCAGACGAGCGATGCACTCGTGCGCAGCGATCCGGCCGGCGACGAGCCTGACTGTATCGATGCGGTCAATTCCGGCGTGCACACCTGACCGTGCGTATGCGCTAACACGGCAAGCTCTATCGCACATGGACCTATATTTCCTCGCGAGCCGCTGTCGGAACGTGGCGCCGAGCCCTATGGCGGCCGGTTCAATCCTACGGGCCTGCCGGCTCTACACATCCCTGTCGGTCGGACCGGGAACGCGTGGCAGACTCTCGGCCAGAAACCGCCAGTCGCTGCGCTCGCGTTCGCCTTCCTTGCGCGTGCCGAAGAACTGGATGATCATCTTGCCGTCGGCGCCATAGGCTTCAATGGACGTGACGTGACCATCCCTCGTCGGCTTGCGCACGGCCCAGACCTCGCGGATGTGATGGGTCCTAAGATGCAGATGGAAGGTCTCGTCGAGCACATTGATCCGCGGCCCGATCTGCTTGACCGACTTGATCGGGCCGGAATGGATCTGGATGCAACCATGATTGCCGACAAAGCACATGATCGGCATCTCGTCTTCGGCCGCCTGTTGGAACAGGGCGCCAACGGCATCATTGTCGAGCAGCCAGGCATAATCCTCGTCGGCCATACGCATCGCCTGGCAGCGGCTGAGCTTCAGTGCCTTCAACATATGGTAGAACTGATGCACGTCGCTCAGCCGGCTCCAGTGCTCGCGTAGGTCGTCGACCGTGGCGGCTTGGTCTGGACTCACTGCGTTATCGCGCGCCCCGCTCGCCTCGACCGATATGATCGGCTCCTGGTCGGAGGATGCGAGCTCTGCCGCCAGATGCTGATAGGCCTGCAGGTTCGAAGCGGGCCTGAGATGTACTTTGTGCATCGCCTCGCCGGTGGCATCAAAGAATTGCAGGCTGCGGCGGATCTCGGCTCCCTCGCGCTTCTCGACGGCGAAGCCATACGCCCACGCTTTCGGGAAGATGCGCAGGTCGATCTCGTCGCCGAGCACCATGGCATGCGGGTTGCCGGTGACCACTTTGTCGTAGACGCCGATCTTTTGGTGCACGGCACTTTGGTTGCGGGTGACCGCCATCACCTCGCCGACCGCTTCGAGGCCGGTCAGCAGATCATCGACGCGCGGCTCGATGCGCACCGCGCCGTGACCACAATGCGCCGCGACCAATTCGGCTTCCGAAATGCCGAATCGAGCGGCGAGATCATGCTCCCGGATTTTCGGGTTGTCTTCGCACGCCCGCCGGATTTCGTCCGGCGACGGTTTCTCGCGCTGGTCCATGTCTTACCCCTGCTTCCACCTACGTGTGAGGATCAGCTGCCCTGCCGGTGAATCTTCAGCCGATAGGGCGCGCCGTAATGCTCGACCCTGATCTGCTGCTGGCCCGTGAACAAAGTGTCGCTGGACAGCGTGCGCACATCGTCGCACCCGCGCGAAAACCGGGGGTGCTATCGGAGCGGCGAGACCCGAGTGACACGAGCAGGCACATGTTGATGGAATCACATCGAGCCGGTCGGTGGCCACCGGGCGGTGGTGAGCGATTGTGGGTGTTGTCGCAATCGGCCAATCGGTCATTCGGATGCCACGGGCGGCGCTGCTTTGCCAAACAAAGCGTGTCTGACCCAGTCCTGACATGTTGCTCCCTTGCTTCGGCGCATCGATCGCGAGGGCACCCACGACACGATTGTGGATCGGCAGTCTCTTGCCGCCTCGCCAGTGGAGCTTCAAAAACCGTGCCAATTGCGCCGAAGCAAGCTCAGAAGGAGTCTTCTGTAATGGTCATTGGTTTAATGTGAGTTCAGCCAACAACTCAGGCTTAACATCCCGCGTGGCGGACCCGACAAACCCGACAGTACGTGTCGGTTGGCCGACACCTTCGCAGCAATGGACTCACAAGAACCACCGCAGGGTCAGAGATGCCGCGCTGTGGTGAAACGGTTTTCGCTTTGGCACGGTGCATGCAGCGTGATGCGCAAGCAGGTCCCGGACTGAGGAGAATGGAGCCATGATTACGCTCACCGAAAACGCTGTTGCCGCCATCAAGACTGCTCTTTCCCGCGCCAGCGAGCCGGCGGAAGGCTTTCGCATCATGGTCCAGGCCGGCGGCTGCGCCGGCTTCAAATACTTAATGGGCCTGGAGAGCGTGTCGCGCGAGGGCGACGCGATCACCGAGACAGATGGGATCAAGCTGTTCGTGGACGCGGGCTCCCAACCCCATGTCGCCGGCATGACCGTCGACTTCCTCACCGGGCTCGAATCTTCCGGCTTTGTCTTCGATAACCCCAACGCGCGCGAGAAGTGCGGCTGCGGCAAGTCCTTCAGTTGATCGCCCGAAGCGCCTGTGCGGGTCCATGAAGCGATTGCCGACAACGGACTGTTTTGCGGAAGAGGAGGCTTACATGGCCGGCACAACAGATGTCCCCGTCCTCAAGAACAAGGCAAGGTCAAAGCCGATCTCGGGACCGGCAATCGCTTCCGGTAGGATGCAAAGAACGTCGCCTGCCGAAACAGTTCGGTTCCTGGTGGCACCCGAGCTGCTGGCGACCAAATCGCGCCGCTGCGCCAAATTCGGCTTATCGATAACGTTGTCGTGCTCGGGCGTCCTTGCCTGCGGGCTGACGGCGGCGACTGCGGACTTGTCCATGTCGACGCCGATCCGGTCTACGTCAAACTCTCGGGCGTCTGCGCCGGCTGCCAGTTCGGGCCCATCATCATCAACGGCATACGCCAGAGGCTCAATGAGGCGGTCGCGCGCTCGCGTCATTCCGGTCAACTGAGGATCGCACATGAAACCTGTCTACCTCGACAACAACGCAACCACACGGGCCGATCCTGAGGTCGTGCAAGCGATGTTGCCGTTCTTTAGGGATCAATTCGGCAACCCTTCGTCGGCGCACGCTCTTGGCGCCTCAGTCAGTGCGGCGGTGAGAAAGGCGCGGAGGCAGTTGCAAGCTCTGATCGGCGCGGAGTTCGACGATGAGATCACCTTCACCTCGGGTGGGACAGAAAGCGACAATGCAGCGCTTCTTTCGGCGCTCGAGGCGACGCCCAACCGAACCGAGATCGTGACGTCCGCGGTCGAGCATCCCGCCGTGCTGACGCTCTGCGCGCATCTTGAGAAGACCCGCCGCGTCAAGGTGCACAGGATCCCGGTGGATTGCCGTGGCCGGCTCGACCTCGACGCCTATATGGCCGCCCTCACCCCACAGGTGGCAATCGTCTCGATAATGTGGGCGAACAATGAGACTGGTGTGATCTTCCCCGTGGCCAGGCTTGCCGAGTTGGCCAAGGAAGTGGGCGCCCTTTTCCATACCGATGCTGTGCAGGCGGTCGGCAAGCTTCCGATGGACCTGAAGTCGACCGCAATCGACATGCTGTCGCTCTCCGGCCACAAGCTGCATGGGCCGAAAGGGATCGGCGCGCTTTTCGTAAAACGTGGCGTCAATTTCCACTCGCTGATCAAGGGGGGCCACCAAGAACAAAACCGGCGTGCTGGCACCGAGAATACGCCCGGCATAGTCGGGCTCGGCATGGCGGCCAAACTCGCCTTGAAATTCATGGACGACGAGACCACACGGGTAAAGTCGCTCCGCGACCGTTTAGAGGACGGGATTCTCCAGCGCATCCCAAGCACCTGTGTCACTGGTGATCCCCTGGAACGGTTGCCCAACACCGCAAACATCTCCTTCGAACATGTCGAAAGTGATGGAATTCCACTTCTCCTCAGCCGCGTGGGCATCGCGTGTTCCTCCGGCTCCGCCTGCACCTCCGGCTCGCTGGAACCGAGCCATGTCCTGAGCGCGATGAAAACGCCACACGCGGCAGTCCGCTTCTCCTTGGCGCGGGACAACGGCGAAGCGGACGTCGACCGGGTGCTCGAGGTCATGCCGGCAATCGTGGAGAAGCTGCGTGGCCTTCCCAGTTCTGGGCCGGGTAACCGAACCTCCGAAGACGGTCAATCCGGTCTATGCCTGAGCGGCAGCAGAACCGGCTACCGTTCATGACCCGTCATGTCTTTCTCAACGATACGACCTTGCGCGATGGCGAGCAGGCGCCCGGCGTCGCCTTTACCACGACGGAAAAGCTGGAGATCGCCGAGTCTCTTGCGGCGGCCGGCGTCACAGAGATCGAGATCGGCACGCCGGTCATGGGCGCCGACGAGATCGAAACAATTCGCGCCGTGGTCGCGCGGTGTCTCCCGGTTCGGCTCATGGCCTGGTGCCGGATGACGTCGCTGGATCTCGATGCAGCGATCGAGAGCGGCGTCCACGCCATCAATCTATCGCTGCCTGCGTCGGACATCCAACTTGCCGCCAAGCTCGGCCTCGATAAGGCGGGAGCGCTCCAGGTCATCGAACGTATGGTCAGGCGCGCAGCCGCCGCCGGCTTCTTCGTCGCGGTGGGCTGCGAGGACGCCTCGCGGGCCAATCGGGATCATCTCGCCCGCGTCATCGAGACGGCTGCACGCGCCGGCGCAAGCCGCGTCAGGCTAGCCGACACAGTCGGCGTTCTCGACCCGTTTTCGACCTTCGAACTTGTCGCCCAGCTCGTGCCGCAGTCTCCAATCGAGCTTGAATTTCATGCGCACAACGATCTCGGACTTGCTGCCGCCAACACGCTGGCCGCGATCCGCGCAGGCGCGCGCCATGCGTCCGTCACCGTCCTGGGGCTCGGCGAGCGTGCGGGCAATGCCGCGCTGGAAGAGGTGGCCGCCGCGATGGCGGTCCTCGACGGCGCGAATACCGGCATCGAGCTGACCGCATTGCCCGACCTCGCCGCCCAGGTGGCTTGGGCCTCCCGCCGGCAGACCGCTGCCATTAAGCCGGTCGTGGACGCCGATGTTTTCACCCACGAATCCGGCATTCACGTCGCAGGGCTGCTGAAGGACTCGCGTACTTATCAGGGGCTCGATCCGGCTCTCGTGGGCCGCTGCCGGCGTATCGTCATTGGCAAGCATTCCGGCGCCACTGCGATTGCCCATGTGCTGAGCGAAAGCGGTCGCGATCTCGACCCGGATTTGGCAGCCGCGATGGTGGCCCGCGTCCGGCGCGAGGCGGCCGAGACCAAATCGACCGTCACTGCAACTCAACTGGTCGAGCTCTACGATGAAATGTGCAGCGAGGCATCCCTCGCGGAGCTGTGCGGGTCCAGGTCAGCCGTGCGCGAGCCCACCGACACCACAGTTTTCCGACCAGGGAGAATGCAATGAATTGTTCCGCTGACAGCCGCCCCATCGATGTCACCGACATCCTCGCACGACTGAAGCGCCTGTCGGCTGCGGAGGAGTTCTTCGCAGTCCTTGGCGTCTCCTATGATCCGAAGGTGCTGAATGTCTCGCGGCTCCATATCATGAAGCGCGTGGGCCAATACCTTGCCGAAGAAGATTTCTCCGGTCTGCCCGACCAGGTGATTGCCGCGCGGGTGCGCGCGACGCTCGAACGCGCTTACGAGGACTTCGCGGTTTCCTCGCCGCTCACCCATCGGGTCTTCAAGGTGCTCAAAGACCACGATCCGAACAAACCTGCCACGCCGGGCCGCACCTTTGTCCCGTTCGACTCCGTACTGAAGCGGTTCGGACAGGAATGACCGCGACACGGGTTGCGACGCGACAATGTCGAGAAGCCGACAAATCCGGTCATCACCACGGCGCCCTCAGAAGCAACCAAGCGAAGTTCTAGGAATTGGGGGCAGCGCAAAACAGTTGGCACGAATGATGCAACCCAAGGAGATGAACCGCCAAGCCCGCATCCGGACTGGAGCCTGGAGAAACCGCCAATGCACATCGTAATCTGCATCAAGCAGGTGCCGGACTCGGCACAGATAAGGGTCCATCCGGTGACGAACACGATCATGCGCCAGGGTGTTCCGACCATCATCAACCCTTACGACCTGTTCGCCCTCGAAGAAGCCCTCAGACTGCGCGACGCCTATGGTGGCGAAGTCACCGTGCTCACTATGGGTCCGCCCATGGCAGAGGACGCGCTGCGCAAGGCGCTCGGTTACGGCGCCGACCGAGCGGTGCTCTTGACCGACCGCTATTTTGCCGGCTCCGACACGCTGGCGACCTCGTTCGCCCTTTCCCAGGCAATCGCGAAGGTTGGCGAGACGTTCGGCACGCCAGACCTCGTCTTCACCGGCAAGCAGACGATCGATGGCGACACCGCCCAGGTCGGGCCCGGCATCGCCAAGCGCCTCGGACTCCTGCAACTGACCTATGTCGCGAAGATCGCCTCTATTGACCTTGCTGCGCGCGAGATCAAGGTCGAGCGCCGCTCCGAAGGCGGCACACAGATGCTGAAGAGCAGGCTCCCTTGCCTGATCACCATGCTGGAAGGCACAAACGAGATCCGCCGGGGCTCGATCCAGGACGCCCTGTGCGCTGCGCGCAGCCAGGTCTTGAAATGGAGTGCGGCCGACGCCGGCATTGAGGATCTCACCAAATGCGGCCTGCGCGGTTCACCGACGGTGGTCAAGCGCGTTTTCGCGCCTCCTGCGCGAGCGGAAAAGGCGGCAAAAATCGACACCGCCGAGATGGCCTTGCGCGATGTCGCTGACGAACTCATCACGGCAATTTTCACCCGCCAGCCGGCATTGGAACATGAGCTCGCCTTCAACGGCGGCGCGTGAGAGGGCAAGGAGCAGACGATGTCGACCGCGAACCGAGAAACCCCTCGCCCTGCCGCCGGCCGTGCCGGCATAAAGAAGGAGCTGCCCGCGCATTTCAAGGACTACCGGCACGTTTGGGTTTTCATCGAGCTCGAACGCGGCCAAGTCCATCCCGTATCATTCGAACTGCTCGGCGAAGGCCGCAAGTTAGCAGACAAGCTTCAGGTCCAGCTTGCGGGCGTCGTGCTTGGACCGCCGGGAGAGGCCATCGGGAACGCCGTTGCCGAAGCGTTCGCTTATGGCGCCGACCTTGTCTACATCGTCGAGGCGCCGCTGCTCGCCGACTATCGGAACGAGCCATTCACCAAGGCGATGACGGATCTGGTCGATACCCACAAACCCGAGATCCTTCTTCTCGGTGCCACCACACTCGGCAGGGATCTTGCCGGCTCCGTGGCGACGACCTTGCAGACAGGGCTCACGGCCGACTGCACCGAACTCGATGTGGATACCGACGGTTCGCTCGCCGCCACCCGTCCGACTTTCGGCGGTTCCTTGTTGTGCACGATCTATACGCTCAATTTCCGCCCCCAGATGGCGACAGTGCGACCGAGGGTCATGCCCATGCCGCAGCGGGCGGATAAACCGGTCGGGCGTGTCATCCGGCACAAGCTCTCGGTAGCCGAGGACGAGATCGTTACCAAAATCCTCGGCTTCCTGCCGGATAGTCAGTCGGCAAAGGCAAATCTTGCCTATGCCGACGTCGTGGTTGCGGGAGGCCTCGGTCTAGGCGCGGCGGAGAACCTGCAGCTTGTGAAGAATCTCGCGCGAGCAATCGGCGCCGAGCACGGCTGTTCGCGCCCGTTGGTCCAGAAGGGCTGGATGCCAGCTGATCGGCAGATCGGCCAAACTGGCAAGACCATCCGGCCGAAGCTTTACATAGCGGCCGGGATTTCCGGCGCCGTCCAGCATCGGGTTGGCGTCGAGGGGGCGGATCTCATCGTGGCCATCAACACCGACCCGAACGCGCCGATTTTCGATTTCGCTCACCTCGGGATCGTCACCGACGCGATCCGCTTCCTGCCCGCACTGACGGAAGCCTTCACCCGGCGGCTGTCGCCCCACAGTCGCGACAAGCTTGCGAGCTAAGGGATGGACATGATTGAGGAACAATTCGACGCCATTGTTATTGGGGCCGGCATGTCCGGAAACGCAGCTGCTTACACCATGGCCAGCCACGGCCTGAAGGTGCTGCAGTTGGAGCGGGGTGAATATCCGGGCTCCAAGAATGTCCAGGGTGCCATCATGTACGCGAACATGCTGGAGAAGATCATCCCGGATTTCCGGGACGATGCGCCTCTCGAGCGGCATTTGGTTGAACAGCGGCTTTGGGTGATGGACGACACATCCCATACCGGGATTCACTATCGGTCGGACGACTTCAATGAGGCGAAGCCCAACCGCTACACGATCATCCGTGCCCAGTTCGATAAATGGTTTTCGCGTAAGGTGCGCGAGGCCGGCGCGACGGTTCTGTGCGAGACGACCGTGACGGAACTCATCCGTGACGCCAAGGACAGGGTGATCGGCGTCCGCACAGACCGGGCCGGCGGAGCCATCTACGCGGACGTGGTCGTCCTCGCAGAAGGCGTATGCGGACTGCTTGGCACGCGGGCCGGCCTGCGCGAGATACCGAAGCCGCAAACCGTGGCGCTCGCCGTCAAGGAAATGCATTTCCTGCCCGAAGAGGTCATTGAGCAGCGGTTCGGCCTCAAAGGCGATGAAGGCTGCGTGATCGAGGCGGTGGGCACGACCTCCCGCAGCATGGCCGGGCTCGGCTTCCTCTATACCAACAAGGAGTCGATCTCACTGGGCATTGGCTGCCTCGTCTCCGATTTCGCCGCGATGGTCGAGAGCCCTTACGTCCTCCTCGACGCCTTAAAAACCCATCCTTCGATCCGGCCGCTGATCGCCGGCTCGGAAGTGAAAGAATATTCCGCGCATCTCATTCCCGAAGGCGGCTACAAGGCTATTCCGCAGCTCTTTGGCGACGGTTGGGTCGTGGTCGGCGATGCCGCGCAACTGAACAACGCCATTCACCGCGAGGGTTCGAACCTCGCCATGACCTCCGGCCGCATCGCGGCTGAGGCAATCATCGAGGTCAAGAGCCGCAACGGTCCTATGACCAAACGGAATCTCGCCCTTTACAAAGCCATGCTGGACAAGTCCTTCGTGGTCAAGGACCTAAGGAAATACAAAGACATGCCGGCCTTGCTCCACACCAATTCCTGCAATTACTTCACGGCTTATCCGCGGTTGATGTCGCAAGCCGCGCAGAACTTCATGCGTGTCGACGGCACGCCGAAGATCGAGAAGGAAAAGGCGACCACGGCGGCCTTCATCAAGGCGCGCTCGCGCTGGGGGCTGGTCAGCGACGCGGTCCGCCTTGCATTGGCGTGGCGCTGAGGGGAGACGAAATGACGATCGCAGTGACGAAGTCACGTGTCGAGGACAAGCTTTACCAGAACCGCTACTTGGTGGATTCTGGCCGTCCGCATATCAAAGTGCGACCGCACGAGAGGCCAAGCGCGAACTTGCTCGCGCTGACCCACGTCTGCCCCGCGAAATGTTATGAGTTGAACGACAAAGGTCAAGTGGAGATCACTGCCGACGGCTGCATGGAGTGCGGCACCTGCCGGATTTTGTGCGAGACCAGTGGCGAGATTGAGTGGAACTATCCACGCGGCGGCTTCGGAGTCCTCTTCAAATTCGGATGAGGACGCACGCACCGCATCAAGAGGGTCAATCTTGGTACACCTGAGGTCGCGACCAACGCCAAGTCTATCTTTGCTTGAATTGCCGCGCCACGAAGAGAAGCTCGTGAATACTGTGCTTTCACAATTCAGACTCAGACACGAAAGGAGGAGCACTCTGGACGACAACCGCTGAGGTGTTTCCATGGCTCACGTACCGCAAGATCGGGTCGACGAGGTAGCACCTCGGGATACCCGCCCTGAACCGCCCATCAAAAGCATGCCCCAAGCAGATATCGCGCTCAGGGGACTCTACGAGATATCGAAGGTGCTGACCGCCCCCAGCGAGCTGGAGATTACGCTCGCCAATGTCGTGAACATCCTGCCTTCGTTTCTGCAGATGCGTCACGGAGCAATCGTCCTCCTGGACGCTGAAGGAGAGCCGGAGATTGCCGCAACTGCCGGCAATACCCACGCACCTCAATCAGGCACTCGCCGCGTCATACCACAGGCCATAACAGATCAAATCGTCGCTACGGGGACGCCGCTCTTCATACCGGACGTCCGCAAGTCCCAACTATTTCAGGCTGACCTTCAAACATCTTCGAGCAGCGGCACCATCCCAATTGCCTTTATCGGTATCCCGCTAAAGGCTGATCATAAAATCCTTGGGACATTGTCGATCGACCGCGCCGGAGACGGCGCCACCGACTTTCGCGACGACGAGGACACATACTTCCTGACGATGGTCGCCAACCTTGTCGGCCGGACGATCCGTCTCCATCGCATCCTGAGTACAGATCGTCAGCGGTCTGTCCATGAGCAATGGAGACCGGAGAAATCGCCCAACGAGGGGAGGACCTACGACCCTGCCCGGCATGCGGATGTCAAAATCGACGGGATCATCGGGGAAAGCCCCGCACTCAAGCAGGTGCTCGAAACCGTCTCGGTCGTAGCAGGGACCAATTCCACCGTGCTACTGCGGGGTGAAAGCGGCACCGGCAAGGAATTCTTTGCGCAAGCCATCCATAAGCTCTCACGTCGGAGGAAGAAGTCTTTCGTCAAATTGAACTGCGCCGCACTGTCTGAAAGCGTTCTGGAGTCAGAACTGTTTGGGCATGAAAAGGGCGCTTTCACGGGTGCTATCTCCCAGCGCGCCGGTCGTTTTGAATTGGCAAATGAGGGAACGCTGCTACTTGATGAAATCGGCGAGATTTCGCCGGCCTTTCAAGCCAAGCTGTTGCGTGTCTTGCAGGAAGGCGAGTTGGAGCGAGTCGGCGGCACCAAAACGCTACAGGTCGACGTGCGCCTCATATGCGCCACCAACAAGGATCTCGAGACGGCCGTCATAAAAGGGGAGTTCAGGGCCGACCTTTATTACCGCATCAATGTGGTGCCAATTATCCTGCCTCCGCTCAGAGAGCGACCCGGCGATATTCCACGCCTTGCGAACGCCTTCCTCAATCGATTCAACAAGGAGAACGATCGCGCACTCGCCTTCGCGCCGTCGGCGCTTGACCTGATCTCGCAATGCTACTTCCCTGGTAACGTCCGCGAGCTGGAGAACTGCGTCCAAAGGACGGCCACACTTGCGCGTTCAAGGACGATCACGCCATCCGATTTCGCCTGTAAGAAGAGCCAGTGCCTTTCCTGGCTCCTCTGGAAGCGAGCCGACCGCTCGAATGGCGGCAATACCATCGACGATCTCGCACGGGTCAACGCAGTGCCGGTCGGATTGCGGCTGCCGGCCAGTCGCATCGGTGCCTCCGCAGGCAACGTATCTCCCCTTGCGGCCGGCGATCCAAACGATCCCGCTTGTCCCCCGCGTCTGACGGAACGCGACCGGCTGATCGACGCGATGGACAAGGCCGGTTGGGTTCAGGCCAGGGCGGCTCGTATCCTCGGCCTCACGCCGCGGCAAATCGGCTACGCGCTGCGCCGATATGGCATCGAGGTGAAGAAATTCTAGACGTCGTGATGACGTCAAACGTAAGCCCGGAGTAGTCTCCCTCACACCCTTCGCGCCCAAGGCTGGTAGCCTTCGCGACCCGATTTGCTTGTCCACTGTCGGAAGCCCGACAAAGGTGTGTCGGAGCAATCCGACGGAATCCGACACGAAAGCCAATTCGTGAACCAAAACCGCTCTTTGAGCTGGCATAGCTCTTGCGGTTTGAACTGCGACATTCACCTAGCAACGGAGCCGTTCGATGTCCGCACCGGCAATTTCGCTTGAGAGCCTCAGCACGACATTCGGTGACCAGTTGCTTGCCACCGTGAAAGCCGGTGGCTGCGCGTCTTCGTCCTGCGGCTCGTCGATAAAGCCGGACGACACGGATCCGGCTATCTGGGAGAAGATCAAGGATCACCCCTGCTTTTCAGAAGAGGCGCATCACTATTTCGCGCGCATGCACGTCGCGGTCGCGCCCGGCTGCAATATCCAGTGCAACTACTGCAATCGCAAATATGACTGCGCGAACGAAAGCCGGCCTGGGGTGGTCTCCGAAACGCTGACACCCGACCAGGCGCTACGCAAGGTGGTCGCGGTCGCCAACGAGGTGCCGCAACTCTCCGTGCTCGGCATCGCCGGACCGGGCGATGCCTGTTACGACTGGAAGAAGACGAAGGCAACGTTCGAACGAGTTGCCAGGGAAATCCCAGACATCAAGTTTTGCATCTCCACGAATGGGCTCGCGCTGCCGGACCATGTCGATGAGCTTGCCGACATGAATGTCGATCACGTGACGATCACCATCAACATGGTCGACCCTGAGGTCGGTGCAAAGATCTATCCTTGGATCTTTTACGACCATCGCCGCTACGTCGGCATCGAAGCCGCCCGGATCCTGCACGAGCGGCAGATGTTGGGTCTGGAGATGCTGACCGCGCGCGGCATCCTCACCAAAATCAATTCAGTGATGATCCCCGGCGTGAACGATGAGCATCTGATCAAGGTGAATAGATGGGTGAAGGAGCGAGGCGCGTTCCTGCACAACCTCATGCCGCTGATTTCGGACCCGGCGCACGGCACGCACTACGGACTGAGCGGGCAACGCGGCCCAAACGCAATGGAGATGAAGGCTCTTCAGGATCGTGTCGAAGGCGGCGCCCAGTTGATGCGCCACTGCCGGCAGTGCCGGGCAGATGCCGTCGGCCTGCTCGGTGAGGATCGTGGCCAGGAATTCACAGTCGACCGAATTCCCGGCGAGGTCACCTACGATGCCAGCAATCGCAAGGCCTATCGGGAGCTGGTCGCGGAGGAGCGCCGTGATCACGTGGCGGCTAGGAGAGAAGCGATCGGATTGGTCAAGGCAGCGAGCCCCGGCAAGTCCCTTCTCTTCGCGGTGGCGACCAAGGGCGGCGGCCGCGTCAATGAACATTTCGGCCATGCGAAGGAATTCCAGGTTTACGAAGCCTCGCCGAGAGGGATCAGCTTTGTCGGGCATCGCAAGGTCGAGCAGTATTGTCTCGGCGGCTGGGGCGCAGAGGCCACCCTGGATGGCGTCATCGCTGCGCTTGAGGGCATAGATGTCGTGCTGTGCGCCAAGATCGGAAACTGCCCGCAGGATCAGCTCGCCGACGCTGGAATCCAAGCCACCGACGCATATGCCCACGACTATATCGAAACCGCAATCAGCGCGATTTACGCGGCCGCGTCTGGGACCCCCGCACTCGCGGCGACGGCCTGAGCGCGTCTCATCCATTCGGACCAGGAGTTAAAATGGCTTTCAAGATCATCGCATCCCAATGCACCCAATGCGGCGCCTGCGAATTCGAGTGTCCCTCCGGCGCGATCAAGTTCAAAGGCGAGAGCTATGTGATCGAGCCGCAAAAGTGCACCGAGTGCGAGGGGGTCTTCGATGCGCAGCAATGTGCCTCGGTATGCCCGGTGCCGAAGACCTGCGTTCCTGCGTGACGAACATTGGGCTGCCGACATGGTCGGGGATGCCTTCGCAGGACGCCTGGAACGCCTTTGTTCACAATCTGCAGCCTCAAGAGAAATCAGGGAACGGACATGTCGCTCGGACGCGAAGAGGAGGTCGAAATCCGCAGGCCTCCACGATTCATGCCGGGAGAGCGGGTACGTGCCACTCGCCACATAAAAAATGACGGCACCTATCCTGGCAGGGAGATCGGCGAAAATCTCGTGCGGAAGGGCGACGAGGGATATGTGCGCGACATTGGCACCTTTCTCCAGCAGTTCTTCATCTATGCGGTCGAATGGATCGACCGTGGCACAGTCGTCGGCATGCGAGCGCGTGAACTGATGAGCCTCGACAAAGCCGAGGTGCCCTGCAGTGCTGATAGCAATACCAATGAAGGGACGGCCAGATGAAAGTCATGATCCGCAGGACCGATGCTGGCTTGTCGGCGTATGTCCCGAAGAAGGACCTCGAAGAGCCGATCATCAAGCTCGAGAAGGAAGAGTTGTGGGGCGGAACTGTGACGCTCAGGAACGGGTGGCGGCTCCTCCTACCCGATCTTCCACGGGATACGCGTCTGCCGATCACCGTCGAGGCAAGGAAGATTTCCGAAGAGGACTGATGCTGCCCCTTGATAGGTGCGTCGCGAGGAACGAGCATGAACACGATCCTGACATCGGGCCACCTGGTCATCGTGCGGGACAGTTTTGCCGAAAAGCTGCTTGACCTGGCGAAGGAGGCGCTCGCCGCCGATCAGGTGATCCCCTATCTCGGTCCGGGTCTTCTTGGGTTCAACTGTGCGGAACCGCCTGTGCCGCATACGCCCGAGGTCGTTGCCGCGGCACTCAATGCACGGGCGCCAGCCCCTTCCAGGATCCGCACCAATATGTGGTCGGTTGCGCAGTTCATCGAACAGCGCCGGCATCGCCGGACGCTTCAAGCTTGGATGACCGACATATTCGCAGCGCCGGTGGCGCCTACCCTCCTTCGCGCCTGGCTCGCAAGGCTGCCGCTCTCCCTCATCGTCGACAGCTGGTACGACGGCGCGATGCGCACGGCTCTCGTAGAGACCGGCCGAACGGACGTCGTTGAGATACAAGGCGTCACGCGCGCGAACGAAATCGGTAACATTTGGACGAAAACCTACGATTTGTCCGGGAGGGAACTCGACCCCCGATCGGGGGCAAAGACGGTTCTCTATACACCTCACGGGAGTATTAGGCCGGCGCAAAACTTTCTCGTCGCAGATTCGGACTATGTCGAAGTCCTGACCGAAATCGATATCCAGACACCGATCCCAGACGTGGTGAAGGAACGGCGCATCACCCGTGGATTTTTCTTCGTTGGCTGCCGCTTCAACGATCAGATGCTGCGCACCTACGCCAGGCAGATCATGAAGCGCTCCCGAGGTCCATATTGCGCGGTAATGGACGCGGAAACGCTGACCAGAAACGAAGCGCGTTTCCTTGCGGCAAGCGGAATCACGGTGATCGACATGCCAGTAAGTGAAGCCGCGGCTCGGCTTATAGGAACGCGCCCTGCTGCAGGTGGTGGACAGGATTAACAATGGCGGGCCCCTTTGATGATTGGTCCTTCGGCTTGCCTCGAAGGCGCAAAATGCAGTCGGGAATACACCCGTGAGCAGTGATGCTATCGGCAGCGCAACGAACGCTCTGAATTCGTTGACCCATGTGGAAGCGGCGCGCTGGGGCCGGGATTTGAGTACGCTGTTGCGCATCACGCGGATGAATTTGCGGCATCCCTGGCAGGTCGCCTTCGCTATGGGCTCGACGATCATGGCGGCAATCCTCCAGTTGCTCATTCCCCAGCTTCTCGGCCGGGCCGTCGACCTGACCCAGACAGCCATCGGGGGCGGTGTCGCGGGGACCGCGGCAGGACAAGCGCTCTGGATCCCGGCTCTCCTGCTGCTCGCCGTCAGCGCGCTACGCGGCCTTTTCACGATGGCGCAGAACTATTTTGCCGAAGCCGTCGGGCATCATGTCGCGTACGAACTGCGGCTCGCCTACTACGACAAGATCCAGCGTCTCAGCTTTTCCTTTCACGACCGGGTCCATTCAGGCGATCTGATCACCATCGGAATGCTCGATCTCCAAGGCGTGCGGATGTATTTTTCCACCGCGCTCGTTCGCGTGCTCCTGCTCACCATGCTGATCGGGATCGGCGCCTACATGATGATCTCGACCGATCCCATGCTCGGCCTGGTCGCGCTGAGCTTCGTGCCTTTTGTCGCCTGGCGCTCATCGGCCACACAGCTTAGGCTGCGCGCCACCTGGCTCGACCTGCATGAGCGGCTTTCAGTACTAAGCCGCGTGATGGAGGAAAATCTCGCAGGCATCCGCGTGGTCCGCGCTTTTGCGGCTCAAGCCTATGAGATGCTGAAGTTCGACGGCGCTTCCAAGAACGCGCTCGACCTCGCCCACGACCGAGTTGACATCTACGTGCCCAGCACGTCGGCGATGACCTTGTCCTTCTTTTTCGCAATGGGATTGGTGCTCTGGATCGGTGGCAGCAAGCTCGTCGCTGGCGAGATAAGCGTCGGAACGGTGGCGACCTTCCTGACCTTCATGACAATCCTGCAAATGCCAGTCCGCCAGATCGGCCTCATGGTCAATGCCTTTGCCCGCGCTTCTAGCTGCGGTTCGCGGCTTTTCGGTCTCCTCGACCAGGAGATCACAATCAGGGATGCTCTCGAGGCCAGACCGCTCGAGATAAGCGACGGCACTCTGCGCTTCCACAATGTCTCGTTTGCGTACCCCAGCGCCGAAAACCGCGCCATTTTGAAGAACCTCAGCTTTGAGGCCCGTAGAGGCGAGACGATCGCGATCGTCGGTCCGCCGGGTTCGGGCAAATCGACGATGGCTCATCTGGTCCCCCGCTTTTACGACGTGACCGGTGGCGCCATCACGCTGGACGGCCAGGACATACGCAATGTCACCCTCGCGACGCTTCGCAAGGCGGTCGCCGTCGTACAGCAGGATGCATTCCTATTCACAACCACGATCGAGAACAACATCGCTTATGGCGATCCCTGGGCGAAGAGACAGCGAATAGAACGCGCTGGCGAATTTGCCCAACTCCACAACTACATCCTCGGGCTCCCAGCAGGCTACGAGACGGTCGTGGGCGAACGCGGCGTCTCTCTCTCTGGCGGCCAGCGCCAGCGTCTCACGATTGCTCGCACCATGATGCTGCGCCCCTCCGTCGTCGTTTTCGACGACTCAACGGCCGCGATCGATGCCGGCACCGAGCAGCGCATCCGCGCGGCGATGCGGCGCTTCGCCAAGGATCGGGTGACGATCATCATCGCGCACCGGCTGAGTGCGCTTATGCATGCCGATCAGATCCTTTTTGTCGATAACGGCGAAATCGTAGAACGCGGCACGCATCAAGAGCTTTTGGAGAAGCGGGGACGCTACAGGGCCCTTTACGATCTCCAGACGCGCCCGGGTGATGACATTATGACCCAGTATGGGGGCGCCCGCTGATGGCGCAGGGCCGCGCCGGCGAACTCGAAGCCGAACGTGACGACCGCAGACGCCCTCCGCGCGCCGTTGTCGGCTCGCACCGCATCGAGGAGGAGATGTTCGGCCGGGCTTTCGACAAGAGCATCCTCCGGCGCATCTGGGCCTTCGTCCGTCCCTATCGTGCCAGGGTAGTCATCACGATTGCAGCAATGCTGATCTTCACCGGGACGCAGCTTCTCATCCCGTTGATCATCCGCTACGCGATCGACCAGGGCATGAACCCGGCAAGGACCGATCGCTCAGCCCAGCTTGCGGCCGTCGGCGCGTTCGTTTTGGCGATTTTGGTCAATTTCGCTGCCGGCTACATGCAGGAAACCGTGGTTGGGAAAGTGGCCGAAACTGTCCTGTTCGACATCCGCCGCGCCATGTTTGGCCATCTGCAGAAGGTTTCGCTCTCCTTCATGGACAAGACCGAGGTCGGACGCCTCATGTCGCGCCTGCAAGGCGACGTCAACTCCATACAGGAATTCCTCGAAACCTCGGTATATTCCG
Source organism: Mesorhizobium sp. M0166 (assembly GCF_040322255.1). Lineage (NCBI taxonomy): Bacteria > Pseudomonadati > Pseudomonadota > Alphaproteobacteria > Hyphomicrobiales > Phyllobacteriaceae > Mesorhizobium > Mesorhizobium sp. M0166. The sequence goes on along the minus strand of NZ_JAMYTD010000022.1, from coordinate 7,447 downwards.
TAGGCGATGTTGCGCTTCTCTTCGGCATCGTTTTCGTAATGCTGTCGCTCGACTTCCGCCTCGGCCTCCTGACGCTCTCGGTTCTGCCGGTCCTGGTGATCGTCCGCATTGTCTGGCTGCCGCGTGCCCGCGACGCCTTCATGGCTGCACACGAGACTAATTCCGTCGTCAACGGCGCGCTGGCCGAAGCCATTCACGGCGTGCGCACCGTCCAGTCCATGGACCGCCAGCAGGTGAATTCCCTTCTTTTTGAGGACAAGGCCCATGCCAACCTGAGGACCCACCTGATCGCTGCCAAATATGCACTGGTCATGGTGCCTATCGTCGATGGCCTCACCGGCCTCGCCATGGCCGCCGTTATTGTGGTCGGCGGCTCGATGGTCATGAATGGCCGCATAGATGTGGGCGTATTGGTTGCCTACCTATTTTACATCCAGCGCTTCTTTGACCCGATCCGCTCACTCACCCTGCAATATTCGATCATGCAGCGCGCCATGGCCTCAGGCAAGCGCCTGACCGATGTGCTCGACGTCAAGATCGATGTTCAGGACAAACCCAATGCCAAGGTGCTTTCGCCCGAAATGGACGGCTCGGTCGAGTTCAGGGACGTCAGCTTCGGCTACAATCCCAAGTGTCCGGTGCTGAAAAATGTCTCCTTCCGGGTCAATCCCGGCGAGACGGTCGCACTGGTCGGGCCGAGCGGTTCTGGCAAATCGAGCGCGATGGCCCTGGTCCACCGCTTCTATGATGTTCAGCAGGGCCAAGTGCTGGTCGGCGGACATGATGTGCGCGATCTCACCCAGGAATCGCTCGGCCGCCAGGTCGCCATGGTGCTGCAGGAGCCGTTCCTGTTCACCGGGACGGTCTTCGAGAACATTCGATACCACAAGACGGAAGCCACGCGCGACAAGGTGATCGAGGCCGCCAAGGCGGTCGGCGCCCACGACTTCATAATGAGCCTCGCCGACGGGTATGAGACCCAACTTGGCGAACGCGGCGACAACTTATCTCTCGGCCAGCGCCAGCTTATCAGTTTCGCCCGCGCCCTCGTCGCCGACGCCAAGATCCTCGTGCTCGACGAAGCTACCGCCAACATCGACAGCTACACGGAAATGCAGATTCAGAAGGCTCTGATAAAGCTGCTTGAAGGGCGCACTGGCCTCGTCATCGCCCACCGTCTTGCCACGATCCGGGGTGCCGACCGCATCATCGTGCTTCAGAATGGCCAAGTTATTGCGACTGGCAACCACGATCAGCTAATAGCCATGGGGGGCCTGTATTCCAAACTCTACAATCTCAACTACGCCTCCTTTGACGATATTCCAGAACACGATACGACCGTACAAGCCGGCTCCCAGACCTGACGTCTTGGCGGCCTTGTGGTACTGACATTGACTTCGGGCGTGCCGGCGGACACTCAGGCCGCCGCAGACGAGGAAGCAGGCAGCATTCATGCAAAGCACTCGCGCGGATCGTGAAGACCGGCTGCGAACGATTTCCTCCAGCGTCGTTATCCGACCGCGGTGCACGCCGCGACATCGGGCGAACTCGCTCCAGGTGGTGTCGCTCGGCGTAGCAAAGCCGCTCGCGAGCGCACCCTCAACAGCGCCGTAGCGAGTGACGGCTTTGCTACCGCCGAGCCGCTGATGAAGCTGGATGCGGGAGCCGCCACCGGCGCCGCCCCGGTCGAGAAGAACCTCTTGCGGCGGGCTATGGGCAACGACTAGCGCGAGCGCGACGAGCAGATGCGTGCCGGCATCGTGACGCGCTCGGCCATCATCTCCTTAGGATCGTGCAGTCTCACACCGTGCCCAGATGCCGGCCAACGCACAAACCTGGTAATCTGTGCCGCCGGCTCGTCGTCAGTTTGGCCTCCCTCACGATTTCCCAATCCCCACCACGTGCACGCTCGAGCAATGTGAGGGAGCGCTGTTACAACGATTTACCTTCGGATCAGACCGCGAATTTCATGGTCAGCCAAGTCGAGCCATGATTTCGGATTGAATGGTCGTCGCGGTGTACAGGGAAGCATCTAGCGGCAGATTCCCAAATGCCAGTTGACAAAGAAGGTAGTTAGCACCTGCCTCTTCCAACTGACTGAGCAGAGCTTCTCGCACAGACGCTGCTGATCCTACCACGCACAATTCACTCTCGACTGCCGCATCGAAGGTCAGCGGCAGGTTGGGTGGAGTGGGGATAGCGTTAAGCTCGTAAAGGAATTGGAAGCTCTTGAGCCATCGTTCGTAAGCAGGTGCCGCGAGCGAATAGGCATGTGTGTCACAACGCCCAACCACGACCATGCGGAGCAATCCAATAAATGGCGCTCGATCGCCAGTGTTGTCCTCTTGATAGGCGCGGAACGCATCAGTAGTTTTGCGAACAGAAGAGGAAGGTCCTACACACGCGATATTTGCTCCATTCGCAGCGGCCCAGGCTGCGGACTCGGGTCGATTGGCGGCGACCCATGTCGGCGGATGTGGACGCTGATGAGGTCTTAGCGTCAAAGGAACGTCATTGAGCTCAAAATGGCGGCCTTGATAGCACAGCGTGCCAACCTTCATGGCATTAACAAGTATTTCAACAAGAATTTCGCTGGCTTCCGCATAGCGGCCCGGCACCGCGTCCGCACCAATCCCGAAGTAACCCAATTCGATCGGGAGAGCACCGCGCCCTATGCCCAGTTCGAGCCTGCCACCGCTCAACTGGTCCAGCATACAGATCTCTTCGAACGCACGCAGCGGATGATAAAGCGCAAGCAGCATCACCAAGGGTCCGAGACGCAGGCGCCGGGTGCGCTGGGCGACGCTCGATAAGAACAGATTCGGCGATGGACCTCTCCCATGGGGGGTACAGTGGTGCTCTGCGAGATGATAGGCATAGAACCCTAGCTGATCGCACGCCTCTGCTAATATCAGGCGATCTTCGTACTGCCGGGCGATATCGAGGCCGTCCTCGTCCAGATGATCGAAGATGCCGAAGGCTAGGTTTGAAGGAAAGACGTTTGTCACTCGATATTGTCCCTGATTTTAAAGAAAAATGTTGTCGTGCTTGGGTGACCAAGCAAGTCTAAAGATAGCAATGTGTGATATCGGATTAGCGTCAGCGTACCGAACGAGCAGAGCCTGACGCTCCCCTGCCCGTGGTGCTTGGTATGTTTAAGCTTCCAACTATATCGCGAGCGGCAGCAAGAAATGCATCCAATTGCTCTTTTGTGCCGATGCTGACGCGGATGCAATGTTCCAAACCATTGTCCGGAAAGTAGGCAACGAGTATCTTTTGCCTTTCCAAGGCTGCTTGCCACCATGAGCCGTCCTGTCCCGCTGGCACACGGGCTAGCAGGAAATTTGCGTGGGAGGGCGTTACGGAAAATCCAAGTTGCGACAGTGCGGCTGTCACTCGCTGTCGTTCATGTCTGATGTGCTTGTGGTTCTCTGCGTAGGCGCCGCGATGCGCAAGCACGCTGATACCAACCGCATGCCCGATCACGTTCATGTTGAAGACGTTCTGGATGTTGCGCAGCCTGCCAATAATCTCAGGGTGACCGAAACCGAAACCGACGCGAATGCCGGCGGCGGCATAGCTCTTCGAAAATGTTCTCAAGATCAGAAGGTTCGAATAACGGTTGATGAGGCGCAGCCCGTGATCGGGTGCAAAGTCGACGTAGGCCTCATCAAGGACGACCAGGCGATCCGATTGTGCCACGAGGCGTTCGATATTGCTTATCGAGAGGAATGTTCCGGTCGGATTGTTTGGATTGGCCACCAGAATGAACTTGGCGTCTTTTGCCGGACCGGAAAGCAATTGCTCCATTGGCAGCGAATGAGTTTGACATCCGATCTCGAGAAACTCAGCACCATGCAACATGGCAAGTTTGCGGTTGAACGAAAACCCTGGCGATATCATCGCCACCTTGTCGCCAGGGGCGAGGAAAGCTCTGTAGATGAGTCCGAGCAGTTCAGACGACCCGTTGCCTGCGATGACCTGATCCGTGGATACGCCATAGGTATTGGACGCTGCTTCCCTCAAGCTGATGTTATCGTCGTCCGGATACAGATACTGGCGCTGGAGGGCCGCCACTGCACTTTGCATTATGATTGGCGGCAACGGAAACGGGTTCTCATTCGTATTCAGCTTGACAAAACTTTTGTCCGGCGCTGGTCCGTTGGACGGCAGAGCATCTAACTGTCGCGTCCCTTGCGGAAGAGACGAAAGCACAGCTTGCAGTTTTGCATCGGACATATTTTATCTCCGTTTCAGTCGCACAGGGCATGCGTATGAGCTCGCAACGAGAGCAACATGGCGGACGGATTGACGATGGCAGCGTCGCCTTTCACAAGATGGTCGCAACGCCGGCTGCCACGGGAATTCGGCCAGGCTGTCCTCGGTCGGATCGACTTGACGCGGACGCGGATCTGCATCCCTGCGCGGGCCAAGCCGCTAAGCGGTCTCAGCTAATCCGCCTGAGTCATGCTTTCACAGACGCTTGACCTCGATGCCGTATTTCCTCAGCACGTAGCCAATCTGGCGCGGGGTCAGTCCAAGCAGGCGCGCCGCCTTTGCCTGCACCCAGCCACATCTTTCCATGGCAGCAATGACGCGCTCGGCGTCGGTGGTCCTCGCGCCCAATGAGTGGGTTGCTCCGGCAGGCGGGACTGTGGTGGCGGCCGAACGAGCGGCCGCATCCGGCGGCGTGGCCGGATTCACTGCCTCTGGCAGGATTGGCGCTGGTTGCAGCGCGGCCTTGCCCGATCTGCTCTTCCGCAGCGCCTCGGCAAAGCATTGGTCGTGGGAGCACGCAAAGTCGTTTCTCCCGATTGATCGTCCCTCCGCCAGGATCGCTGTCCGGTGCACGCAATTTTCAAGCTCGCGAATGTTGCCGGGAAATTCACATTTCATCAGTACTTCAATCGCACGCGCATCGAAGGTCAGCGTACGGCCGTTCTCATCGTTGAAATTCTTGAGAAACTCAGCTGCGAGGAGCGGAATATCGCTGCGCCTTTGGCGTAATGCCGGCACCAGCAAGGGAACCACGTTGATGCGATAATATAGGTCGGCGCGGAACTCATTCCTTGCAACCGCCTCTTCAAGGTTCCTGTTCGTGGCGGCAATCACGCGAACGTCGACCTTGATGGTCTGGTTGCTGCCGACGCGCTCAAACTCCTGCTCCTGCAGCACGCGCAGTAGCTTTGCCTGGAAGGAGGCCGAGATCTCGCCGATCTCATCCAGAAACAACGTCCCCTTGTCGGCGAGCTCAAAGCGACCCTTGCGGGAATTGAACGCGCTTGTGAAGGCACCCTTCTCATGACCGAACAATTCGGATTCCAGGACTGTCTCTGGCAGCGCTGCACAATTGAGTTTGATGAAGGGCCGCTTGGCGCGCGGCGACAACTCGTGAATTGCCTTGGCGACCAGCTCCTTCCCGGTACCGGATTCGCCTCGCAACAGAACCGTGGTCTTTGCCTTAGCTACAACTGCGATCTTCTCGAGCAGCGCGCTTAGCGCCGGACTATCGCCAATCATTCCCTTGACGTGAACCTTCTTGCGCTGCGGTGCAGGGTGCTTGACATCAGAGAATTGCGTTTGCAGCCCATCTTCCACCTCCGTCGGTCGTTCGCGGTCGCCCGCGGAGAAGCGGTGCAACTTGACTGTCTGTCCCACCATGTTGGCTATCATGGTGAGCAGCCGGACATCATAATCGAGCCGATACGTTGACCTGCTGTCCAAGGCGCGGTCGATAGTCAGCGTGCCTACGGCGTTCCCATCAACACGAATGGGAACGCCGATGAAGGACACGGTGTCGGAGGCCCCAAGCACCTCTATGTCAGCGGCAGTGAAGGCCGAATGCACCGCTATGTTCTCGGCGACGAGCGGCGTGTCCGTCGTCACAATCAGATCGATTGCCTTGCGCGGCAGGCGCATCCGGGAGCGCTCATCGCTGTTCTCGTCGCAGCCGGTGACTACGGTGATGTCCAGTACGCCCTCAGCGTCGAAGAGAGCGATGATGCCGTGCCGCATCTGCACAAACGAGGGCAGGAGATCGACGACCTTGGCCAACGTGACTTCGAGCCGGGCGGGGTCGGTGAGTACTTTCGATATTTCGAAGATGCCGGTAAGCGCGTGCTCGTGCGATGGCACAAAAGGGACCGCGGTGTTCATCTCGGACTTTGGGTAAGCCCTTTTCGCATCCGGAAGCGAAATGCGGCACTCGCTGGCATTTTGTTCTGATTTGGGAATGTTGTGGTGCATATGATCCTCGATCTCGCGCCATGAAATGCATGCCGGCGGCATGTGCGCCCGCGACGTCGCGGGCAAGCGCGAAAATGCTCTGACGTGAACTCGTGCCACCGCCGTGTGGTCGAGTGCAAAGCGGGTCGACCCCTGACGCATCGCTTGGCTCTCCCTCCACGAAGCTTGGCCACGTTCTCGGCTTGCACGGGGGCAACCACACGTTGATTTTCAAAAGACTGGAGCGAGGCGGGATAGTCAATCGAGCTTTCTTTCATTCGTGAAAGGAAACCTCGCGGCCTATGATAGAATTCATCAGTTCTAATTTTTGTCGGCGATGTTGAACGACAGAAATACGGCGCCGGCGATGCGGTGCCCGAGCGGCTGACCGCGCCGAGTTGCCGGGCCGTGCCAGTCACCAGCGCCTGCGAACCAGGGGCGGGAGCGATAATCACTGCCGACGACACTGGTCGGTCGCGGCAACCGCCATTTCCTCGATATTGATGACACAGATAAGGCGGCGGCGTCGCGTGTGAAGGCGCGAAGGTGGCGGTCGAGCGCGGCTTTCTCGGCGGTGCTCGGAACTTCTGAACCGCATTGTCGCGGTCAGCACCAGCGGCGTCAATCCCTACGTCTCGACGTCGCTTTCAAGCTGTCGCTGCAGCGGGAGCGCGGCAAAGAACGCGGCAATTCTGCGCCCTCGTGCCAGCGATGCGGCCCTTCCCAAAGTCGGCAAACCGAGGAGCCCGCCACGATGTGCAGCAAAACCGCAAGCCAGAGAGATCGACCGGCAATCTGCCGGAGAACATCAAGCGCGTGCTGGACGGCGGCCTTGTCATTCCTGTCTTGTGCCACCGCTCATCCCATCATTGGCGAGCCCAACGTCAGTTCAGGTCATGCGGATCCATTTGGCATGGGTATTGCGGCGGCCTTGGTGCAGCGTTCGACCGGAGCGCCGCGATAGGGAGAAGCCCGGGAGAAGTCACGCCACCTCGATCCGGTCAGGGAGAGAGAAACAGTGTCAGCTGCACAAGTCCGCGGCGCGAGTCCCGCGCCCCGCAAACCCTTCTATGCCAAGCTTTACGCGCAGGTGCTTGCCGCCATCGCCCTCGGCGTCGCAATTGGCTATTTCTATCCGGGGACCGGCGAGAGCCTGAAGCCGCTGGGTGATGCCTTCATCAAGCTGGTCAAGATGATCATCGCGCCTGTCATCTTCCTGACA
>NZ_JAMYTD010000021.1:0-110904 GCF_040322255.1 Mesorhizobium sp. M0166 | reverse complement strand
GCCAACCGTCTGCAACGATGTCCGTGCTGCATAAGGGCAATGGACAGTCCGCGTCAGGCTCGCAATTTATGACGCAGTAGTACTAAGCGGTCGGCCGGAAATAGCCGATGTCGCGCTTGCCTTGCCGGGAAATATGCCGTCCGTCAGGCCCCTCCATAGCGTCAATCATCGCGCACGTCCTCCCGATCAGCGCGAAAATCAGCGTGGAGCGATCTCTGCGACGAGATCGTTCGTCGTCTTGACCCCAGCCATGAAGCCGGCGGCATTGAATTCGTTCATGACGAAGAAAGCGCCGACGCCGCGTGTCGGTGCAATCGCAACATAGAGAAACATCCCTTGCAGGCCGCCGCTCTTCTGGAGGATGAGCGGGCGATGCTCGTTGGGGAGCATGATGACCCATCCGAGACCCATGGCGTCCATCGGGCCGCCGTCATCCAGCCCCACCACCGACGCGAGCCCGTCCCGGTACAAAAAAGCCGCGTGGTTCAAAAGGCGCAACTCGGCGTCGGTCGCGGAAGGCTTGTTGTCGACATGCCAGTTCATCCAGCGCAGCAGGTCGGCCGCCGTCGAGTACAATCCACCGGCGCACTCCATGGCTGTGCTCGTCGGCACGATTGGCATGGGGCTGCCGTCGAAGTCATGGCCCTGCATCAGGCGCGGCTCGTCCTCCGGTCTTGGGCTGAAAACCGTGTCTTTCATGCCGAGGGGATCGAGGACACGCTCCCGAAGGACCTCGGCATAAGGCTTTCCAGAGACATTCGCGAGCGCCGCTCCGAGGAGGTCGTATCCGAAGTTCGAATAGAGAACGGCGGTGCCCGGCGCGAACAGCAGCGGATTGTCCTTGAGGGCGGCAATCTGCGCCTCTTTGGTGTTCGTAGAGAAGGGGTCGGAGGGGGGCGCCTCGGCCACTGGCACCTCCCGCGGAAGGCCGGAAGCTTGCGCGACGAGATCGATCAGGCGGAGGGCGCGGCCATCTTTCTCCGGGAGCGTGAGGTCCCAGCCAAGGCGATCCTGCAGCCGGTCGGTGAGCTGTACCTTGCCGTCGATCGCCAGCGAGGAAAGCACACTGCCGCAGAACACTTTGCTCACGGACGCGATGCGGAACATTGTGTCGCCGTCGGGCACTTTTTCACTCCCGTCGGCAATCTTGCCGAAACCGGCCAAGGCCGTCTCGCCGTTGCGCACGGCGCCGAAGATCAGGCCAGGCACCTTGGTAGAGAGATACAGGATCGTACCGTTGAACTGCACCGCTTCCGTCAGCAGCTTGTCCTCGGCATGTCCATAAGAGGGAACGGCTGCGATTGCCGTCAAAGCGATGGCCATAAGTCGGCGCGATCGAGACAAACGCATTGCCAAAATCCTTTGATAAAGCTGCAGAATAAAATCTTCGGAAAAAGGGCCGCCGCGTAGTATCTTACATCTCTCCAGAAGCAGGAGATGTCAACAGAATGAACCGAAGGGTAATCGGCGGAGGTAGCGTAGGTTCGGCGGATATTTGCCCTACAGTCCTGCCGTATTTCTTGTCTTCGTCAGTTGATCGGGGCTGATCTCTTCATTGGCAAACCGACCCGCTGGTAATTTAGAAGATATGTAAAGCGCCGTCGGCAGGAGGGAGTGCTGTAGCGTCGAACAACTTACAATAGCGCTCTGCGTCGCGCCAATCGTCGTCGTATGATGAAGACCGCGCTCGGCCGCCGCCTCACCCCACCGCACTCCCCTGATCCACCTCTCCCGCATTAGGATCCCCCGGCGCCGTCGCCCAGGCCAGTTCCACCAGCGTCACCGTCCGCCGGCCGACCCCGTCGAGCTGACACACGATCAGCCCCTGCTCCTCGATATAGGTCAGCAGCCGCCGGGCGCGGCGTAGCGAGTGCGAGCCGTAGGCGCGGGCGATCGCCGCGTCGCTCGGGCAGGGCCAGCCCTCCTTCGCGGCGCGGGCGATCATCATGAAGACGCCCTGCATGTCTTCCGGCAGCAGCGAGGCGCGCGCCGAGACGTCCTGCCAGGCGTCGTCGCCGGCCATGTCGGAGCCGAGGCCGGCGCGGGCGCGGGTCAGCATGCGGCGGAATTCGGCCAAGTCCGGCACGACCGAGGCGAGGCCCTCGATGCGGCAGCGGACCACGAACTCCTGATAGAGCACGCCGATGACGCGGAAGCCGGCATCGGGCTGCGCCAGCACGGCGCGCAGCACCCGGTCGACGCGCTCGCGCCGCTCCGCCAGATCCTCGGCGCTGATCGGCGGCTCCGCCGGTTCGGGGCGGATTTCCAGCGCCGCCGATTTTGCCGCCATCAGCTGATCGAGCAGGTCCGGCGACGAGCGGCGCTGCGGCCGGACGGTTTCCGGCGGCGGGGCCGCCAGGATGATCGCGCGGGCATCCTCCAGCGCCGCCTCCGGCAGCGGCATCAGGCACGGGGTCGCGTTGCGCGGACTCGTATCGGTCGGGCCGATGCGCAAGCCGAGCGGACGGCGCGACAGCGCCGGGCCGAGCGCCATGAACTGCCCGCGCTCGAGGTCGCGAAAAGCCTCGGCCTGGCGCCGCTCCATGCCGAGAAGGTCGGCGGCGCGCGCCATGTCGATATCGAGAAAGGTCCGGCCCATGAGGAAATTGGAAGCCTCGGCGGCGACGTTCTTGGCGAGCTTGGCCAGCCGCTGGGTGGCGATGATGCCGGCCAGCCCGCGTTTGCGGCCACGGCACATCAAATTGGTCATGGCGCCGAGCGAGAGCTTGCGCGCCTCGTCGGAAACTTCGCCGGCTACTGCCGGCGCGAACAGCTGCGCCTCGTCGACTACCACCAGCATCGGGTACCAGTGGTCGCGGGCGACCTCGAACAGCCCGCCGAGGAAGGCGGCGGCGCGGCGCATCTGGTTCTCGGCGTCGAGCCCTTCGAGATTGAGCACCGTGGAGACGCGATGGACGCGCGCGCGCTCGCCGGCGCTCTGCAGGCCGCGCTCGGTATGCTCCTCGGCATCGATCACCAAATGACCAAACCGGTCGCCCAGCGTCACGAAGTCGCCTTCGGGATCGATGATGGTCTGCTGCACCCAGGGCGCGCTCTGCTCCAGGAGCCGACGCAGCAGATGGGATTTGCCGGAGCCCGAATTGCCCTGCACCAAAAGCCGTGTCGCCAGCAGTTCCTCAAGATCCAGCGCCGCCGGGGCGCCTGCGCTCGTCTGGCCCATCTCGATCGCAACGGTCATTCTTCGACTCTCCTTGGGGAGAGGGCTTATCAACCGCATCACAGCCCGTCGAGCGCGCCATGGCCGGCGCTCGGTGTTGCGCATAGGCTGGATGCTGCCAGGTCAACGATACGAAACGTACCGTTTCGATTCAAGACTGCCACTAAGGAGTGGATTCCTGTCCTTCGCATCGGCTACCGGATAGAGGCGCCCGACGCGGTCATTGACGCGGTGGAGATCGAGCGGCCGAAGCCGATTTTTTGCGGGCATTTGCCCGCTCCTCCAGGTCTCGCCAGAAGCCAAGCACTGTCGCCACGATCGCTTCCGGCGCGTCCTCCTGCATAAGATGCTTCGCGTTCGGCACGACGTGGAAGGAAGCGCTCGAAATGCGGCGCGCGAGCTCGCGACCGTCGGCGATGGGAATCCACTGGTCGTCCTCGCCCCACAGGATGGCAACGGGGCAACGAATCTCACCGTATCGCCACTCGACCTCTTGCGAGTATTTGTCATCCATCTGAGCGACCTGGCGCCAGAAGGCTTTTTGGCCTTCGGCTCCCAGCCACGGCGCGAGGTAAAGCGCCATCTCTTCCTCGCGTAGCGCATTCGCTACGGCGCCGCCGATGTAGGCGCGCAGGATCGCTTCGTGAATGTAGTGCGGGAGGCCGGAAAAGACCGTCTCGTGTTTCTTGGCGGCCTGAACAAGTGGTGAGCCTTGCGGGCTGATTGCGACCGGATCGATCAGAACCAGCGACCGGTAGTCGAGCCCGTTGAGCAAATGACCGCGCAACGCTGTTGAGCCGCCGAGATCATGCGCAACGATATCGGGGTTACGCAGGCCCCAATGATCGTAAAGGGCCGCGAAAAGTTCGTTCTGCATGCCACGGGACACGTCGCTGTCGGGTTTGTCGGATCGACCATAGCCGAGCATGTCAAAGCAATAGATTCGCCTCTGTTGGCCGAGCAAAGGCGCAATTCTACGCCATGCCGACGATGAGAAAGGCGTGCCATGCAGCAATACCGCGGGTGAGCCCTCGCCCATCGCGCCCCAGGCGATCGAGTTCCCTTGAAAGGTGAAGCGTTCAGGAAGAGGCCAGTCCGCTGTCGCCATCAGTCTTTCCTCCGATCCTAACGCAGCTAACGACCTATCCAACGACAACCTGTACGTCAGGTTCCAATGGTCCGCTTCGTCACCGGCTGGGCCTGCTTGGCCCTCTGCGAGCCGGCGCGCGGGGCGGCTGCAAGAATGCTCTCCATCAGGTCCTTTTCGCGCAGCGGTTTGCCGAGCAGCGGCACGTCGGGGGGCCGGTCGGCTATGGCGTCGGCGTCGGCATATCCCGTTATCATCACCGCCGGCCAATCGGCCCGCAGATTGCGGGCGAACCTAATGACCTCGAGGCCCGAGACGAGCGGCATGGCAAAATCGGTGACAATGACATCGAAATCGTATGGCGCCCGCTCGATCATCGCCAGCGCCTCCGCACCGCCCCCGGCGCAGGTCACCGCAAAGCCGTGTTGGCGAAGCGATTGCGCCGTCAGTTCCCGCAGTACATTACTGTCGTCGATCAGCAGGACCGATGGATAGTCCTCGCCGGCATTCACGACGCTGTCGTCGGCATCGGATTTGTCGGCGATTTCGACCGGGCGCTCGATTGAACGCGGCAGCCAGAGCTGGACGGATGTTCCACTGCCGACGGTGCTTTCAATGCGAAGCGTGCCGCCCGATTGCTTGACGAAACCATGCACCGTGCTCAGACCGAGGCCAGTGCCTTTGCCGACCGGTTTTGTGGTGAAGAACGGTTCGACGACCTTGGCGAGAATGTCAGCCGGTATGCCCGACCCCGTGTCCTTGACGGTGACCACGACATAGTCGCCCGCCGAAATATCCTCGGCTGCACTGCCCAGCGTTCGATTTTGCGCCTCCACGATTATCGTGCCGCCGGACGGCATGGCATCGCGTGCGTTGAAGACCAGGTTCATCAGCGCGAGCTCCAGCTGGCTGGCATCGACATGCGCCGGCCACACGGTGTCGTCGACACGCCAATCGAAACGGATCAGGCCGCCCAGGACCGGGGCTACCAATCCGTTCATGGTATCGCCGAGCGCGGCGAGGCGCACGGCCTGCGGCCTCAGTGTCTGGCGACGCGAGAACGCAAGCATGCGGTTGACGAGCTCGGCGCCCTGTTTTGCCGACCGGCGTGTCAGTTCCAGAACCTGCCTGGTCTGTCCATCGAACTCGGCGTGGCGCTCGAGCAATCCCAATCCGCTGAGAATTGCGGCAAGCAGATTGTTGAAATCATGTGCCAGGCCGCCGGTAAGCTTGCCGATCGCGTCGAGGCGCTGCGACTGCAGCAGTTGGTTCTCAAGCTCGCGCCGCTCGGTAATATCCAGCAACGTGCCGAGGATCTCGGGCTTTTGGCCGTCGGAGCCGTTCGACAGGACGCCCTGGTCGAGGAAAATCCGGTAGTTGCCGTCGGCGCATTGCCAGCGGAATTCGCAGGTGTAGGAGCCGGCGGCCTTGGCGTTGAGCAGGGCTTGCCTCACCCTCGGCAGATCGTCGGGATGAACCCGGCTCAGGCCGAAGTCTGGATCGGCGGTCAGCCGTTCGGCAGGAAAGCCGGTCAGGCGTTCGACCCCTTCGGTGACAAAGCTGGCGCCGAACGGCGGCTCCGCCGCCCTTGCGTGGAAGCAGACCGGAAGAGAGCTCAAAATGGCATGCTGCCGCTCCTGGGCGCTGCGCAGCGCTCGCTCGGCCTCGAGCTTTTCCTGCTGCGCCTGCAGTGCCTGGGCCAGCAGCCGTTGCTCGGCAGCCGCCTTTTGCTGGATTTCGAGCGTCTTCTCATGAAGCTCGACGAACACGGCGACCTTGGAGCGCAGCATGGCCGGGTCGAAGGGCTTGAACACGTAATCCACCGCGCCGGCGTCATAGCCGCGCAGCATGTGGGCGTCTTCCTTGTTGATGGCGGTGAGAAAAATTATCGGCGTTCGCCTGGATTGCTCGCGCTGGCGGATCAATCCCGCGGTCTCGTAGCCGTCCAGCCGCGGCATCAGCACATCCAGCAGGATGACGGCGAAGTCCTCCTTCAGCAGCGCGCGCAGCGCCTCTTCGCCCGACTGCACGCAGACGACATCACCGATAGGGGCCAGAACCTCGCCGATCGCCAGCAGATTGCGTTCATCGTCATCCACGGCCAGGATGCGCGCCTTTGCCGGCCCCGCTGCCGGCGCCATGACCTCCAGCTTTCTTGCTCCGTGCCTCGACAGTTTCTGCATCGAGCGGCCGTCAGTTCACTGCCATCAGCGTCTTTTCCTGACCATGGACACGGGATCGCGAGCGGCCGATCCAGACACGCAGCAATGCCAGCAGCAGATCGAGGTCGACAGGCTTGGCGATGTAGTCGGAGGCGCCGGCGTCGAGGCACTTCTGCCGATCGCCCTTCATTGCCTTGGCGGTGACCGAGATCAACGGGATATGGGCGATCGCCGGCATGCCGCGGATCTGCCGCATCGTCTCGTAGCCATCCATCTCCGGCATCATGATATCGATCAGTGCGGCATCGATGTCCGGGCTCTGTTCCAGAAGCGCGATACCTTCCCGGCCGCGCTCCGCATGCAGCACCTGGATGTCATAGGTTTCGAGAACGCTGGTGAGCGAATAGATGTTGCGGATGTCGTCGTCGACGATGAGGACCTTTGCGCCGGCGAGGTCGAATTTGTCCGGCTGTTCGGCTGCCGCACCATCGTTTTCGTGGCCTCGCCCGGGGAGCGTTGCCGACATCAGGAGAGCCAGCTGCGCGAAATTCTCCGCCCGCGGAACATCCGCCAATGCCGGATGCAAGGCGAGCGACTGTTGCAGCGCTTCCGGATGAGGCGCAAAGAACAGCAGCCGCGACACCGATTGTCCGAACAGGACGGCAATCTCGTCCAGCATCTGGGCGTTGTCCTTGGCCGAGCGGCCAAAGCCGAGCACAACGGCATCATAGTTGGCGATGCCGATGTCGTCTGCATTCGCCGCGACGCGGCCGATCGCCGTAACCGAGGTGACGCCGTCGCGGATCGCGTCGATCAGCGAAAGGCGGCGCTCGGGATCGGGATCGGCAACCAGAACGCGGCTCTGGACGCGGAGCTTTCTGGAGTGAATGTCCTGGAAGACCTTCATCAGTTCGTCCGACGACACGGGCTTGGTTGAAATGCTGGAGGCACCCTTGCGGGCAAGCACCTCGATGTCTTCGGCGCCCGAGATGACATGGACGGGAATGTCCTTGGTTTTCGGGTCATGGCGAAGCAGATCGAACAACACCCAGCCGTCGATATCCGACAGTCCGAGATCGAGCGTGATCGCGTCGGGAACCAGCTTGCGGGCCAAAGCCAGCGTGCCGGAGCCGGCGGTCGACAGGACGCCTTTCAGCCCGGCCGAACGCGCGAGGCCGAGCAGCAAACCGCCGAAGGTCGGGTCGTCCTCGACGATCAGCACAACCCGATCTTCCGGCGAGATCGTGTCGCGGTCATCGAGCAATTCGGAAGACGGCGGGCTCGGCTGCGATGTCGTGGCGGCCACTTCCATCGCCGGCAGCAACACCGCTTGCGGGGCCAAGGCCATCCGGGGTCCGTCGAATGGAATGACCAGCGTGAACGTCGAACCCTTGCCCGGCGTGCTCTCGACCCGCAATTCGCCGCCGAGCAGCCGGGCAATCTCCCGGCTGATCGAGAGCCCAAGCCCGGTGCCGCCATATTTGCGGCTAGTGGTGCCGTCGGCCTGCTGGAAGGCCTCGAAGATCAGCTTCTGCTTGTCCTGCGGAATACCGATGCCGGTATCGCTGACCACGATCGCAAGCGCCTCCATCGGTTGCGCCGAACCGTTGTGACGGCCCGTCTTTTCGGCCCGGAAATTCAAGCGGACCTCGCCTTGCGAGGTGAATTTGAACGCGTTCGACAAAAGGTTGAGCACGATTTGCTGCAATCGCTTCTCATCGGTGCGGACGGTCTCCGGAAGCTCGGGGTCGACATTGATGGTGAAGCCAAGTCCCTTGTCGGTCGCCAGTTGCCGGAAGGTTCGCTCCATATGCTGGCGAAGATGCACCACCGGCATGTCGTTGATGTCGATCGAGACGGTGCCCGATTCGATCTTCGACAGGTCGAGGATGTCGTTGATGAGGCTCAAAAGGTCGGTGCCGGCCGAGTTGATGGTGCGCGCGAACTCGACCTGCTTGTCGTTGAGATTGCCTTGCTGGTTGGTTGCGAGCAGGTTTGAAAGGATGAGCAGCGAGTTCAGCGGCGTGCGCAGTTCGTGGCTCATATTGGCGAGGAATTCCGACTTGTATTTCGAGGTAAGTGCCAACTGCTCGGCCTTCTCCTCCAGCGCCCGGCGCGCCATCTCGATTTCGAGATTCTTGTTCTCCACCTGCTTCTTTTCGTTCTCGAGCAACTGCGCTTTTTCCTGCAGCTCCTCATTGGTGGCGTGCAGCTCCTCCTGCTTCTTGGTCAGCTCGGTCTGACGCGCCTGCAATTCCGAGGTCAGCAGTTGCGACTGCTTGAGCAGGCCTTCGGTGCGCATCGTGGCGGCGATGGTGTTGAGAACGATGCCGACGGATTCCATCAGCTGGTTGAGGAACGACTGGTGCGTGTCGCGGAATTCGCTGAACGAGGCGAGTTCGATGACGGCCTTCACCTCGTCCTCGAACAGAGCCGGAAGAATGATCACGTTGGCTGGCACTGCATTGCCAAGGCCGGAGGTGACGCGCAGGAAATTCGGCGGCACATTGTCCAGCATGATGGCGCGCTTGTCGGCGGCACTTTGCCCGACAAGGCCTTCGCGCAGATCGAGGCGTTGCTTGATCTCCGCCTTGCTTTCGGCGCCATAGGAGGCGGCGAGTTCCAGATAGAATTCATCCTCGTCGCGGTTGGTCACGTAGAACACGCCATATTGCGCATTCACCAGCGGGGCGAGTTCGGACATGATCAGACGCGAGACCGTGGCCAGGTCGCGCTCGCCCTGCAGCATGCGCGAGAAGCGGGCGAGATTGGTCTTCAGCCAGTCCTGCTCGGCATTCTTCAGCGTCTGGTCCTTCAAATTGCGGATCATCTCGTTGATGTTGTCTTTCAGCGCTGCCACCTCACCGGAGGCCTGGACGCTGATCGAGCGGGTCAGATCGCCCTTGGTCACCGCCGTCGACACCTCGGCGATGGCGCGCACCTGGGTGGTCAGGTTGGCGGCGAGCTGATTGACGTTGTCGGTCAGGTCGCGCCAAAGGCCGGCCGCGCCGGGCACCCGGGCCTGGCCGCCGAGCTTGCCTTCGATGCCCACTTCGCGGGCGACGTTGGTCACCTGGTCGGCGAAGGTCGCGAGCGTCTCGATCATGCCGTTGATGGTGTCGGCGAGCGAGGCGATCTCGCCTTTGGCATCCACCGTCAGCTTGCGCTTGAGATTGCCTTGCGCGACCGCGGTCACGACATCGGCGATGCCGCGCACCTGGTTGGTCAGGTTCGTCGCCATCAGGTTGACGTTGTCGGTCAGGTCCTTCCAGGTGCCGGCGACGCCCTCGACCCGTGCTTGGCCGCCGAGCTTGCCCTCGGTGCCGACCTCGCGGGCGACACGCGTCACTTCTCCGGCAAAGGAGTTCAGCTGGTCGACCATGGTGTTGATGGTCGATTTCAGCTCCAGGATCTCGCCCTTGACGTCGACGGTGATCTTCTTCGACAGGTCGCCGCGCGCCACAGCCGTAGTCACCTCGGCGATGTTGCGGACCTGGCCGGTCAGGTTCTCGGCCATCGAATTCACATTGTCGGTCAGATCCTTCCAGGTGCCGGCAACGCCGCGCACCTGCGCCTGGCCGCCGAGCTTGCCTTCGGTGCCGACCTCGCGCGCCACGCGCGTCACCTCCGAGGCGAAGGAATTGAGCTGGTCGACCATCGTATTGATGGTGTCCTTCAGCTCGAGGATCTCGCCGCGCACATCGACGGTGATCTTCTTCGACAGGTCGCCCAGCGCCACCGCAGTCGTCACCTCGGCGATGTTGCGCACCTGCCCGGTCAAGTTGGCGGCCATCGCATTGACGTTGTCGGTCAGGTCCTTCCAGGTGCCGGCAACGCCGCGCACCTGTGCCTGGCCGCCGAGCTTGCCGTCCGAACCGACCTCGCGCGCCACGCGCGTCACCTCGGAGGCGAAGGAATTCAGCTGGTCGACCATCGTGTTGATGACGTCCTTGATCTGCAGGATCTCGCCCAATGCATCGACGGTGATCTTCTGGGTCAGGTCGCCGGTCGCAATTGCCGTCGCCACCTTGGAGACGTCGCGCAACTGCACGGTCAGATTGCCCGCCATGGCGTTGACGTTGTCGGTCAGGTCCTTCCAGGTGCCGCCGACGCCCTCGACATGCGCCTGGCCGCCGAGCTTGCCTTCCGAACCCACTTCACGCGCCACACGCGTCACTTCCGAGGCGAAGGAATTGAGCTGGTCGACCATCGTGTTGACGGTATCCTTGAGCTCAAGGATTTCGCCCTTGACGTCGACGGTGATCTTCTTCGACAGGTCGCCGCGGGCAACGGCGGTCGTCACCTCGGCGATGTTGCGGACCTGGCCGGTCAGGTTGGCGGCCATCAGATTGACGTTGTCGGTCAGGTCCTTCCAGGTGCCGCCGACGCCCTTCACCTCGGCCTGGCCACCGAGCTTGCCCTCGGTGCCGACCTCGCGCGCCACGCGCGTCACCTCCGAGGCAAAGGAATTGAGCTGGTCGACCATCGTGTTGATGGTGTCCTTGAGCTCGAGGATTTCGCCCTGCACGGCGACGGTGATCTTCTTCGACAGATCGCCCGAAGCGACGGCGGTCGTCACCTCGGCGATGTTGCGGACCTGGCCGGTCAGGTTCTCGGCCATCGAATTGACATTGTCGGTCAAGTCCTTCCAGGTGCCGGCAACGCCGCGCACCTGAGCCTGGCCGCCGAGCTTGCCCTCGGTGCCGACTTCGCGGGCGACACGCGTCACTTCGCCGGCAAATGAGTTCAGTTGGTCGACCATGGTGTTGATGGTCGATTTCAGCTCGAGGATCTCGCCCTTGACGTCGACCGTGATTTTTTTCGACAGGTCGCCAAGCGCCACGGCCGTGGTCACCTCGGCGATGTTGCGCACCTGGCCGGTCAGGTTTTCGGCCATCAGGTTCACGTTGTCGGTCAGGTCCTTCCAGGTGCCGCCGACACCTTCGACGCGCGCCTGGCCGCCGAGCTTGCCTTCTGTACCGACTTCGCGCGCCACGCGCGTCACTTCCGAGGCGAAGGAATTGAGCTGGTCGACCATCGTGTTGATGGTGTTCTTGAGCTCGAGGATTTCGCCCTTCACGTCGACGGTGATCTTCTTCGACAGGTCGCCGGAAGCGACGGCGGTCGTCACCTCGGCGATGTTGCGCACCTGCCCGGTCAGGTTCGTCGCCATCGCGTTGACGTTGTCGGTCAGGTCCTTCCAGGTCCCGGCCACACCCTTCACGCGGGCCTGGCCGCCGAGCTTGCCTTCGGTGCCGACCTCGCGCGCCACGCGCGTCACCTCCGAGGCGAAGGAGGCCAGTTGCCCGACCATAGTGTTGACGATCTTGCCGATGCGCAGGAATTCGCCGCGCAACGGCCGGCCGTCGATTTCGACCATCATCGTCTGCGACAGGTCGCCCTTGGCGACCGCGCCGATGACGCGCGCCACTTCGGCCGTCGGCTGAACCATGTCCTCGATCAGATCGTTGACGGAACGGACGCTCGATTCCCAGCTGCCGGTGGCGTTGCGGACACGGCCGCGTTCGCCGATCCGGCCATCCTTGCCGACGACCTTGCTGAGGCGTTCGAACTCGCGCGTGACCTGGTCGTTGAGTTCTACGATTTCGTTGAAGGTATCGGCGATCTCGGAATCGAGGCCGGCATAGACATTGTCGATGCGAACGGAGAAATCACCGCTCCGAAAAGCCTTCAGCGCGTTCAGTATTTGACGATGATCCAATTGCCTTGTGGATGCAAGCACGCTCACAGCGCCCCTCCCAGCTCACGGATTTCCTGAATGTCCTGGTGAAACTGTCCCCGGCGGCCGACACAACTCCCCGCAAGCGCAACAACGCGGCATGCTCGATTTGGTTCCAGACGAAAATTGCCGCTATGCGGCAGGAATTTCGCAGCCGCATTCATGAAACGACGAGCAACAAAGATCCATAGTGATTGTATCGATCAATATTTCTACCCAACGGAACATCTCGAAAAAACTGTCGTTGGTATAGATCGCGATAGAGCGATGCAACTCAATGGAGACACTAAGATGATGAAAATTCTCTCTGCATCCATACTTGCTATCGGCCTGGCCACATCTGCCATGGCACAATCGATGGGTTCCGGGACCGGTGGCACCGATGGCAATACCGGCGTCAACACAGGCACTTCCGGCGGCAACACCGCAACTACCCCGAACACGATCGATCCGAACGCAACGAACGCCACGCCGCAGGCAAACGGCATGGAGGACCGCTGCAAGGATACGGCGGGCAACGATGCCGACAACAACACCCCCAGCGGGGCTATGACGTCGGATATGCAGAACTGCAACAAGTAACGGAGTTTTGCTCGGTCCTCATTTCAGCCCGCTGCCTGGTCGAGACCCGGTGCTCACGGTTCAAACTGCGGCCGGAAAAATGCACTGACCGGGCGCGCGCTCACTACTTTTGAATGGAGCGGCGAGCCCAAGCCGGGCGGCCAATCATACTTGTTTATGTCTCAGCTAGGTTCCGCGATAGGCGGCGGCCAGCCCGGTACGGGCGGCCGTTCTGCGATTTTCGCGGAGAGAACTGGTGGAGCCAATCGGAATCGAACCGACGACCTCTTGAATGCCATTCAAGCGCTCTCCCAACTGAGCTATGGCCCCACTCCGGCAGTTCGCCGGCGCCGTTTCCGGCGAAGAGATCCGGCGCGGGTCTAGACCGCGCCGTTAGTGCAGGCGGCTTCTAACCCCGCCTTCAGTCAATATCAAGCCTTCAAGAACCGCTTTTTCTAGGCGGCGCGGCGAAAGCCGGCGAATGCGGTTCGCTCAGACTTCGTCGTCGTCTTCGCCGACGCCGATCATATCGGCAACGTCGTCGTCTTCTTCCTCCTCGTCGGCGAGGAACGTGTCATC
Source organism: Mesorhizobium sp. M0166 (assembly GCF_040322255.1). Lineage (NCBI taxonomy): Bacteria > Pseudomonadati > Pseudomonadota > Alphaproteobacteria > Hyphomicrobiales > Phyllobacteriaceae > Mesorhizobium > Mesorhizobium sp. M0166. The sequence goes on along the minus strand of NZ_JAMYTD010000021.1, from coordinate 97,597 downwards.
CTCATCATCGCCAAGGTCGACGTCGTCCTCGTCGTCGCCGAGATCGGGAAGCTCATCGGCCTTCGCGTCCTCGTCCGCCTCTTCGAGCGGAACGACCTCGACGCCCTCTTCCTCTTCGGCGTCCACTTCCTTCTCGGCAACTTCCTCTTCCTCCTCGAGGGCGGCGATCTTGCCTTCCTCGAAATAGGAGCGCGGATAGCTCTTGCCCGTGTAAGGCGAGACGATCGGGTCCTTGTTCAAGTCATAGAATTTTCGACCCGTCTCCGGGTCGATGCGTTTGGTGCCAAGTTCGGGTTTTGCCACAGCAAGCCTCGTCGATGAAAGTTTGGTCCCCTTAACCAGAGTTTACGGCGCTGTCAAAGCGAAAAGCCGGCGTCTCAAAAAGCTTGAATTCGAAGGCCTTCATACCAAGGGGATGACCATTTCGGTACGCCATGATAGGAGACCCCGCAAACCAGCAGAAAATGGCCGATCGCCGGCATTTCCAGGAAAGAACCATGTCGCACACTGCCGCCCCGAAGCAGGCCACCGCCCGCAAATCATCTGGCCTTTCAGGCGCGGCACGGGTGCCGGGCGACAAGTCGATCTCGCACCGCTCGTTCATGTTCGGGGGCCTGGCCTCCGGCGAAACCCGCATCACCGGGCTGCTGGAAGGCGAGGACGTAATGCGTACGGGCGCTGCCATGAAGGCCATGGGCGCCCATATCGAGAAGCATGGCGCTGAGTGGGTGATCCGCGGCACCGGCAATGGCGCGCTGCTGCAGCCGGAAGGCCCGCTCGATTTCGGCAATGCCGGTACGGGCTCACGCCTCACCATGGGCCTGGTCGGCACCTATGACATGGAAACCACCTTCATCGGCGACGCCTCGCTGTCCGGCCGGCCAATGGGCCGCGTGCTGGAACCACTCCGCCAGATGGGCGTGCAGGTGCTGAGGGCGACGCCCGGCGACCGCATGCCGATCACGCTGCACGGACCCAAGCACGCCGCACCGATCACCTACCGCGTGCCGATGGCCTCGGCGCAGGTCAAATCGGCGGTGCTGCTGGCCGGGCTGAACACGCCGGGCATCACCACCGTCATCGAACCGGTGATGACGCGCGACCACACCGAAAAGATGCTCAAGGGGTTCGGCGCCAATCTGTCGGTCGAGACCGACGAGCGCGGCGTGCGCCACATTTTCATCGAAGGCCAGGGCAAGCTCACCGGCCAGACCATCGCGGTGCCTGGCGACCCCTCCTCGGCCGGCTTTCCGCTGGTGGCGGCACTGATCGTGCCGGGCTCGGACATCACCATCGAAAACGTGCTGATGAACCCGACCCGCACAGGCCTTCTGCTGACGCTGCAGGAAATGGGCGCCCGGATCGACATTCTCGAACGCCGCAATGAAGGCGGCGAAGACGTCGCCGACCTGCGCGTGCGTTACTCCGAGCTGAAAGGCGTCACCGTACCGCCCGAACGGGCGCCGACGATGATCGACGAATATCCGGTGCTCGCCGTGGCGGCCAGCTTCGCCGAGGGCGAAACGCTGATGCTCGGGCTGGAAGAGCTGCGCGTGAAGGAATCCGACCGGCTGTCGGCAGTGGCCGAAGGGCTGAAGCTCAACGGCGTGGACTGTAGCGAAGGCGAGGCCTCGCTTGTCGTGCGCGGAAAACTCGGCGGCAAGGGCCTCGGCCAGCATCCCAACGTACAGGGCACCATCGTCCAGACCCACCTCGACCACCGCATCGCCATGAGCTTCCTGGTGATGGGGCTGGCGACGGAAAAGCCGGTGACCATCGACGACCAGGCAATGATCGCAACAAGCTTTCCGGAGTTCATGGGGCTGATGAAGGGGCTCGGCGCGGAGATCGAGTAGCTTGATGGCAATCAATAGCCTTGGGGGTTGGGGCCAAACTGGAACGTCGGCGGGACAGCGCCGCCCTCTGTCCTGCCGGACATCTCCCCCACAAGGAGGGAGATTGGCAGCTTCGGCGCTCCGCTCAATCCTGCGACGTAGACAATTGGCGAAAGCCGCGATGGCCGCCGATCTCCCCCCAAGTGGGGGAGATGTCCGGCAGGACAGAGGGGGGCGCGAAGGATCGCCACGCCTATCTGGATCATTGCGCTTTTCGATTCCGGTGGGCGGCCAATGAGCCCAACCTTCACCATCGCCATCGACGGACCTGCCGGTGCTGGCAAAGGCACTCTTGCCCGGCGGCTGGCCGATCACTACCGGCTGAACCTGCTCGACACCGGCCTTACCTATCGCGCGGTGGCGCATGCGCTGCTCCGGCTCGGCCTGCCACTCGACAATGTCTCGGCCGCTGAAACGGCGGCTCGCCAGGTCGATCTGGCAAAGCTCGACCGCGCCGTGCTTTCGGCACACGCGGTCGGCGAGGCGGCCTCGAAAGTCGCTGTGTTCCCAACCGTGCGGCGCATCCTGGTGGAAAAGCAGCGCGACTTTGCAAAAACCCCGCCGGGTGCGGTGCTCGACGGCCGCGACATCGGCACTGTTGTGTGTCCCGATGCCGACGTAAAACTCTATGTCACGGCCAGCGCCGAGGTGCGTGCAAAGCGGCGACTGGATGAAATCGAGAGCATCGGCGGCACTGCCAATTTCGATGAAATCCTTGCCGATATCGTGCGCCGCGACGAGCGCGACATGGGCCGCATGGACTCGCCCTTGAAGCCGGCCGCCGATGCGCACTTGCTCGACACGTCGGAAATGGCTATAGAAGCCGCGTTTCTGGCAACTCAGGCGATCATCGACGATGTCCTGGCCAAGAGAAACGAAGCCTGAGCCGGGTTTTCCTGCCGCCGCCGATTGCCGGCGACAAAAGAATTCCCATATTGGGCGTGAACCAGCCTGCCAGCATTCTTCATGCGCCGGAATTGCCGCTCGAGGGCGGCCAAGGGCTTTTTGCCCGGAACGCCGGCAGGCCAACGCAACGCTAACCCACGGCGCCCGCCCCGCGACAGATTGCGGGGCATTCCAGGAGAAACTATGTCAGTTGCAAATCCCACTCGCGATGATTTCGCGAGCCTGCTCGAAGAATCATTTTCCGCCGGCCATTCCGGCGAAGGCCAGGTCGTCAAGGGCATCATCACCGCCATTGAAAAGGACATGGCCATCATCGACGTCGGCCTCAAGGTCGAAGGTCGCGTGCCGCTGAAGGAATTCGGCGTCAAGGGCAAGGACACGACGCTCAAGGTGGGCGACACGGTCGAGGTCTATGTCGAGCGTATCGAGAACGCGCTTGGCGAAGCCATGCTGTCGCGTGAAAAGGCCCGCCGCGAAGAGAGCTGGGTCCGTCTCGAAGAGAAGTTCACCAAGGGCGAGCGCGTCGAAGGCGTCATCTTCAACCAGGTCAAGGGCGGCTTCACCGTCGACCTCGACGGTGCCGTGGCTTTCCTGCCGCGCAGCCAGGTCGACATCCGCCCGATCCGCGACGTCTCGCCGCTGATGCACAACCCGCAGCCCTTCGAGATCCTCAAGATGGATCGCCGCCGCGGCAACATTGTGGTGTCGCGCCGCACCGTGCTCGAGGAAAGCCGCGCCGAACAGCGTTCGGAAATCGTGCAGAACCTCGAAGAAGGCCAGGTGGTCGAAGGCGTCGTCAAGAACATCACCGACTATGGTGCGTTCGTCGACCTCGGCGGCATCGACGGCCTGCTGCACGTCACCGACATGGCATGGCGCCGCGTCAACCATCCGACCGAAATCCTCAATATCGGCCAGACGGTCAAGGTGCAGATCATCCGCATCAACCAGGAAACCCACCGCATCTCGCTCGGCATGAAGCAGCTCGAGAGCGATCCGTGGTCCGAGATCGGCACCAAGTTCCCGATCGGCAAGAAGATCAAGGGTACCGTCACCAACATCACCGACTACGGCGCATTCGTCGAGCTGGAGCCGGGCATCGAAGGCCTCATCCACGTTTCGGAAATGTCGTGGACCAAGAAGAACGTGCATCCCGGCAAGATCCTGTCGACGACGCAGGAAGTCGACGTTGTGGTGCTCGAAGTCGATCCGGCCAAGCGCCGTATCTCGCTCGGCCTCAAGCAGACGCTGGAGAACCCGTGGGAGGCCTTCGCGCGCAGCCATCCGGTCGGCAGCCAGGTTGAGGGCGAGGTCAAGAACAAGACCGAGTTCGGCCTGTTCATCGGCCTCGAAGGCGACGTCGACGGCATGGTCCACCTTTCCGACCTCGACTGGACCCGTCCGGGCGAGCAGGTGATCGAGGAGTACAATCGCGGCGACATGGTCAAGGCGCAGGTGCTCGACGTCGACATCGACAAGGAGCGCATCTCGCTCGGCATCAAGCAGCTGGCAAAGGACACGGTCGGCGAAGCCGCGACGTCAGGCGAACTGCGCAAGAACGCAGTCGTCACCTGCGAGGTTATCGGCGTGAAGGATGGCGGTCTTGAAGTGCGGCTGGTCGACAGCGGCATCGAGACCTTCATCAAGCGCTCCGACCTCAGCCGTGACCGCGACGAGCAGCGCCCGGAGCGCTTCACCGTCGGCCAGAAGGTCGACGCCCGCGTCATCGCCTTCGACAAGAAGACCCGCAAGCTGCAGGTCTCGATCAAGGCGCTGGAAATCGCCGAAGAGAAAGAAGCGGTCGCCCAATACGGTTCGACCGACTCCGGCGCTTCGCTGGGCGATATTTTGGGTGCCGCGCTGAAGAAGCAGGGCAGCTAAGCCAACACCGCGCCTCGCGCGGGTTATAAACGAAACAAAAAGCCCCGCCGGAACGATCCGGCGGGGCTTTTGCTTGTGACTTTTTGCTTGTGACGGACCGCAGGCTCAGGCCCGGCCGTAAAGTGGCACCAGCGTGCCGCTGATGGCCATGTTGGCCGGCGAGGCAAGGTAGGCAATGGCCTCGGCCGCCGCTTCAAGGCTGACCCATCTGCTGAAATCTGCGTTCGGCATGTCAGCCCGGTTGGCCGGCGTGTCGAGCGTCGAGGGCGCCACGGCGTTGACCAGGATGCCGTTGCCCTTCAGCTCTTCGGCGATCGCCACGGTCATCGCGGCGACCGCCGCCTTGGCGGCAGCGTAGGCCACCTTGCCGGAGCCGCGCCGCGGATCGAGCCCGGCTCGCGCGGTGACATTGACGATGCGGCCCGGCACGGAAGATTCCAGCATCGAGCGTATCGCCGCGCGGCAGCACAGGAAGGTGGTGCGGGCGTTGGTGTCCATCATCTCGGCGAAGGAGGCGGGCTCGATCTTCTCGACCGGCGCGGCGGTGAAGCCGCCGGCAAGATGCACCGATGCCCATAAATCTGGAACGCTGGCATAGAAGGCGTCGACCTTGGCAGGGTCGGCGAGGTCGACATTATGCGCCAGCCTGACGCGGTCATGCGCCGGGAAGGGGAAATGCGCAGGCGCGGCAGCGTGGGCGTTGGGCACATGGCAGATGGCGCCCTGCTCCAGCAGTTTTCCTACGACCGCGCCGCCAAGGGCACCGGTGCCGCCGGTCACCACGATATGTCTGCCGTCCAGTGTTTCCGTCATATTCGACCGCTCCGTCATTGCGCGCCGCCGATGCGGAAGGTCGCGCCTTTCGCGCGATCACTCAACCGAAATCTCGATGACGTAAGGTCGTCCAGTCGCCCGCGCGCGCCGTAGCGCGTCCGCCAAGCCGCCGGTGCCGGAAATCCGCTCGGCGGCAATGCCGTAGGCTTCGGCCAATTTGCAGAAATCCGGCGGTGCCGGCGAGACGCCGACCGGCTCGACGCCGACGTCGAGCATCGAGGTTTCGATCTCACGGTAGCCGCGATTGTTCCACACGGTGAAGATCACCGGCGCCGCCGCGTCGAGCGCGGCGCCCAGTTCCGGCAGGGTGAACTGGAAGCCGCCGTCGCCGGTGAGGCAAACGACTGGCGCCTCAGGCCTGGCAAGGGCGGCACCGATCGCCGCCGGCGGGCCATAGCCGAGCGCGCCGAAGCCGGTGGCGGCGTTGAACCAGCCGCCCGGCCGGTCGTGATCGTAGTAGAGGTTGGCGGCGTAGACCGGCTGGGTCGAATCGCCGACGATGATCGCGCCAGGCAGCGCATCACGGATCGTCTCGACGGCGCGCAATTGCGCCTGCATAGCCGGGCCGATCTCGGCAAAGGCCGCTTGCCGCGTCGCGGCGGCGCGAGCGGCGCCGTCGCCTGATTGCGCCTGGCCCGTGCCGAGTTCGGCATGCAGCGCTTCGAGCGCTGCACCGCAATCGGCCTGGATCGAAATCCGCGCAGGCCGGCGGGCAAGCTGGTCGGCGCCAATGTCGATGCGGATCAGATTGACGGGCAGGACAAAACCGCCGTCGCCATAGCCGTCATAGTCGGTCGGACCGAATTCGGTGCCGGCTGCGATCACCAGGTCGGCATCGGCGATCAGCGCACGCACCGCCTTCAGGCCGGGGCTGGCCGGCACGCCAAGCGGATGGCGATAGAGCAGGCCGCGCGCATTGGCGGTCTGGACGACCGGCGCGCGCAACCTCTCGGCCAGGCGCTGCAACGGCGCTTCGGCAGCTTTGGCGCCGCCACCGGCCAGGATAAGCGGCCGTCGGGCAGACGCGCACAGCCTTGCCGCCTCTGCAATCGCCGCCGCATCCGGCCCGGGCGGCGCTGAATTCCGCAGCAGCGGCACGATGCCGTTGGCCGGCATGGTCATGACATCGGTCGGAATCTCGATATGCACCGGACCCGGACGCGAGGATGAGAACAGCGCAAAGGCGCGGGCGAGCACGCCGGGCAGTTCGCCGGCCTCGGTGACACGGTGCGAAAACAGCGCCACCTTCTCCATCATGCCGCGCTGGTCCGGCAGTTCATGCAGATGGCCAAGGCCTTTGCCCAGCGTCGGTGTGGCGTTGACGCCCGAGATTACCAGCATCGGCACCGAATCGGCGCGCGCCTGGCCCATGGCGGTGATGGTGTTGGTCAGCCCCGGCCCGGTGATGACGAAGGCGACGCCCGGCCTGCCGCTGGCGCGCGCATAACCGTCAGCCATGAAGCCGGCGCCCTGCTCGTGGCGCGGCGTGACGTGACGGATCTTCGATCGCGCCAGCCCGCGATAGAGCTCGACCGTATGTACGCCGGGAATGCCGAAGACGATGTCGACGCCGTGCGCTTCGAGCAAGGTGATGAGCGCTTCGCCGATGGTCGTCATTGTCTTAACACCGGGCGTGTGAGGCAGGTCGGGCCGCCCTCGCAGGCAATGCACAGTGCATCGGCCTCGAATGTCGAGACCGTACAGCCAGCGGCCTGCATGGCAGCCGCCGTCTTCGCAAAACCGGCAACGGCGATAACCTGGCGCGGCGCGGTCGGCAGCACGTTCAGGCTGAGCCCATTCGAGGCGAAGAATTCGTCGGCATCGCCCTCGACCAGCCGAATGCCGCGTTCGCGCAGCATCTGGTGGAAGGCGACCGGCAGGAGCGGCGCATAGACCAGCGCCAGATCGTCGGCGAGCGGGCTGATCACCGACATCAGATGCAGGCAGGCCTCCTCGCCTTGCCAGAGCGGCAGGTCGAAGCCATAGACCTGGATGCCCTTGGGTGAAAGCAGGTTGGAGAGCTGCTGGATGCCGTGCTGATTGGTGCGCACGCCGCGGCCGACGGCCAGCGTGTTTGCATCCACCCACACGCAATCGCCGCCCTCGACCTGGCCGGGAGCCTCGATTCGGCCGAGGACGGGGATGCCCATGCGCCCATAGGCTGCCTCGTGCAGGCCGGGCTCGGGCCGGCGCAGCGCCTTGCCCATGGCGAGGATGACCGCGCCGTGGTCGGTCATCAGCGAGGGATCGTGGGTGAAGACCGAATCGGCAAGTCCGTCATCGGCGTCGCTCAGCCATTCGATTTCGGCGCCTGAGACAGAAATCAGCCTGGCCAGCGCTTCATGCTGGGCCGCCGCTTTTTGCGGATCGAAGCCGGGGCCATAGTGCCACTCCGCCGCTTCGGCCCGACGCATGGCGCTGGCGGCGGAGCGCATCAGCACGCGCTGCAGCGTCCCGGCCATCGACTGCGACCCGTATGCTTTGCCCACTAAATTCTCCTGAAACGCGTCCCTCCTGCCAATAGCCACTCGGCAGGCGGTGATCAATGGTCCAAAAACTGCGGTTGACGGAGGCAAGCGGAACGGTCCATCTTGAGAATCGGAACGCTGTCCAGTGACGGGTAATGGGTAAAAAATTCCAGCAAGGACTGCCTCGGCTGCTCCGCGGGGCGCCGCGACGATGACAGCGCCGGCCACCGCCCTGAAGCATATGGCGCAGAACGGCGCTGCCGAAGCCATCCACGTCGAGAACCTGCACAAGAATTTCGGCAAGCTGCATGTATTGAAGGGCGTTTCACTGTCGGCGCGCGATGGCGAGGTGATCGCCATCATCGGCGGCAGCGGCTCGGGCAAATCGACGCTGCTGCGCTGCATCAACTGCCTGGAGAACCCGACCAGCGGCATCATCCGGGTCAATGGCGAAGAGATAAAGCTGAAGGCCGACAGCTACGGCCACACCGTGCCCGCCGACCGCAAGCAGATCGAACGCATCCGCTCCAAACTCGGCATGGTCTTCCAGAACTTCAATCTGTGGAGTCACATGACGTTGATCGAGAACGTCATCGAGGTTCCCGTGCATGTGCTCGGCGTCAAGCGCGATGTGGCGATCGGCGAGGCGGAGAAATTGCTCGCCCGCGTCGGCCTGGCCGAAAAACGCGACGTCTATCCCGCCTATCTGTCGGGCGGCCAACAGCAGCGCGCCGCGATTGCCAGGGCGCTGGCCATCAATCCGCGCGTCATGCTGTTCGATGAGCCGACCTCGGCGCTCGACCCGGAGCTGGTCGGCGAGGTGCTGAAGGTGATCGGCGACCTGGCGCGCGAAGGCCGCACCATGGTGCTGGTCACCCATGAGATGAAGTTTGCCCGCGAGGTCGCGACGCATGTCGTCTACCTCCATAACGGGCTGGTCGAGGAAGAAGGGCCGCCGGAACAGATCTTCGGCGCACCAAAATCCGAAAGGCTGAAGCAGTTCATCCGCAACATCCGTTAAACCGTGGGCGGACGAAAACCGGGAACAACAACAAAACTGGGAGTCATGACGATGAAGATTATTCTCGAGACCTTTGCCGCAGCGCTGCTGCTTGGCGTTGCCGCCATGGGCGTGGCCAAGGCCGATCCGGTCAAGATCGGTGTCGCTGCCGAGCCCTACCCGCCGTTCACATCGCCGGATGCGTCCGGCAAATGGGTCGGTTGGGAAATCGAATTCATCGACGCTGTCTGCGCCGAGGAGAAGCTCGACTGCGTCATCACGCCGGTCGCCTGGGACGGCATCATCCCGGCGTTGACGACCAAGAAGATCGACGTCATCGCCAGCTCGATGTCGATCACCGACGAACGCAAGAAGACGATCGACTTCTCCGACAAATATTACAACACCCCGACCGCGATCATCGGGCCGAAGGACCAGAAGTTCGGCTCGACACCGGAGGACCTCAAGGGCAAGATCATCGGCGTCCAGGTCTCGACCGTACACGCCGACTACGCCAAGAAGCACTTCGCCGACGCGGCGGAAATCAAGGAATACCAGACCCAGGACGAGGCCAACCAGGATCTTGCCGCCGGCCGGGTCGACGCGGTGCAGGCCGATTCCATCGCCCTCGATGCCTTCCTGAAATCGGACCAGGGCAAGCAATGCTGCGATCTGAAAGGCATGGTAGCGCCGGATCTGGCGATTCTCGGGCCCGGCGTCGGCGCCGGCGTCCGCAAGGAAGACACCGAGTTGAAGGAAAAGATCAACGCCGGAATCAAGGCCATCCGCGCCAACGGCAAATATGACGAGATTTCGAAGAAGTACTTCGACTTTGATATTTACGGCTCCGACACGCAGTCGAACTGACGGCCTCATCCATGAGCGATTAACCACGCGGCCCCGATAGACCCGCGTGGTTGGTCGAAATCCATCGACGCGAGCTGCCGCGGGCGGAAATCGCCGGCGGTTTTAGCGCCAGCAATTCGAGGGCGACGCTGATCGACGCATTTGTTCCGGCTTGGGCCGCCTCTGCCATCGCGCTTCTCTCGCCCGTGCCGCCGGGCTGGGGTGGAACGCTCATCGTCGGGCTGCTCCATACGATCGAGATCGCGGTCGGCGCCACCTGTCTGGGCCTTTTGATCGGCATCGGCGGCGCCTCCGGCAAGCTGTATGGTGGTCCGGTGGTGCGCGATCTCCTGGCAGTCTATACGACAGTCGTGCGCGCCGTGCCGGAGCTGGTGCTGATCCTTCTGCTCTATTACGCCGGCACCGACCTGATCAATCAGATGCTGACGGCAATGGGCTATCAGCGCATGGACATTAGCGGGTTGGCGGCCGGCATTGCCGTGCTCGGCTTCGTCCAGGGCGCCTATTCGACCGAGGTGATCCGCGGCGCGATCCTCGCCATTCCGCAGGGCCAGATCGAAGCCGCGCGCGCCTATGGCATGTCTCCCGGCCTGCTGCTGCGGCGCATCACGCTGCCGGCGATGCTGCCGTTCGCCATACCCGGCCTTGCCAATCTCTGGCTGATCGCCACTAAGGACACCGCCCTGCTGGCGGTCGTCGGCTTTTTCGAACTGACATTGGCGACACGGCAGGCGGCCGGCGTAACCAAAGCCTATCTGACATTCTTTATCGCCGCCGGCGCGATCTACCTTCTGTTGACGCTGGTTTCGAATCTGATCATCGGCCGTATCGAGACATGGGCCCGCCGCGGCATGCCGTCGCTCAAGGAGGCCCGGTGATGGCTGACCCGGCGATGACTGGCGAAGCGGCGGCCATCGAGATAGCCGCACGCGCTTCGCTGTGGCTGAAGCCGCATCGTATCGTGCTGATCCTGATCGCGCTGGGACTGGTTTTGGCGGCGGCTGTCTTCATGCGCTGGGACTGGCTGCCGAAATATTACGGGATGGGATTGCTCGGCATCTGGCGCGCGCTGTGGATTCTTGCCGTCACCTGCGCGCTTGGCTTCCTGCTCGCCGTGCCGCTCGGGCTGGCGCAGGCCGCGGGCTCGTTCTGGTTCGCGGCACCGGCCAAGGTCTTCTGCACCGTCATCAGAGGGACGCCGCTGCTGCTGCAGCTCTGGTTGCTCTATTACGGGCTGGGCTCGCTGTTTCCACAATATCCATGGATTCGCGAGTCCTGGATGTGGCCCTATCTGAGGCAAGCATGGCCCTATGGCGTCTTCGGGCTGACGCTGTCCTTCGCCGGTTATGAGGGCGAGGTGATGCGAGGCGCTTTTGCCGGCGTGCCGAAGGGCCAGTTGGAAGCCGCCCGCGCCTTCGGCATGAGCCGCTGGAGGATTTTCCAGCGAATCTGGCTGCCACAGGCCTTCTACCGTGCACTGCCGACACTGACGGGCGAAACGGTGCTGCAGCTGAAATCGACGCCGCTGGTGGCGACCATCAGCGTGATCGACATATTCGCCGTCTCTTCAAAGGTGCGTCAGGATACCTACCTCACCTATGAACCCTTGCTGCTCCTGGCGTTGATCTATATGGCGATCACCGGCATCCTCGTCTTCACCCTGGGCAAGATCGAGGCGCGGATTCCGAACAAGATTGGTTAGGTGAATGGTGAATAGTGAATGGTGAATAGTCAGTGGTGAGTAGCCCGTAGTGGTGCCGGCTAAGTCCCACTCACCATTCCCTCAGATATCATGGCAAGCACAATGCAACTCAGTCTCGACCAGGCGACAGGGCTGTGCCGGATGGCCGCACTTGGCGCTGGCGCCAACGAAGAGGCGGCGCAGTCGCTGGCTGCCTCGATCGTCGCGGCCGAGGCGGAAGGACTGTCGACCGTCGGGCTGTCGCACTTCATCGATTATCTCGAAGCGCTGGAGGCCGGCCGTATCGACGGCAACGCCGATCCGGTGATCACCAGGCCGGCGCTCGCGGTCTATCTCTCCGATGCGCGCGGCGGCTTAGCGCATACCGGTTTCGACCGCACGATCGATGACCTCGCCAAGGCGGCGCGGCTGTTCGGCGTCGCTATCTTTTCGCAGAAGAATGCCTATACGTGCGGCGCGCTCGGCTATTTCACCGGACGGCTGGCCGCGCAGGGATTGGTGTCGTTCGCCGCCACCAACGGCCCGGCCGTGCTTGCCGGCTCGGGTTCGGTCAAGCCGGTCTACTGCACCAACCCGATGTCCTTTGCGGCACCCGCCGCGGACGGGGCGGCGCTGGTCATCGACCAGTCTTCGAGCGCCACCGCCTTCGTCAACATCCGCAAGGCGGCCGAGGACGGCAAGAAGATACCCGAAGGCTGGGCACTGGATGCCAGCGGCAATCCGACCACGGACCCGGCAGCCGCCATGAAAGGCGCCATGCTTGCCTTCGGCGGCCAGCGCGGCGCCAACATCGCGCTGATGGTCGAGGTGCTGGCTGCAGGCCTATCTGGTGCCAATTGGTCGCTCGATGCGCCGTGGTTCAGCGGCGGGCCGGACAGTCCGGGGACCGGCCTGTTCGTGCTCGCCGTCGAGCCAAAGCTGCTCGATCCGGACTTCGAAAAGCGGATGAAGGATCAGCTCGACCGGCTGCGGCGGCGCTATGGCGTGCATGTGCCGGGGCGTGCCCGGGCCGAGGCCGCGGAGAAGGCGGCGGCGCGCGGCATAAGCGCGCCGAAAGCCGTTGTGCAACGCATTTCCGAATTCGCCGCGCGCTATTCGTCCTGAAGAAATTCGTTTGTCCGGTAAGCGGTTGAGGAGGCCGGCCTATCCGGCAGGGCGAGCCTACTTCCCGCAATAATGATCGTTGATGACGTTCGCCGCATTCGCGTCCGGTCCTACCCTGTTGTAGGAGCAGGGTTCGGCGGCCGTCGTGAACAGGTGGTTGTCATAGTAGCGCGGGCCGCCGAACAGAATGTCGATGATGTCGCCGTTGGCCGGAACGTAGCGTTCGGGTTGAGCTTGGTGGTGATGCCGGTTTGCCGCGAATGCCGAGGCACCAATGCTGCAGCCTGTTGCGAAAGCCAGAGCGAAGATCGCAACGCGTTTTGTCGTCATCGGCAATATCCTCCATTCGGAATCAAACCATACATCTAAAATCACCGGCCGGAACAAAGGTTCCTGTCCCGAATGGAGTTACGTCGGCGGCGTTTTCTGCCGTTTCGAACGGATACCGGAAATCATGCTTCAACAATGCCGGGCGACCGATGGTCGCCCTTTGCCTTTGGCGCGAAACCGACTATGAAACGGCTTCAATCAAGCCATCTGGATAGCCCGCCGGAGCCAGCCATGACCGAAATCCTGCAGACCCCAAAGCTCGTCGTCGTGTTCGGCGGCTCCGGCTTTGTCGGTCGTCATGTCGTGCGGGCGCTGGCCAAGCGCGGCTACCGCATCCGGGTCGCCTGCCGTCGGCCCGATCTCGCCGGCCACCTGCAGCCGCTCGGCAATGTCGGGCAGATCCAGCCGGTGCAGGCCAATGTCCGGGTACGCTGGTCGGTCGACCGCGCCGTGCAAGGCGCCGACCACGTCGTCAATCTGGTGGCGATCGCGCATGAGGCCGGCCGGCAGAAATTCACTGCCGTCCACGAGTTCGGCGCGCGCGCTGTTGCCGAAGCGGCACGCGCCGTCGGCGCCGGCCTCACCCACATCTCTGCTCTGGGAGCGGACCTCCACGCGCAATCGGACTACGCGCGTACCAAGGCGCTCGGCGAAAAGGCCGTTCTGGAGACGGTCCCGGACGCCGTGATCTTGCGGCCATCGATCAATTTCGGGCCGGAGGACGGTTTCTTCAACCGCTTTGCCAACATGGCCCGCTTTTCCCCAGTGCTGCCGCTGATCGGCGGCGGGCAGACGAAATTCCAGCCGGTCTATGTCGGCGACGTCGCCGAAGCGGTGGCGCACTCGGTCGACGGCAAGGTCCAGGGCGGCCGGATCTATGAACTCGGCGGGCCGCAGGTGCTTACCTTCAAGGAATGCATGCAAGAGCTGCTTGTCATCATCGAACGCAAGCGGTTTTTGCTGCCCGTGCCATGGTGGCTGGCGAACCTCCAGGCGTCAATTCTAGGGCTCCTGCCCAATCCGTTGTTGACCAAGGACCAGGTCCTGCTGTTGCGCCAGCACAATGTCGTGTCGGATGCCGCCGTCAAGGACAACAGGACGCTCGCCGGCCTCGGAATCCAGCCACGGTCGATCGGAACCATCCTGCCCAGCTATCTCTGGCGCTACCGCGCCGCCGGCCAGTTCCAACGCAAGTCCGCCGCATAATACGGAACGGACGTTCAGTTGCTTACGATGCGCGCCGGGTGACCTGCATCGGAAGCCCGCCTTGCGGCTGCGTCGTCAGCTTCTGCACCGGCCAGGGGTGGGTCTCTGCGGTGGCGTCGAAACGGTAGCGCGACAGCATGATCGCCAACGCAATGATCGCCTCCTGCATGGCGAAGCTGGCGCCGATGCAGACACGAGGCCCGGCGCCGAACGGCAAATACTGGAAACGATCGATCTTTTCGCGGTTTCCCGGATGGAAGCGTTCCGGCATGAAAGCGTTCGGCCGGTCCCACAATTTCCGATGGCGGTGGACGACCCACGGCATCACCAGCACCGCTGCGCGTCGCGGTATGTAGAGGCCGTTCCAGGTTTCGGGCTCGATCGGTTCGCGGTTGATCGACGGCGCCGGCGGATAGAGTCTGAGCGCCTCGTCGAAGGCGGCGCGGGTGAGCGGCATGGCGTCGAGCCATTTCGTCGGGTCGGGCTCACGCGCCAGCACGGCATCGATCTCGTGCTCGATCTTTTCACGCTCCCACGGAGCTTCGGCAAGGCAGTAGAGCGTCCAGCCGAGCGCCCTGGCCGTGGTCTCGTGGCCGGCGCCGATGAAGGTGATGATGTTGTCCTCGACCTCGGCCCGGGTCAGCCCGCCCGGTCCCTCCGCCTTCAACAGCAGCGTGAGAAAATCCTGCGGCACCGTGTCCGGAGCGCGCCTCAGCCGCGCCTCGCGCATCCGCACCGTGTCGGTGACGATCTTGCGGAAGTAGGCCATGGTCTTGCGGCCGCGGATGCGGGTCAGGCGCGGCAGCCAGTCGGGCGCACGCAAAAGGTCGAGCGGATCGACCCGGCCCATCGTCTCGAACAGGCGGTCGATCTCCTTGGCGAAGCTGCCGGGCTCGCCCGATATCTCGCCCGAAAACAGGGTCTCGGCCAGGATGTCGAAAGTGAGCAGCGTCATGTCGTGGGCGATGTCCGAGGTGCCACCTTGCTCGTAACGGGTGACGAATTCGAGTGTGCGTTTCAGCATCGGCTCGGCGAAGCCGAAGATGTGGCGCGGCGTGAACACCGGCGCCATCGCCTTGCGCGAACGCCTCCACACCTCGCCTTCGGCGGTCAGCAGGCCATCGCGCAGAATTGGCCGCAATATCTTCTGACGCACCGTCGCCATCTTGTAGTTCTTGGCATTATCGACAAGCACATGGCGGATGAGGCCCGGATCGTTGGCGATGACCAGCGGCCCACCGACGCCGGTCACCGAAATCCAGGGCTCGTTGTAGGTCGGCTCGCCCCACAGTTCGAGCGGATTGCGATAGACGATGCGGATCATCTCCAGCGTCGAGGGCGGCGCGGTGCGCGGCTTCGGCGCTGGCGGGACAAAGGGGACGGGCTGACTGTCCATGGCTTGCTCCGCTGACACCTCAATGTAGTGGCGGGCAAGGCAGGCGTCCATGTGACCGGACGACAAGGCGAAGCATCCGCTCGCTGGAATTTGACCGGGGCACTGGAAAGTGCCTGCTTGCTGTGTCCGGCCGCGTGCCTTACGTGGCAGCACCACAGATGCCACTAACCGGCGGGAGCCTGCCTTGAAGCACCAGTTGAACGTCATCATCGGCAGCACGCGGCCGGGCCGCGCCGGGCCGGTTTTCGCAAATTGGCTGGAGAGCTTTGCGCGCGAGCACGGGAAATTCGAGCCGGTGCTCACCGACATCGCCGCCTTCAACCTGCCGGTGCTGGACGAGCCGCATCATCCGAGACTCGCCAAATACGAAAACAGCCACACGAAAGCCTGGTCGAAAGCAATCGACGCCGCCGACGCATTCGTCTTCGTAGCGCCGGAATACAACTATTTCGCAGCCCCCGCGATCGTCAACGCGGTCGACTACCTGCTCAGGGAATGGCGATACAAGCCGGCCGCCATCCTCAGCTACGGTGGTGTCTCCGGCGGCTTGCGAGCGGCGCAGGCGGTCAAACCGTTGCTGACCGCCGTCGGCGTCATGCCGATTCCGGAAGGCGTGGCGCTGCCGATGTACCAGAAGCTGCTCGACGAGACCGGCGCCTTCCTGCCCAGCGAGCAGGTGCTCGGCGGGGCCAGGACCATGCTGGACGAGCTGTTCCGCTGGAGCGAAGCGCTGAAGCCGATGCGGGTCGGCTGACAACGCGAACGACCCGGCTGGCCGATTCCGTAACTTGCTCATGCCATAAAGAGATGGAATGCTCCGGCAAATGACCGGGCCGGGGCGGTTCGATTTGCGTTTTCTGTTTGCCTTGCTGCTGATCCTCTCGACGGCCTCCGCTGCCGTAGCGGAGCGGCGGGCTGCGCTGGTCATCGCCGAGAACGACTACCGGCTGATCCGGCCGCTCGCCAATCCCGTCAATGACGGCGAGGTCATGGAAACGGTGCTGAGGAAGCTTGGTTTCGAGGTCTTCCTCGAAACCAACCGCGACCTGCGGCGCATGCGCCGGGCGCTCGACGATTTCCGCGAGGATGCCAAAGGCGCCGACGTGGCACTGGTGTTCTTCTCCGGCCACGGCGTCGAGATAGCCGGCGAGAACCGGCTCCTGCCGGTCGATGCAGACGCGTCGTCGCTCGCTACGCTGGAAAGGACCAGCCTGCCGCTGGAGGAGATTCGCGCGACCGTCGCCGCCACCAGCAAGGTCGGACTGATCGTGCTCGATGCCTGCCGCAGCGATCCATTCGCGGCTACGGGCGGCGAAGGTCGCGGCGCAACGGCGCTGGTAAAAGAGGTCAGCGACAAGGTCCGGCCGGGTCTTGGCCGCATCGGGCGGGCAGAAAACATCCTGTTTGCCTTCTCGGCGGCGCCCGGCGAGACCGCCGCGGATGGGACGGGCCAGAATTCGCCGTTTACCGCGGCGCTGACGAAATACCTCGGTACCGAAGGTCTCGAGATCCGCTCCGTGCTGACGCTCGTGCAGCAGGAGGTCTACGACCTCTCGCGCGGCAGGCAATTGCCCTATGTCGAGAGCGGCCTGCCGCAGCTGTTCTTTGCCGCCTCGGCCAAGGAGAAATTGCCGGAACGCGAACGCTTGTTGCTGGCCATGGCCGAGGTGACGCCCGAGATGCGCGGCGAGGTGGAGAAGATCGCCAGCGACGCCGACATGCCGCTGGCACCGCTCTATGGCGCGTTGATCAGTTCCGATGCCGGCCACCTCTCTGCGGACAGTCTGAACGCCAGGCTGCGTGAGGCAGCCGACGCCTTCGTCAAGGTGCGGAGCGAAATGCAGACGCTCGGATCCGACGATCTCAGAGTGTCGGCGTTGCGCCGGCAGGCCGAAGAGCAGCTTTCGCTGGGAGCGTTCGATGCCGCCCGGAAAAAGCTCGCCGAGGCAGCCGAGATCGACAGTGTCTCTCGCAACGCTTTGAGGGCCAATTTCGTCAGCCGCACGCTCTCCGAGGCCGCAACGCGCTATTTGTCCGGCGGGGCGGCGCGCGCCGACCTCGACTACGCCACAGCCATCAAGGACTATGAGTCCGTGCTCGCGCTTTATGGCGAAGCCGGACAGGTGGTGCTGTCGCTCGACGATGCCGACCGCTTGATCCGCACGCTGGACGAGCTCGGCAAGCTCTATACCACGGTTGGCAATATCGATGCGGCCGGCCGCGCCTTCGAGGCGCTGCAAGCCGATCTCGAACGGCGGTCGCATCATGAAACCGATCCCAACGTGAAGCGCGACTTCGCCGTCAGCCACGTCAAGCTCGGCAATGTGCGGATGGCACAAGGCAATCTGCCGACAGCGCTGCAAAACTATGAGACGGCCAAGACCATTCTGCAGGGCCTGACCGAGGCAGAACCGGATAATCTGGAGTGGTTCGGCGACCTCGCCATGACCGACGACAAGATCGGCAACGTATTGGCGACGCAAGGCGACCTGGCCGGCGCCGCAGAGGTCTACCAGGAAAGCCTGTCGATCAAGAAACAGCTCGCCGCTGGAGAGCCCGACCGTGCCGAACTGCAGCGCGAGCTGACCATCACCTACGATGAGATCGGTCACCTTGCCCATATCGCAGGCCAACTGGACAACGCACAGGCGGCCTATGAAGAGAGCCTGAAGGTGCGGCTGGCGCTGGCCGCGGACAAGCCGGGAGACGCCGACCGACAGCGTGACGTCTCGGTCAGCCATGATACGATAGGCGACCTGCTGCGCGAACGCGGCAACGCCGCGCGGGCGCTGGCCGCCTACAAGGAAGGCCTGGCGATCGTCAAGCAACTGGCGAAACGCGATCCGGACGACACCGAGCTGAAACGCGACCTGTCGGTCGGCAACGCCAAGATCGGCAACGCGCTGAGCGACCAGCAGAATTGGCAGGCGGCACTTTCGGCTTATCGTGAGGCACTTTCGCGGGCCAGCGCGCTCGCCGCCGGCGACCCGAACAACACCGAATGGCAGCGCGACCTGTCCGTATGCATCGAGAAAGTCGCCGGCGTCCTGGCTATACAGGGCGACCACAAGGGCGCGCTGAAAGCCTATCTGGACAGCTACGCGATTGCGCAGCGGCTGGCGAAGCTCGATCCCGCCAATTCCGACAGGCAGCGGGACTTGTCGATAACGCTGTCCGAGATCGCCACGCTGCGCCTCAGGCAGCGCGACGTCAGGGGAGCCCGGCAAGCCCTTCAGGACAGCCTGGCCATTCGTGAGAAACTTGCCCGGTCCGATCCGGACAACGCCACCTGGCAGCGCGACCTGGTGGTCGCCTATATCGACTACGCCCAAGTCGCAAAGGACCCGAAGGCCGTGCTTTCCAAGGCACTCGACATGACGCTCGAGCTCGACCGGACCGGTCGGCTGGCGCCGCGATACAAGTTCATGGTCAAGTTCCTGCGTGAGCGGCTGGCCAGGATCGAAGCCAAGCGCCAGTAGCCGGCCGACGCCACGGTCATTCCGTTCGGAAATGCCTGCAAACCTTGGAAAAACCGCCTTTTGCGCCTATATCTACGACATTAGAAATGCGCGATTCGAAGCCGATTTTTCGCGCTCTGCACACGGCATCAATCAGACAGGTTTTCATGAGCGACCAGACCGACATCGCCAACGGCGTTGAAGCCGAATACGGCGCCGATTCCATCAAGGTTTTGAAGGGCTTGGATGCCGTTCGCAAGCGGCCGGGCATGTATATCGGCGACACCGACGACGGCTCGGGCCTGCACCACATGGTCTATGAGGTCGTCGATAACGCTATCGACGAAGCACTGGCCGGCCATGCCGACCTGGTGACGGTGACGCTCAATCCGGACGGATCGGTGACGGTCATCGACAATGGCCGCGGCATTCCGACCGATATCCACACCGGCGAAGGCATTTCGGCGGCCGAAGTGATCATGACGCAGCTGCATGCCGGCGGCAAGTTCGACCAGAACTCCTACAAGGTGTCGGGCGGCCTGCACGGCGTCGGCGTGTCGGTCGTCAACGCCTTGTCGGCCTGGCTGAAGCTTAAGATCCGCCGTAACGGCCAAATCTACGAGATGAGCTTCACGCATGGCAATGCCGACGCGCCGTTGCGCATCACCGGCAGTTATGAACAGGACAAGGTCCCCGGCACCTATGAAGGCCGCAGCGGCAGCGAAATCACGTTCTTGCCGTCGTCCGAGACCTTCACCATGGTCGAATTCGACTACGGTACGCTGGAGCACCGGCTGCGCGAACTCGCCTTCCTGAACTCCGGCGTGCGCATCGTTTTGACCGATGCCCGCCATGCCGACATCGTGCGCCATGAATTGCACTACGATGGCGGGCTGGAAGAGTTCGTCCGATATCTCGACCGGACGAAGAAGCCGTTGCTCGACAAGCCGATATCGATCCGCGCCGAGCGCGACGGCATCACGGTCGAAGTCGCCATGTGGTGGAACGACAGCTACCATGAAAACGTGCTGGCCTTCACCAACAACATCCCGCAACGCGACGGCGGTACGCATCTGGCAGGCTTCCGCGGTGCGCTGACGCGCCAGATAACCGGCTATGGCGACTCCTCGGGCCTGACCAAGAAGGAAAAGGTCGCGCTGATCGGCGATGATTGCCGCGAAGGGCTGACCGCGGTGCTGTCGGTCAAGGTTCCCGACCCGAAATTCTCCTCGCAGACCAAGGACAAGTTGGTGTCGTCCGAGGTCCGTCCGGTGGTCGAAGGGCTTGTCAACGAAGCGCTCGGCACCTGGCTTGAGGAGCACCCGACCGAGGGCAAGGCGGTCATCGAGAAGGTCATCCAGGCCGCTGCCGCGCGCGAAGCCGCGCGCAAGGCACGCGACATCACCCGCAAGAGTTCGCTCGGCGTCACCTCGTTGCCCGGCAAGCTGGCCGATTGCCAGGAGCGCGATCCGGCGAAATCCGAGATCTTCATCGTCGAGGGCGACAGCGCCGGCGGCTCGGCCAAGGGCGGCCGTTCGCGCCAGAACCAGGCCATTCTTCCGCTGCGCGGCAAGATCCTCAATGTCGAGCGCGCCCGCTTCGACCGCATGCTCGGCTCCGACATGATCGGCACGCTGATCACCGCGCTCGGCACCTCGATCGGCAAGGACGAGTTCAATGCCGACAAGCTGCGCTACCACAAGATCATCCTGATGACCGACGCCGATGTCGACGGTGCCCACATCCGCACCTTGCTACTGACCTTCTTCTTCCGCCAGATGCCGGAACTGATCGAACGCGGCCATCTCTACATCGCGCAGCCGCCGCTGTATAAGGTGACGCGCGGGAAGAGCTCGCAATACATCAAGGACGAAGCCGCCTTCGAGGAATTCCTGATCGGCTCCGGGCTGGAAGAAGCGTCGCTTGCGCTCAGCGCGGGCGAGGTGCGGGCCGGGCAGGACCTGCGCAGCGCCATCGACGACGCCTTGGCTGTCCGCCAGCTCATCAACGGATTGCATACGCGCTATAACAGAGGCGTGGTCGAGCAGGCAGCGATCGCCGGCGCGCTCAACCCGGAGATCTTCACCGACCTCGGCCGCGCCAACGAGACGGCCGAGCGTGTTGCGCGCCGTCTGGATATTATCGCCGAGGACACCGAACGCGGCTGGATCGGCCGCATGTCGACCTCGAACGAGGGCATCGGCGGCTATGTCTTCGAGCGAACAGTGCGCAGCGTCAAGGAGTTCGCACATCTCGACCTGGCGCTGATCAATTCCGCCGACGCACGCCAGCTCGACCGCTATGCGCCACGCCTGGCAGAAGTTTACGGCGAGCCGCCGGTGCTGCGCCGCAAGGATGTCTCAGAAACCATCTCGGGGCCGCTGGCACTGCTTAATGCCGTGTTTGCCACCGGCCGCAAGGGCCTGACCATGCAGCGCTACAAGGGCCTTGGCGAAATGAACGCCGAGCAGCTCTGGGAAACGACGCTTGACCCGAATGTGCGCTCGCTCTTACAGGTCAAGGTCAATGACGCGACCGATGCGGACTCATTGTTTTCACGGCTGATGGGCGACGAGGTCGAGCCAAGGCGCGAATTCATCCAGGAAAACGCGCTGTCGGTTGCCAATCTGGATATCTGAGCCAAGGCCGAGATACCCAGCCAGCAGGCATGAAGTGCATTGGTGCGCCTTGGCGCACCAATGCCAACTGCTACAACGCAACAAAGATCACCAGGACCGCCGGAACGGAAAGGCTTTCAAGGCATTGTAGTCGATCACAATCGCCGCAGGAGGCATCCATGGGACGTGGCATTTTGCTCTGGCTTCTCGGAGTCCCGATTCCGATCATTATTCTGATCATGCTGTTCGCAAGGTAGGGGACTTCGATGCCGTCAACCCTAACGACTGTCGACGTTTCCGCACCGACGGAATCCTCTTCCCCCGCCGTCAGCTGGGGGCCAATCGTCGCCGGGGCCTTTGCTGCCTCGACACTTACGTTCATTCTGATGCTGCTCGGCTCCGGGCTTGGGCTGAGCATGGTGTCGCCATGGTCCGGCTCGGGTGCGTCAGTCACCACTTTCGCCGTTTCCACCGCCGTTTGGCTGATCGTCGTGCAATGGCTGTCGTCGGGCGTCGGCGGCTACCTTGCCGGGCGGCTGCGCACCAAATGGGTCGGCATCCACACCGATGAAGTCTTCTTCCGCGATACCGCTCACGGCTTCCTGGCCTGGGCGCTTGCGACGCTGCTCGTCGCCGGGGTGCTCGGCACGGCTCTTTCGGCCGCGATAGGCACCGGTGTGCAGGCTGCTTCGACTGTGGCATCCGGCGCGGCAATGGGCGCTTCGGCAGGTGCCGCTGCAAACGCTGGTGGCGCCTCGACCGACAACGCCACATCGTATTTCGTCGATACGCTGTTCCGCGCGGCCGATCCGGCAAGGCTCGCTGCCGCCAACCCGGAGAGCGACGCCGCGGCAACGGCGCAGGCATCGCGCATTCTGATCGCGAGTGCCGCAGCAGGCGAAATATCGGCCGAAGACAAGACCTATCTGTCGCGGCTGGTGGCCGCCCGCACAGGTCTGTCCGAAGCCGATGCCACCGCTCGTGTCGATGCGGTAATCGCCAAAGCGCAGGACGCCAAGGTTAAGGCCCAGCAGGCGGCCGACACCGCCAGAAAGGCAGGCGCCACCTTCTCACTGATTGGCGCGCTGTCGCTGGTCGTCGGGGCCTTCATTGCCAGCGCGGCTGCAGCACTTGGCGGCAGGCAGCGCGACGAAGAGGAAGCGATTTTCCTGACCAATCGTTGATCGGTGACTAAGCGAACTCGGTCCGCTTCGGGAAGATTACCCTCGAAGCGGACCTTGCTTTCAACTGCCGGCGCGGCATTGTCGTGCGCTGCATCGCCCGACCGATAGCTCAGTCCTCCAGCTTGCGGCCAAGATCGACCGCATCGCGCAGCACGGCAAGGTGCGAGCGCGGCTGTGCGCCGGCCGGCGCGTTGACCTCGACGCCGCTCGCCGTCAGCGACCAGTAGAGCCTGTGCGTGAAGACGCGGCCGCGCGAGCCGCGCAGCTCGACCTGGATGTTTTCCACGCCGGGACCAAAATTTTCCGTCATCGGCCCGGAAATCGGGTCGCCGGTCAGCCAGCCATTGCCCCTGTCGAAAATGTTGGTCCAGCGCGTCGCTGCAAACACCGCGCCATGATGCACCGCCCGCTGCGGCTTGCCGGAATGGCTGCGCCCTTCCTGGTAGAGCATGGTCGCGCCCGCCGCCCTGTCGGCGATCGGCGGGCATGCCGAGAACAGCCGCTCGGCGATGCCGCGCCTGAATTCGGCGAGGTTGTAGGTCACCAGAAACTCGCTGAGGGTCAGCGGACTGCCGAGCGTGACGAAATCGCTGATCTTCCACGACAGCGGATGATCGGCGTCGCCGACGCGAAGCTGCCGGTAGAGCTCCCATTGGCTGCGCCGGAATGCGGGGAGGTCGTCGAGGCTGTCGGGCCAGGCGGCGGCATCGGCGGCCAGCGTCGCCTTGTCGACGGCGTGGATCGCCTTCAGCCGCGCTCTGTCACGAATGGCTTCCAGCCTTCGAGGCCTGAAATCGGCCCACAATATCTGCAACAGATCATAGGCGATGATCGACCCAAGGCTGTGCGAGACCAGCACGATGCGGTCATAGGCGTCGTCCGTCATAAGACGCTTCAGCAGCTTGAGGCCACGCTCGCGGACCAGCGCCCGCTTCTCGACCGTTGCCGCTTCGGCCCGCACATAGGCGGCGACATCGCCGAAATAAGGTAGGCCAAACTGGTCCACCGACCAGACAACGAATGACGCAACGACGGTGACAACCACGCCGGTCGTCCAGGAGATGTAGCCTTGCCAGGCCGACGTTGCGAGCGCCAGCGCCGCGCCGAGGACGACGATGGTTGCCAAAAGCGTGACGGCGTAGAGTTTGCGCACATCGTGCGGAATATCGGCGGGCCTGCGCCAGAGCAGGGTGGTCACCCAGGCAGCAAGGCGGCTCCGGGTCGTGCCCTGGGTGATGTCGGCCCAGTAAAGCTCGTAGAAATCGGTGCGGCGGCCATCGACATCATAGGGCGTGGTGATCCGGCGAAGCTCGTGCGAATTGGTCCGGCTGTCGGGCGTGATCCAGCTCTGGTTGATTTTCGCGCCCATCGGGTCGGCCGGATCGGCGACATGGGCATAGAACGGAGCACGGGCCGGATCGTGGCTCCATACGGCCTGGACAAATCCCCTCAACGTGTCCATGGGCCGCTGTTCGCCCATTCCGTGCACGACCACCACCGCCTGGCTGCGCTTGCGTGGCGCCTTCTCTGCTGCGGTCAGATCGGCGGCCGGCGATGCAGCAGAACCAGGGTCGGGCACCAGCACCTCCACGATGACGCCGTTAGCAAGACGACGGGTCGGCATCGTAGCTTCAGAACCGGTAACAGCCAAGAAAAAGCCCGGCGCGGAGCCGGGCTGTATTCGACGATCGGCAGTGAGTTGGCAACGACGCCGTTCAGTGATCCATCGCCTTGACGATCTCCTCGGTCATCTTCTTGGCGTCACCGAGCAGCATCATGGTGCCGTCCTTGTAGAACAGCGTGTTGTCGATGCCGGCATAGCCGGAACCGAGCGAGCGCTTGACGAACAGGCAGGTGCGGGCCTTGTCGACGTCGAGGATCGGCATGCCGTAGATCGGTGAGGACTTGTCGTCACGAGCCGAGGGATTGGTGACGTCGTTGGCACCGATGACATAGGCGACGTCGGCCTGCGCGAACTCAGAGTTGATGTCCTCCAGCTCGAACACCTCGTCATAAGGCACATTGGCTTCGGCCAGGAGCACGTTCATGTGGCCGGGCATGCGGCCGGCGACGGGGTGGATGGCGTATTTGACATCGACGCCGTTGGCCTTGAGCTTGTCGGCCATCTCGCGCAGCGCGTGCTGTGCCTGGGCGACGGCCATGCCGTAGCCCGGCACGATGATGACCTTTTGCGCATTCATCATCAGATAGGCGGCATCCTCGGCCGAGCCCTGCTTGACCGTGCGCTCGATGCCGTCGTTGGCAATGGCTGATGTCTCGCCGCCGAAGCCGCCGAGGATGACCGAGATGAACGACCGGTTCATCCCCTTGCACATGATGTAGGACAGGATGGCGCCGGACGAACCGACCAGCGCGCCGGTGATGATCAGCGCCAGATTGCCGAGCGTGAAGCCTAGTGCGGCGGCGGCCCAGCCCGAATAGGAATTCAGCATCGACACGACCACCGGCATGTCGGCGCCACCGATCGGGATGATGAGAAGCACACCCAGCACCAGCGAGGCGGCAACGATCAGCCAGAAGACCAGCTTGGACTCGGTGGTGACGAGCAGCACGATCAGCACGATCAGCGCAATGCCCAGGGCCGCGTTGATGAAGTGGCGGCCACCGATCATGATCGGCTTGCCCGACATGCGGCCGTCGAGCTTCAAGAAGGCGATGACCGAGCCGGTGAAGGTGATGGCGCCGATGCCAACGCCGAGGCTCATCTCGATCAGCGCCTGGGCATGGATATCGGCGACGGTGCCGATGCCGAAGCTTTCCGGTGCATAGATGGCGGCGGCCGCCACCATGACCGCGGCAAGACCGACCAGCGAGTGGAAGGCGGCGACCAGCTGCGGCATCGAGGTCATGGCAATGCGCCGTGCCGTGACCGCACCGACCGAGCCGCCGATGGCTAGCCCGAGCACGATCAGCGCGAAGCGTCCGGCGGAAGGGGTGGCCAGCGCCAGCGTCGTGGCGATGGCAATGCCCATGCCGATCATGCCGTACATATTGCCCTGGCGGCTGGTGGTCGGGTGCGACAGACCGCGCAATGCCAGGATGAACAGGATGCCGGAGACCAGGTAGAGGAAGGAGGCGAAGTTGGCGTTCATAGCGGCCTACTTTTCCTTCTTCTTGTACATGGCCAGCATGCGCTGGGTGACGAGGAAGCCGCCGAAGATGTTGACCGATACCAGCATCAGCGCAACGAAGCCGAAGCCGGTGGCGATGCCCGAGGCCGAGATGCCGACGGCCAGCAACGCGCCGACGACGATGACGGAGGAAATGGCGTTGGTGACCGCCATCAGCGGCGTGTGCAGCGCCGGCGTCACCGACCAGACGACGTAGTAGCCGACGAAGATCGCCAGCACAAAGATGGCGAAGCGGAAGACGAAGGGATCGATCGCGCCGCCGGACAGCGCGTGCGCGGCGTCGCCGGCCGCCTCAGTGCCGGGAGCGACGGCAAGGTTCTGCACGGCGAGCCGCACGGCAGCTGTGGCCTGGTCGAGCTGGTCGAGGGCTTTCTGCAGGGTCTGGTCCATCACGCGATCCCTCCGGTGGTCTTGGGCTTCCTCGAAGCGGCCGGCCTCTTTGCAGCCGGCTTCGCCGAAGCCTCGGCAACCATCGTCTTGGCCGGAATGGCCGGCGGTTCGACATGTTGGCCCTTTGGCGGCTCCTGCTCAGCCCTGACGAAGGCGGGATGCACGACCTTGCCGCCATCGGTCAGCATCGTCGCCTTGACCAGCTCGTCGTCGCGGTTGATGGCAAGCGTCTTCGTCGCCTTGTCGACCAGCGTCTCGAGGAAGGCATAGAGGTTCCTGGCATAGAGCAGCGAGGCCGAGGCGGCGACGCGACCGGGAACGTTGAGATGGCCGACGATCTTTACCCCGTTGCCGGTGGTCACCACCTGCCCGGGCACGGCGCCCTCAACATTGCCGCCGCGCTCGACCGCAAGGTCGACGATCACCGAGCCCGGTTTCATCGAGGCGACCATCGCCGCCGAAACCAGTTTCGGCGCCGGACGGCCGGGTATCAGCGCCGTGGTGATGACGATATCCTGCTTGGCGATGTGCTCGGCGGTCAGCGCCGCCTGCTTGGCCTGGTACTCCTTCGACATTTCCTTGGCGTAGCCGCCGGCCGTCTCGGCCGCCTTGAACTCCTCGTCCTCGACGGCCAGGAATTTTGCGCCGAGCGAGGCGACCTGCTCCTTGGCGGCCGGGCGCACGTCGGTGGCGGTGACGACGGCGCCGAGGCGGCGCGCGGTGGCGATGGCCTGCAGGCCGGCGACGCCGACGCCCATTATGAAGGCCTTCGCTGCCGGTACGGTGCCAGCCGCCGTCATCATCATCGGCAACGCCCGGTCATATTCGGCAGCCGCGTCGATCACCGCCTGATAGCCGGCGAGGTTGGCTTGGCTGGATAGAACGTCCATCGATTGCGCCCGGGTGATACGCGGCATGAACTCCATCGAGAAGGCAGTAACACCGGCCCTGGCAAGGGCTGCGACGGCAGCATCGTTGCCGTAGGGATCCATGATCGCGATCACGGCAGTGCCCGGCCGATACGCTTTCAGCTCGGCGTCGCTCGGCCGGCGCACCTTCAGCACCACATCGGCCTTGGCGACATCGCCGGCCTTACCGATCGCAGCGCCCGCCTTGGCAAACTCCTCGTCGGGAATGCGCGAGGCAGTGCCGGCCCCGCTTTCGACGATTAGGTCGAACCCCAGCCCCGCCAGCCGCTTCACCGTATCCGGCGAGGCAGCAACGCGCGGCTCGTTCGCATCGAGCTCACGAGGGATGAAAACCGTCTGTCCCACCGCATGATCCTTTCGGCTGGAACCTGTCTGCGCAGGACGCCGGCCGGACTTCCGGCGATGTCACGGGCAAGGGTTTTGAAGAATTTACCGGAGAATGAAGGCGCCGACGGCGAGGATCAGAACGAACAGGATAAACCCCGAGAAGAAGCCACCCGCAAAGAAGCCGAAAGCCATTGCCAGAAGCACAGCGAGGCAAAAGAGCGATCCGTATTTCGCGAGCCTGAGGAAGCCCGCATAGGTCCGATCGTGCTCGGCATAGTCCATCTTCGCGCCCAGTTCGACAGGACCGGTCGGCGTGTGTTCAGCCATTGGAATACCCCTTCGAAGACATCTTTCAGGCACATAGCGAAAAGCCGCGTTAAGGGCAATGGCGCTATTGCCGCATCGCCGCAGCCAACAATCTCAAGCAAAACTTGAAATCGCTGCGCGAAGCACGGCGATACCAATCCCAATGGATGGCAGGTCCGCTATTGCCGATGTCGTTAGCCGGCGAGATGTGGGAACAGACCGAGCAGGCCGACAACGATCAGATAAAGCGCGACGATATAATTGAGCAGCCGCGGCATCACCAGGATCAGCACGCCTGCAATCAGCGAGATAAGCGGGGTAAGGGCGAGTGTCGAAATGGTCATATTGGTTCCTTTGATCGGATCGCTATCGAAGCGATGCTTGGCGGATGTCGGCCATGCCAACCAACCACCAGCACCCTTGCCCAGAACGCCGAAGCGACCGGAAGGCTCCATGCGCTCGTTCAGGCGGCTTCGCGAAAATACTTGGCGGTAGGCAGGATGGTCAGCGGGGCGAGTTCGCCGGCACCGGGCGTATCGAACAACATGCGCTGCTCCATTGGCGTCGAACGGAAGAACGGAAAGCGAGCGTAGGTTTCATTCTTGATCGCCAGGACATCGGCTTGATAAAGCAGCGCGAAACAGTTGATCACGCCGGCATAGGGCCGCGCATCGCCAATCGGTCGCGCCCGATAGATGCGCTTGTAGAAAGCCGCATGGTCCTCGCGGATCATGGATATGCAGTAAGGCGCGCCGAAATGGAAGCAAGCCATGCCCGCAAGGCGCAGCGTCACATACGGGATCTGCGGGTAAAGCCGTGACCATTCGGCGTCCACGGCAAAACGGCTCGGGTCGATAAAGACTTCGCCGGCCGCCAGACGCGGCATCAACAAGTCCTTGTAGACGCTGAGCGCTGGTGATGTCGCGTTATCAGCAGACACGTTATGCAGGCGCATTGTGCTGACCAGCCGCCCCTCGATGTAGATTCCGAACGTATGGCAATTGGGCAGTTCGTCAAACTCGTCATGGACCTGACGGGACGCATTCTCGGGCACCAGATCGTTCATCCGATAGGAATTGTAGCGCAGCCTGTAAATACTTTCGAAGTCCTCGCCGCTTTCACAGCGTCGGTACTCCGTCCGGTCAAGCAGCGCATAAACATGTTGCGCGAAGCTGGACATGGTCTCGGACGCGTCTTTCCCACCAGCGCCCGCCGCATGGCCGAGCGAACTCAACTGGGCACACATGAACTCTATTCCCCGCGATTACCGCCACCAGCCGACACTACGGACGGGTCATGAGATGTAAAGATGAAAATAAGTAGGAGCTCGTTTACCGCCCGTTAAGGTTAACAATTAATAAAATTATACTAAAATACGCGGTTTTTCAGCGCGAAGTCAGCGCCGCGGCGCCTTCCTTGCCGTCTGGATCTCCTTGGCGAAGGGCCAGACGGTGCTCGACATCGTCTCGATGCCGGACGCGCTGAGTGCCGACCCGAACAGAAAGCCCTGGACCAGGTCCGGCTTGACCTGCAATGCCAGGATCTTGAGCTGTTCGAAGGTCTCGACACCTTCGACGGTAACCGAAAGTCCCAGCGGCCGTGACAGGTTGACGATGCCCTTGAGCAATTCGAGCGACCGGCTGTTCTGAGTGACATCGATCAGGAACGAGCGATCGATCTTGATTTTGTCGAGCGGCAGTTTGTGGAGATAGCTGAGGCTCGAATACCCGGTACCGAAATCGTCGAGCGCAATGCGCACGCCGAGCCGCTTCAACTCCTCGATATATTGGCGTGTCAGCGACTTGTCGTCGAGCAGCGCCGTCTCGGTGACCTCGATCTCCAGACGTCCGGCGGAGAGACCGGATTCAGCCAGCGCGTCGCGAACCTTCTGGATGACATCACGGTTGCGGAAATCCTTGGCCGAGAGATTGACCGACACGCTGGTCTGGGCCGGCCATTTGGCGCATTCCGTGCAGGCCGCATGCAGGACGAAGGTGCTGATGTCGGAGATAATCCCCATTTCCTCCGCCAGCGGAATGAAGATACCGGGGGAAATCGGCCCGAGATCGGGATGATCCCAGCGGCACAGCGCTTCGCAACTGGCGATACGCATCGTGCTCATCGCCACGATCGGCTGATAGACCACCCGCAATTCGTTGTTTTCCACGGCGCTGCGCAGGTCCGCCTTCATCAGCTGACGGCTGCGGAAGGCAGCATCCATGGAGGCCTCGAACAGCCGCCAACCGTTCTTGCCAAGCTCCTTGGCCTTGTAGAGTGCAAGGTCGGCTTTGACGATCATGGCGTCAACGTCGGTATCCTTGACCCGCGACAGCACCGCGCCGCCGCTGGCCTGGATGCGCAATCCATGGCCGGCAACATCGACCTCGCCCTGCAGGTCGACGAAGATCTCGTCGATCTGGCCGGTCAGGTGGCTTTCATCCTCGACGCGCTCGAAGAAGATCATGAACTCGTCGCCGCCGAAGCGGCTGACGGTGATGCCTGGCCCAGCGACTGCCGCCAGCCGCTCGGCAACGGCGTAGATCAATCCGTCGCCGACCGGATGGCCGAGCGTGTCGTTGACGCTCTTGAAATCGTCGAGATCGAGCACCACCAGCCCGCAGAGACGCTCGGGATCCCCCGAGGCCATGGCTTCCACCACCAACTCGTGGAAGTAGGCGCGGTTGGGCAGGCCGGTGAGACTGTCGTAGCGCGCCATGAAGCGGATCTTGTCTTCCGCCTCGACCCGAGCGGTCACATCCTCGAAAGTGACGACGCCCAGTTCCTGGCTGCCTTCGCGCGCCGAAAATTCATAGTGCTGGCCGTTAGTAAGCGAAACCAGGACCTTACGGTCGCGGCCCTCGCGCAACGCACGCGTCAGCTGGGCTTCGATGTAACGGCAATCCTTCGGCGCCAGCATGCCGCCTGCAGCGCCGCGCATCAGCAGACCGTGAATCGAGCGGCCTAGCAGCGCATCGGCCGATTTGAGCGACATCAGGTGCGCGGCTTCAGCATTGGCCACCGCCACCCGGCCGTCGGGTCCAAGCATGACAAGGCCATGCGACATGGTGTTGAGCGCGCGGTTGAAACGCTGCGCGATGCGGTTCGCCTTCTTTTCCTCCGACAGGGCGGTAAACAGCACTTCGCGGACGATGTCGGCAAACCGCTTGATCGCAAACAGAAAAGGGGCCGACATCAGCCCCAGGATGATGTGGTAGATATCGCCGCGCAGGATAAAGCCAAGCGATATGGGCCATGTCGTGGTTATGATAAAAATCATGACCATGCGCGGCGACCCATAATTGCGGCCGGCAATCGACGTGACCGATGCCAACGTGACGCAGACAGAGGCTATTTCGGCATAGTTGTCGTGGCTGTCATTTGCCAGATAGATACTGACGAAACAGAATGCGCCAAGCATGAAACCATGCATCGAACCGAAAATTATGTAATCGTTTTCACGATCATGGGCTTCTTCCCACGTCGTGGGGGAAGGAAGTCGCCCGTATTTCCGGATGTTGCGAAGGCGCAGAGTACCGACAATGATGAGCCCAGCGGCAACTAGAAGATATGCCAGGTCCATGGTCTTCCAATAGACCAGGATGACGAGGAGTGTCTGCGCAACAAGGCCGATCGACAGCGTGAACCCGTCGCGAAACAGCGTTTCCACGAACGGAATGTAAACGTCGACCGGAATCTCGTTTTTTCGTCTCAGATTCACGCCTGGATCCCAACCCTGGGGAACCCAGCAGTGTCACATTGGCCTTAAGAAAGGTTTAGAGCAGCGGTTCGGGCTCTATTGGCACTCATTGGTGACGCAGCGGAAACAGGGAAACTACAGTTCAGGTAAACAAGGCGTATCACAGCGCTGAATTATTCGGCGGCTTGAAGTTGCGGCCGCAGCGCCGTCGAGAGTCGGTCGAGCAGACGCTGGCGTTCGCCGGCGGCTTTTTCGGCACTGGCCTGCTTGACGTGGCCAAAGCCGCGGATGAGCGCCGGTACGGAAAC
Source organism: Mesorhizobium sp. M0166 (assembly GCF_040322255.1). Taxonomy (NCBI): domain Bacteria; kingdom Pseudomonadati; phylum Pseudomonadota; class Alphaproteobacteria; order Hyphomicrobiales; family Phyllobacteriaceae; genus Mesorhizobium; species Mesorhizobium sp. M0166. The sequence goes on along the minus strand of NZ_JAMYTD010000021.1, from coordinate 65,639 downwards.
AAGCGCGGCAGCAGCCTCGATCTTGCCTGGTGCCAGCGCGCCGGCGACAAGCTCCAGGTCGGCTTCATAGAGGGCAAGAAGCTGCCGCTCCATACGCCTCTCGGCGCTGTAGCCGAACAGGTCGAAAGCGGTGCCGCGCAGGCCCTTCATCGCCGCCAGCAGGCGGAACCCGGTCATCATCCACGGGCCAAAGCTCGATTTCTTCGGCTTGCCGTCACTGCCGCGCCTGCCCATGATCGGCGGTGCGAGATGGAATTCAAGCTTGCCGTAGCTCTGGAACTGCTTTGCGAGCTCTGCGGCAAAGGAGCCGTCCGTATAAAGCCGCGCCACCTCGTATTCGTCCTTGATCGCCATCAGCTTGAACAGGTTCTTTGCGGCAGCCTCGGTCACCGCGGTCGAACCGGGCACGGCATTGGTTTCGGCCTTGCGCAGCGCTGCCAGTCTGTCGGCGTAGCGCTTGCCATAGGCGGCGTTCTGATAGGCGGTCAGGAAGGCGACGCGGCGAGCAATCACATCGTCCAGCGTCTCGGCAATGGCGGCAGGCTGCGTGGCCTTGCCCGGCTGGGCGAGAAGGCTGCGGACGAAATCCGGCTGGTGGGCGGCGCGGCGGCCCCAGCGAAATGCCGCGATATTCATCGCTACCGCCTCGCCGTTGAGCTCGATCGCCTTCTCGACCGCCTCCGCCGACAGCGGCAAGCCGCCGTGCTGGAAGGCGAAGCCGAGCATGAACATGTTGGCGCCAAGCGAGCTGCCGAACAGCGCGGTGGCGGTGCGGGTAGCGTCGAAGAAATGCGTCCTGTCGTCGCCCGCGGCAGTTCTTATCGCTTTCTTCAGCCGCTCGACGGGCAGCGAGAAATCGGCCGAACGGGCGAACTCGCCCGGCATGATCTCGGCGGTGTTGGCGAGGAAGATGGTATGGCCTTCGCGCACCGCGGCCAACACCTTCTTGGCACCCGAAACGACGAGATCGCAGCCGAGCACGAGATCGGCCTTGCCGGCCGATACGCGAATGGCGTGGATGTCGTCAGGCGTGCGGGCGATGCGGACATGGGTGAACACAGAGCCGCCCTTCTGGGCGAGGCCGGCCATGTCGATCATGCCGCAGCCCTTGCCTTCCAGGTGCGCGGCCATGCCTAGCACCGCGCCTATGGTGACGACGCCGGTGCCGCCGACACCGTCTATGATCGCCGCCCAGCCTTGTTCACCGAGCGCAAATTGCGCCGGCGCCGGCACACCCGCGAGCGGGTCCGCCACGCCGGCAATGCCTTCGGCTTTCCTGATTTTGGCGCCGTGGACGGTGACGAAGGACGGGCAGAAACCGTTGACACAAGAGAAGTCCTTGTTGCAGCTCGACTGGTCGATCTTACGCTTGCGGCCGAATTCGGTCTCGACCGGCTGGATCGAGACGCAATTCGACTGCACGCCGCAATCGCCGCAGCCTTCGCAGACCAGCTCGTTGATGAAGATACGCTTGTCGGGATCGGGGAAGGTGCCGCGCTTGCGGCGGCGACGCTTCTCGGCGGCGCAGGTCTGGTCGTAGAGCAGCACCGAGACGCCCTTGACCGAACGCAACTCGCGCTGGACAAGATCGAGGTCGTCGCGGTGATGGATGGTGGCGCCGGCGGGAAATTCCACCTTGCCGGTATATTTGTCCGGTTCGTCGGTGACGATGGCGATGCGCTCGACGCCCTCGGCGCGCACCTGCCTGGCGATCATGTCCACCGTCAGGCCGCCCTCGTGCGGCTGCCCGCCGGTCATCGCAACGGCGTCATTGTAGAGGATCTTGTAGGTGATGTTGGCGTCGGTCGACAGCGCGAAGCGGATCGCCAACACACCCGAGTGGTTGTAAGTGCCATCGCCCAGATTCTGGAAGATGTGCTCGCGCTTCGAGAACGGCGCCTGGCCGACCCACTGCGCGCCCTCGCCGCCCATCGCGGTGAAGCCGACGGTGTTGCGGTCCATCCATAACGCCATGAAATGACAGCCGATTCCGGCGGCGGCGAGCGAGCCGTCCGGCACCTTGGTCGAGGAATTGTGCGGGCAGCCGGAGCAGAAGAAGGGCGTGCGCGAGGCGATGTCTGACGTGTCGGCCAGCATCGCCTGGAACTGGCGCAACTTCGCCACCCGCGCAGCGATTTCTTCCGACGGGCCGATCGTTCGCAAAATCCTCTCGCCGAGCGCAATGGCAATCTCGTTGGGGTCGAGCGCGCCCTTGGCCGGGAACAGCCAGTCTCCGCGCTCGTCCTTCTTGCCGACGATGACCGGCTGCGTCGTGGTGCCGTAAAGGTTCTCGCGCAGTTGCACCTCGATCAGCGAGCGTTTCTCTTCGACGACGACGATGGTCTCGAGGCCGCGAGCAAAGTCGGCGATGTGCTGCAGATCGAGCGGCCACGGGCAGCCGACCTTGAACAGCCTGATACCGATACGACTGGCGGCCGCTTCGTCGATGCCGATATCCTCCAGCGCCTGGCGAACGTCGAGATAACTCTTGCCGATGGTGACGATGCCAAGCTTGGCGCTGCTGCCGCCCGAATAGACGATCCGGTTCAGCCCATTGGCGTGGATGAAGGCCGAAGCGGCGGCGCGCTTGTATTCATGCAACCGCTCCTCCTGGCCGAGCATGTCGATCTCGTTACGGATGTTGAGGCCGCCGGGCGGCATGTCGAAGTCCGGGATGACGATATCTAGCCGGTCGAGCGCGGCATCGACCGAGGCCGTCGATTCGATGTTGTCCTTGACGCATTTGATCGCCGCCCAGGTGCCGGCAAAACGCGACATGGCAAAGCCGTAGAGGCCGTAGTCGATGATCTCCTGGACGCCGGCCGGATTAAGGATCGGCACCATGGTGTCGACGAACAGGAACTCGGTGGCATGCGCGTTGGTCGAGGATTCGGCCATGTGGTCGTCACCCATCAGGGCCAGCACGCCGCCATGTTTTGACGACCCGGCGAGATTGGCGTGGCGGAACACGTCGCCGGAGCGGTCGACGCCCGGACCCTTGCCGTACCAGACTGAAAAAACGCCGTCATGGGTACCCTCGCCCAGCAATTCGGCCTGCTGCGAGCCCCAGCAGGCGGTGGCGGCGAGCTCTTCGTTGAGACCGGGCTGGAAGACGATGTCCGACTGAGCGAGCTGGTTCCTGGCCTTCCACAGCTGCATGTCGAGGCCGCCGAGCGGCGAGCCGCGATAGCCGGAGACGAAACCGGCGGTGTTCAAGCCAGCCCGGCGGTCGCGCTCGCGCTGCATCAGAAGCATGCGGATGACTGCCTGGGCACCCGACAGGAAGATGCGCTCCTTTGCCAGGTCGAACTTGTCGTCGAGCGCGACATTGTGCAGCGTCATCAGGCATTTCCTGTGCGGAGGTCGCGCCTGGAGGTGCGCGGCCTACGTCGGAGTCAAGTGCCCACAGTCTTTCTTCCCTTGCCGGGGAGGTCAAACAAAATCGAAGGTGCCAGGCGGTCCGCAACAAATGATCCGTGCGCGGCCAGATGGCGCCACGAAACGCCTGTCGGGGAGGATGGCCGAGCACGAAAATTCCGGCGGCGGTCGGTGCCGCTGGTGACGCATCACGCAGCCTTTGGGCAACTGGGCTTCGGTTCACCGGGCAGCTTGCCGTCGACATGGCCGGCCAAGTCCTTGTTGAGCTCGTAGACTGGCCCGACCACCAGAGGCCGGTCGGGCAGGACCGACTGGTCGAGCGAGGATGTCAGAGTGGTCTCGAAACTCTGCAGCAACTTGCCGCTGGAATCCTCGATGCGGATCGACACCGCATAGGGCCTGTCCTTGACGACGCAGGTGAGCGGCGGGCTGGTGAGCGTCACATGCGGCAGCTTCGGCCATATTTTCTGGGTGACGATGATCGGATCACCACCGGCCGGGTTCTGGAAGGAGACCACAGCGACCTGTCCCTCACCCACCGGCCGCAGCGGATTGAGGGTGATGACATAGGTGGCGATACCCAGCCGGTAGTTGAACTCGAACAGCTTCCCGGAAATGGCGAACAGCTGATCCTTGCCGGAGTCACGGCAGGCGCCGAGCGTGGCCGCCGCGAACAACGCCGCGACGACAATCATCGCGCGCGAACATTTCTTAGACATTGGTGACCTCCCTGGCCGCGGTCCGGCGGCGATAGTATCGGATTGCCTTCTGGCGGTTGCCGCACACCGCCATGTCGCACCAGAGGCGGCTGGAATTGCGGCTTCGGTCGACAAACAGCCAGCTGCAGTTCGGACATATCCTCAGCCTGGCGATGGTGTCGCTGCGCAGCAGCGACAGCGCCGAGACCGCAAGCGCCGCTTCGAAGGCAATCGGCGTCGCCGGATCACCGAACGGTTTTCCAGGCGTGCCGATTTCGGTGCGGCCATGGGCGAGGCCATCGGCGCAGGCTTCCAGGAATTTCGGCATATCGCCGGTCGCGATCGCATCTTTCGACACCGCGCCGCGAAACAGCCGATCGGTCGTCTCCCGGATCGACAGCACCACCGGTGCGATCTTTTCAGGCGCCGGCGCCACGAGCCGCCTGCCGCCGAGCTCGGCGGCGCGAAAGCCGCTCGCGGCTTCGGCAAAGCGGGCGATCTCGGCCGGATCGTCGAAACGGTCGAAGGTTTTCTCCGGATCGTTCCGCAAAACGACGGTGTTCGCCGTGTCGAGCGCCAGCATGCCACCGGTGAAGCGGTGCGGAGTCCAGGATACTGTCATACGGCGAAATCTAACCGATAAATCGCGTTTGACAAGTTAGATTCCGGGTGCAACGCTCCTCACTGAGGTGATCGCCGTATTGAGAATGTCGTTCGCCCCAAACCCCCGCCCCGATTGCGGGGCATGCATCGAGGGTCTTGCATGCTCTATTTCTTCCAGCAGGTTCTGAACGGGCTGCATTCGGGCGCGCTCTACGCATTGCTTGCCTTCGGCTACGTGCTGACCAACGGCATCCTGCACCGTACCAATCTTGCCTATGGCGCGCTGTTCGCCTTTTGCGGGCATACGATGATACTCACCGCGGCGTTCGGCTATCAGGCGCTGTGGCTGACGCTGTTTGCATCGGTCGCGCTCGGCGTAGCGGCGGCATTCCTTTATGCGGCGCTGCTCAGCCATGTCCTGTCGCGAAGCATCTTCGAACCGCTGGCCGACCGCTCGCCCAACGCCATCGTGGTGACGACACTCGGCATATTGCTGGTCTTGTCGGAAGCCAGCCGCATCGCCGCCGATACCCATGACCTATGGTTGCCGCCAATGCTGGCCCAGACCATCGTCTTCGCGCAGAATGCCAGCTTCAAGGCGACGTTGACGCTGATCCAATTGCTCGATTGCGCCGCCGTGCTGGCGGCTATTGCGCTGGCTGCGTGGGGGTTCACGCATTCCAGCTTCGGCCGAAGCTGGCGTGCCGTATCCGACGATCCCAAGGCCGCTGCGATGTGCGGTGTCGATGTCCGCGCGGTGTTCCGGCGTGCGGTGCTTTTCGGCGGCCTTTGCGCGGCACTGGCTGGCGTGCTCGCCGCCTTCTACTACGGCAACATCAGCTTCGGCACAGGGTTGGTCTACGGGTTGAAAATCCTGTTCGTGACCGCAGTGGGCGGCTATCTTTCGCCTTTGCGGGCGGCACTGGGCGCCGCCGCTTTCGGCATGGCCGAATCGCTATGGGCCGGCTATTTCCCGCTCGAATGGCGGGACGGCTGGATGTACCTGTTCCTCGTCGCCATGCTTGTGCTAATCGGCTCCGGCCGCGACCAACAGAAGATCGCCTGAGCCGCATCCGACTTTGGTTGGATGAAAGAGCCGCATGTCCTTGGAGATGCAAAGGACGCGGTAGCATTTTGCCGGGCATCACCTCACAACCGTGTTTATGCGGGCTGTCCCATGTTGACCCGCCGAACCACGCACTGCATACCGTTGGTCCACAGCGACGCGACGGACAGGGAACCGGCGTGCTCTGACACAAGGGAGGAATGCATGGCAGGGCTTCTCGCTCTTTCCAGAGCCATTGATCGTTTGAACGAATTCATCGGCAAGTGGGTATCGTGGCTGATCCTGCTGGCAATCCTGGTAAGCGCCGCCAACGCCGTCATCCGCAAGGTGTTCGACATGTCCTCGAACGCCTGGCTGGAATTGCAATGGTATCTGTTCGGCGCCGCCTTCATGCTGGCCGCCGCCTACACTCTGAAGCAGAACGACCATATCCGCATCGATATCGTCTACGGCATGTTCTCGCGCCGCGTGCAGCACTGGATCGACCTTTTCGGTCACGTCTTCTTCCTGATGCCGTTCGTGACGTTGATGGTGGTCTATTTCGTTCCCTATGTGTCGCTGTCGTATCGCAGCGGGGAGATGTCGAACAATTCCGGCGGGCTGATCATCTGGCCGGCGAAGGCGATCCTGCTGGTCGGCTTTTTCCTGCTCGCGCTGCAGGGCATTTCCGAGATCATCAAGAAGATCGCCATCATGCGCGGTCGGATGGACGATCCCACTCCGTTCATATCGGTGCATGAGCAGGCGGAACTCGAAGCCAAGGCGCTCGTCGAAGAGGTGCGCTCGTGATCGAGTTCATCGCCCAGAACATGGCGCCGATCATGTTCGCCTCGCTGGTCATCTTCCTGCTGATCGGCTACCCCGTCGCCTTCTCGCTCGCCGCCAACGGTCTGATGTTCTTCTTCATCGGCGTGCTTCTGTCGCCCTATTCGGGCGGCTCGATCAATCTCGCCTGGCCGTTGCTGCACGCGTTGCCGGATAATTTCTATGGCAGCCGGGTGATGTCGAACGATACGCTGCTGGCGATCCCGTTCTTCACCTTCATGGGCATCGTGCTCGAACGATCCGGCATGGCCGAAGACCTGCTCGACACGATCGGCCAGTTGTTCGGACCCGTCCGTGGTGGCTTGGCCTACGCTGTGATTTTCGTCGGCGCGCTGCTCGCCGCGACGACCGGCGTGGTGGCAGCTTCCGTCATCGCCATGGGTCTGATTTCGCTGCCGATCATGCTGCGCTACGGCTACGACCGGCGGCTGGCATCCGGCGTCATTGCCGCGTCTGGGACGCTCGCCCAGATCATCCCGCCGTCGCTGGTGCTGATCGTCCTGGCCGACCAGCTCGGCCGCTCGGTCGGCGATATGTACAAGGGCGCGCTGATCCCCGGGCTCATTTTGACCGGCATCTACATGCTCTACATCCTGCTCATGTCGATCTTCCGGCCGAAGTCGATGCCGGCCCTGCCGCTTGAGGCCCGCACGCTGGGTCACGGCGTGCTGTCGCTGCTGGCGGCGCTGCTGGCGACGGTGGTGGTTTCCTATGCGGCGTATCGCTACCTCGCGCCGAACCATGGCGGCAACGCCGATATCCTCGGCGCCAGTATTGGCGTCATCTTCATCTATGTCGTGGCGATCGTCGATCAGCGCCTGAAGATCAACCTGATGTCCAGGCTGGCGCAGCAGGTAATCATCGTGCTGATCCCGCCGCTGGCGCTGATCTTCCTGGTGCTGGGCACCATCTTCCTCGGCATCGCCGCGCCGACGGAAGGCGGCGCCATGGGCGCCGTCGGCGCGCTGGCGATGGCGGCGATGAAGGGGCGGCTGTCGCTCGACGTGATCAAGCAGGCGCTGGCCTCGACGACCAGGCTGTCGTCCTTCGTTCTGTTCATCCTGATCGGCGCGCGGGTGTTCTCGCTGACCTTTTACGGGGTCAATGGCCACATCTGGGTCGAGCACCTGTTGACGTCGCTGCCGGGCGGTGAAGTCGGTTTCCTGATTGGCGTCAACATCCTCGTCTTCGTGCTCGCCTTCTTCCTCGACTTTTTCGAGCTTGCCTTCATCATCGTGCCGCTTTTGGCACCGGCGGCCGATAAGCTCGGCATCGACCTGATCTGGTTCGGCGTGCTTTTAGGCGTCAACATGCAGACCTCCTTCATGCATCCGCCCTTCGGCTTCGCGCTGTTTTATCTGCGCTCGGTCGCCGCGCGCGTGCCCTATCTCGACCGGCTCAGCGGCAAGCAGATCGCGCCGGTCACCACAGGGCAGATCTATTGGGGCGCGGTGCCCTTCGTCTGCATCCAGGTCATCATGATCGGCCTGACCATCGCCTTCCCGCAGATGGTGATGCACTACAAAGGCACCGCCGTCGATCCGGGCACCATCAACTACCAGGTGCCGGAGACGCCTGGCATCCGCTTGTCGCCGCTTGGCGCGCCGCCGGCCAACGGCGGCAATGCCCCGGCCTCACCTTCCACACCGGATTTGTCGCAGCCGCCGAGCTTCGACGAAAAGCCGCCCGCGAAACCGGCGGCACCGGCAATCGATCTGTCGCAACCACCTAGTTTCAACTGAGGAAGGCCCGGCAGCCATGAAGGCGGTGCGACTGGAGCGAGTGGGTGGCCTCGCCGTGTGCGAGGTCGAGAAACCGACCGCCGGGCCGAACGATCTGCTGGTGCGGATCGAGGCGTGCGGCGTCTGCGGCACCGACAGGCATCTTTTCCATGGTGAATTCCCGTGCACGCCGCCGGTGACGCTCGGGCATGAATTCTCCGGCATCGTCGAGGCGATCGGACCTGCCGTATCCGGCTTTTCCGTTGGCGACCGCGTCACCGGCGACCCCAACATTGCCTGTGGCCGGTGCGCACATTGCCAGGCAGGCCGGGTCAATCTCTGCAGCAATCTGCGCGCCATCGGCATCCATCGGGACGGCGGCTTTGCCGAATATCTTGCCTTGCCGCAGAAACAGGCCTTCGTCTTGCCAGGCGATCTGGCGCCGACGCATGGTGCTTTCTGCGAGCCGCTCGGTTGCTGCCTGCATGGCGTGGACCTTGCCGCGATCAAACCAGGCTCGTCGGTCGCGGTGCTCGGCGGCGGCGTGATCGGCCTGCTCACAGTTCAGCTGGCAAAGCTCGCCGGTGCGACGACCATCATCCTGTCGACGCGTCAGGCCTCGCGGCGGGCTCTTGCCGAGCAACTTGGCGCAACGGCGACGGTCGATCCCAGTGCTTCCGACGTCACCGACACGATCGTCGGCCGGTCGGGTTTGATGCCGGGCGGCGTCGACGTGGTGTTCGAATGCGCCGGCGTGAAAGACACTGTTGAGCAGTCGATGCGGCTGGCCAAAGCAGGCGGCACCGTTGTCATCGTCGGCGTGATGCCGCAACGCATGAAAGCGGCGTTCGAACCGTTCGACCTGCTGTTCCGCGAGTTGAAGGTCCTGGGCTCCTTCCTCAACCCCTTTACCCATCGCCGGGCCGCCGATCTTATCGCCTCCGGGGCGATCGAGGTAGACCGGCTTATATCGCGGCAGGTCACGCTTGAAGAGTCAGCTGCAGTGATCGCCAATCCGCCTGCGCCGGGCGAGGTCAAGGTTCTGGTGGTGCCCGGCTGATCGCAAACGGAATGCTCTGCGGCGCCAGCGTCCCGAAGGAACGCCGGCGCCGCAGAGCAGCAAGATTCAGAGCTTGCTGTTGCGCTGCTGGACCATCATGAAGGTGTCGTAGTTGTACTCGGCCACCTGCGCCCAGAGATAATGCTCCTTGCGGAACGCCTTGATCGAGTCCCAGATCTTCTTGAACGGCGCGTTCGAGGCTTCCATCTCGGCATAGACTTCGTTGGCCTTTTCGAAACAGGCGGCCATGATCTCCTGGCTGAATGGGCTCAACTTGGCACCGCCGGCAACCAGCCGCTTAATCGCCGCCGGATTGAGATAGTCGTATTTCTGCAGCATGTTGGCGTCGGCTGCTTGAGCGGCAGTATGCACCAGCGACTTGTAAGCCGGCGAAAGTTCGTCGTATTTCGCCTTGTTGAACATCAGGTGGACAGTCGGGCCACCTTCCCACCAGCCGGGATAGTAGTAATAGGGCGCAACCTTGTAGAAGCCGAGCTTCTCGTCGTCGTAAGGGCCGACCCATTCGGCGGCATCGATCGTGCCTTTTTCCAGCGCCGGATAAATGTCGCCGCCGGCGATCTGCTGAGGAACCACGCCGAGCCTTTGCACCACTTTGCCGGCAAAACCACCGATACGCATCTTGAGGCCGGAAAGGTCGGCGACCGTTTTGATCTCCTTGCGGAACCAGCCACCCATCTGCACGCCGGTATTGCCGCCCGGCAGTCCGAACAGACCCTGCGTCGCCAGGAACTCGTTGAACAGATCGATGCCGCCGCCATGATAGTGCCAGGCGTTGATGCCGCGCGCGTTGAGTGAGAACGGAACCGCCGCTCCCAGCGCCCAGGTCGGGTCCTTGCCCCAGTAATAGTATGCCACCGTATGGCAGGCCTCCACTGTGCCGGCAGTGGTGGCATCGGCGGCCTGCAGGCCGGGAACGAGTTCGCCGGCGGCAAAGACCTGGACCTGGAAGTTGCCGTCGGTCGCCTCCGACAGCATCTTGGAAAACACTTCGGCACCGCCATAGATCGTGTCGAGCGACTTCGGGAAGGACGACGCCAGCCGCCAGGTCACTTTCGGATTGGACTGGGCGATGGCCGGCGCGGCAAGTGTCGCGGCAGCGGCCGCGGCGCCAACGCCGGCGGTGCCGGCCTTGCGGATGAACGAACGACGATCCATGAAGTTCCTCCCTTTTGGATCCACTGACCGACATTCGGGACACTTCGGCGCCCGGATCGGCTTCGAGCCGACAATACACAGGCAAGGAGTCGAGTCCAGCGCGGCAGTCCGGTTTGAGGGGCGCATTTCGGGGAAATTCACGGCGTTGGGGCAGATCTTGCAACTATAGTCTAAGGTCGATTAACTGGCCTACGCGACACGCCGAAACTTGCCATGGAAATGCGCCTTCGGATCGCCTATTTTGCAGGCAGATAATTCGTTGCACCCGATGGGATCCGGACCAAATGCACCAGCCGCTCGTCGCAATATCGACCGACGTCCGCCAGTTCGACAATTACACCTGGCATGCCGCGCCGCAGCAATATCTTGAGGCGGCGCGTTCGGGGGCAGGCGTGTTCCCGCTGCTGGTACCGTCCTTCGGCGACCGGCTCGACTTCGATGAACTGCTTTCCGCAGTCGACGGCGTCATGGTCACCGGTTCCAAATCGAACGTTCATCCCTCGCTGTATGGCGGTGACGCCAGCGAAGCCAATGGTCCTTACGACCCCGCCCGCGACGCCACCACGCTGCCGCTGATCCGCCGGGCGGTGGAGCGCGGGGTGCCGTTGCTCGCCATCTGCCGCGGCATCCAGGAGATGAATGTGGCGCTGGGTGGCACGCTGGCCACCGAAATCCAGGAACGCGCCGGTTCGCTCGATCATCGTGCGCCGGCAAGCGACAATCAGGACGAACGCTTCGCCATCCGCCAGAGCGTGTCGATAAAACCCGGCAGCTGCCTGGCCGGGGTCTTCGGCGCCGGCGACATCATGGTCAATTCGGTGCATCGCCAGGCCATCGACCGGCTTGGCCCAAAGCTCCAGGTCGAAGCGGTCGCGGCCGACGGCACTGTCGAGGCGGTTTCGGTGCGCGATGCACGGGCTTTCGCCGTCGGCGTCCAGTGGCATCCCGAATACTGGGTCAAATCGGACAGCATCTCGGTAAAGATATTTCGCGCATTCGGCGATGCGGTGCGCCTGCATCAGGCGGCGAAATCGGGTGCGCGCGCAGCCGCGGAATAGTCCTGCCGCGCTCGTTAGTTGCCGGCCGACGCCAGCGTCAGCAGCGGTAGCGCCGGCGCGTAGGATTCGTAGCCATCGCCGTCGGCGACTGAGAACATGACGATCGGATCGGTGCCGTTGGCGCTGAAGGTGACCGTACCGTCATCCTGCTCTCGCCAGAACTTCGCCTGCTCGACACCGGGCAACACCCGGCGGCAATTCGCGGCGACCGTCAACAGCGACAGGCCTTGCGAAATCTCGGCGCCGCGGCTGACCGCACAAGAGGCCTCGTCGCCATGGGCTACCAGCCTGTAGTTGCTGGACGAAGGTGTTGACTCACTGGCTGCGCGGCTTTGACCGCTACCGGCGTAAAACAGCTGGACGCTGCCGAACAGCACAGCGACTGCCATCAATGCAGGAAGCGTCTTCATCCTGGTTCTCCGCGCATTTCAAGCGCGCCGCGTTCGAAGAGATCAGGGAGGCGCGCTTCATCTTGCTGTCATGTGCTGTCAGGCGGACATACACTGCGAAGGGCTCAGAATGATTCCCAAGGGTTAAGCTGAAGTTAACAATAAAATGGCGGTCACAGCCTCGCCTTGACGTTTGCCGTCTCCGGCACCGGCGTCAGCGCCTTGCGCTGCGAAAACCACGAAACCAGATTGTCGACGCACAGGTCCGCCATGGCGCGGCGGGTGTGCTGCGAGGCCGAGCCGACATGCGGCAAAAGCGAGGTGTTGGGCGCGGCAAGCAACGCCGCTGGCACATTCGGCTCGTCGGCAAAGACGTCTAGGCCGGCAGCGGCGATGCTGCCGCTGTCAAGTGCGGCGGCAAGGGCTGGTTCGTCGACCGTACTGCCCCGGCCGATATTGACGAAGACGCCGTTCGGCCCGAGAGCCGAGAGGATTTCGGCATTGACGGCCTTTTCCGTCGAAGCCCCGCCGGGCGCCACCGAGATCAGTGTGTCGACCGCCTCAGCGAGACCTTTCAGCGTCGGGTGATAGTCATAGGACAGGCCTTCGACGCGGCGCCGGTTGTGGTAGGCGATTGGCAGCCCGAAAGCGTCGAGCCGGCGGGCAATGGCGAGGCCGATGCGGCCCATGCCAAAGATACCGACATGGCGCCCGCGCAGGGTCAGCCGGCTCAGCGGATAGTTGCCTTTGCGCAGCCAACTTCCGTCGCGCAGCCAGGCCTCGGCGCGCGGCAGTTCGCGGATGGTGTTGATCAGCAAGCCGAGCGCCGTATCGGCGACCTCTTCGGTCAGCACATCCGGGGTGTTGGTGACCATGATGCCGCGCCGTGCGGCGTGGCGGACATCGACCGAATCATAGCCGACACCGAAATTGGCGATGATCTCGAGCTTTGGCAGCGCGTCCATCAACGCGGCGCTTATGCCGCCAAAGGCGGCTATGCCGCGCACCGTACGGCGCATCTCGTCGGTGACCAGCGACGGATCGGCGCGTTCGATACGGACGCGGCTGAACGCCCCCTCGATGCGGCCGACCGCATGATCGTTGAACTGGCCCGGCACCAGAATGGCGACAGCTTGCTGTTCGGTTTTTGTCATGCACGTTCCACCGGTTTGCCGGTCGACTGGCGCACATGCAGTTCCGGCTTGATCAGTTCCTGCGACGGCCGCACCGTCTGTCCGTTGAGTTTGTCGAGCAGCGCGCTGGCGGCCCGGCGGCCAACCTCACGCTGGCCGTTCCAGACCGTGGTCAGCGCCGGTGTCGCGATCGCCGCCTCCTCGAGGTCGTCATAGCCAGTAACGGAGATGTCGATGCCCGGCACCAGACCGGCGCGCGCAATGCCGTTCATCAGCCCGATGGCGACGAGGTCATTCCAGCAGCAGGCCGCGGTCGGCCTGTCCTTCAGCGCCAGGAACTGCCCGGCAGCCTCGAAGCCCGCCTGCTTGGTGCGTGGGCCGGCGATGCGCCAGGATGGCCTGACCTCAAGCCCCGCCGCCTCCATGGCGTTGACATATCCCTGATAGCGGTCGCGGCCGGTCGACGTCTGATCGGTGCCGCCGATCATTGCGATGCGCTTGTGGCCAAGCGAGATCAGATGATTGGTAGCAAGCCCGGTGCCATAGGCATCATCGCCGCGAAACACCGGCACGTCGGCACCTTCGACGGTGCGTGCAATCAGCACTGCCGGGAGACCGTTCTCCTCGGCCATGATTATGTCTTCGGGCGGCGTGCCGATGGCCGGCGACATGATGACGCCGTCAGCGCCGAGCTGCAGAAGCGTGTCGATGAAGGTGCGTTGTTTCTCGAGCTGGTCGTAGTGGTTCGACAAGATGAAGGTTTGCCGGCTGCGGTCGAGTTCGCTCTCGATCGAACGCAATATCTCGGCAAAGAACGGGTTCATGATGTCGTGGACGACGACGCCGACTATGCCCGAGCGCGAGGTGCGCAGGCTGGCGGCGCGGCGGTTGTAGATATAGCCGATGGCGCGGGCATGTTCCTTGATGCGGTCGCGGGTGCCGCCGGCGACCAGCGGGCTGTCACGCAAGGCCAGCGAGACCGTGGCCGTGGACACGCCGAGTGCATCCGCGATGGTCGAAAGCTTGATCTTCTGTGCCAGCGCCCTGCGCTCCCGAAGCAATTTAAACTGTTTAAAGGCCGGCTCTTATGCCATCGATCCTGAGCAAATCAAAGTTTTTTTGCCAGCGCCTCCGCCTCCGCGTCCAGCGTCGCGCGGTTGCGCAAGCGAAGCCGGTGCTCGCGGTGGACGATGTAGAGGCCGCTGGCGACGATGACGGTGGCACCGGCCAGCGTCCAACGATCGGGAAACTGGTTGAAGACGATCAGGCCGGAGACGATCATCCAGATCATTTGCGAATAGGGATAGGGGGCCAGGGCCGTGGTGGTGGCGAGGCGATAGGCCTGCACAAGAAGCCAATGGCCAAGGGCGCCGAAAACGCCAAGCATCAGCAATATGAACCAGTGCCAGCCATCCTGCGGCAGCGAAAGCGAAAACGGCAGTGTCGGCAGCAGCAGGACGGCCGGCGCCAGCGCCGAAAACAGGATGAGGCTTTCCGAGGTTTCCGTCGTCGACATGCGGCGCGTCATGATGACGTAGAAACTGTTCGACAGCATCGAGCCGAGCGCAAAGAGATGGCCGACGCCAAAAACCCCGACGCCCGGCCGGGTGATGATGAGGACGCCGACAAAGCCGCCCATGATCGCCAGCCAGCGCCGCCAGCCGGCCCATTCGCCGAGCAACGGACCGGCAAGCGCGGTGATCACCATCGGGCCGAAGAAGTAGATCGAGGTGGTTTCCGCCAGCTGCAGCGTCCGCAGCGCCAGAATGTTGCATATCGTCGATCCGAACAGGAGCAGACCGCGCGTGAGATGCGCCGGCAGGTTGGCGGGGCGAAAGCGCAGCGGCTCGCGCCATCCGCGCAGAAAGACGCCGACGATCAGCACATGGACCGCGAAGCGGGTCCAGGCGACGATCAGCGCCGAGACGCCGGCCAGGACAAGATATTTGCTGCTGGTGTCGAGGAAGGTGAAAAACACGTAGACGGAAAGCATGCACAGGATCGCCGCCGGCGATGTCGCGCTTTCGTCATGTCTTGGGGGAGCATTCAATTTCAGGCCGGACGGGAAGCAAGGCAGTCCCTCACCAATGCGGCAATTGTCGCCTGCGGGCAAGCCAAAATGGGCTGGCACAACGACAGCCGCCGACAGGCTCAGTTTTTGTTTCTTGGTGGCCGACCCAGTGGCCGACGACTCAGGTGTGCATGCGGGCGCCCTTGGTGATCTTGTCGACGAGCTTCTTTTCGGCGCGAAGCGCGATGCCGACCACCTTGGCATCCTCCGGCGCAAATTCGGCAAAGACGGCACGGTTGGCCAGATCATACCCAGTCGAAAACATTTCCTCGACATAGAGCGAGACCGTCACACCACGCTCCAGCGCCCGCCGCTGGATCGCGCCGAGCGTCTGGCCGTCCGCCGAAAGCACGATGACCGGCTGGATCGACAGCGGGTTGTAGATATTGCCGGCGCGATCACGGTAGGGGTCGCCGATAATGTCGGGAAATTGCGCGACGATGCCGCTGGTCAGAAAGGCGGTGACATTGAGCTTCTGCCAGACGGGAAGGTCATCCTTGAGCACGATTGCAAATTTCGTATCGAACATGCGACAGTTTCCAATCCGAAAAGGGGGTCCAATCCGAGGCTGCGAGTGAAGCGATGCCGCACGATCTAGACCGGGAAGCCTTTCAGGGTCTTGGACGTTTGTGCATGGATGCAGCCGAAAACTGCATCGTACCGGCACCCCGTGCTGCCGGCATGGAACGCATCGAGGCCCGGTTCCACGGCAACGCCTTCGATCTCCATCGCCACGACACCTATGCGATCGGGGTGACGCTTTATGGCGTGCAGCGCTTCCGCTATCGCGGCCAAACGCATCAGAGCCTGCCTGGCCAGATCATTATCCTTCATCCCGACGAACTGCACGATGGCGGTGCTGGCACCGAAGATGGCTTGCGGTACAGAATGCTGTATTTGGAGCCGTCCTTGATGCTCGATTGCCTCGGCGGCGGATCACTGCCATTCGTCGGGAATGCCGTGGTGACAGACCGCGATCTCCGGGCGACGCTGCTTTCGGCGCTCGGGCCGCTGAATCAGGAACTGGACGAGCTGTTTGTCGTCGATTTCATGACGCAGCTTATGCAAAGCCTGGCCCGGCACGCCGGTCAGCCGGCGAAACCGGTAGCGAAAACTGCGTGGCGCGCCGCCAGCCTGGCGCGCGACTATCTGGAGGAAAATGTCGCGCGGATTGTACGTTCGGATGAATTGGAGGCGATAACCGGATTGGACCGGTATGCCCTGTCGCGGCATTTCCGCGCCACCTTCTCCACCAGCCCGCACCGGTTCCTGCTGATGCGCCGGCTTCAACGAGCCCGTCGGATGATCGAAGCCGACGAGCCACTGGCGCAAATCGCCATCGCAGCCGGCTTCAGTGACCAAAGCCATTTCAATCGGCATTTCAAAAAGGCGTTCGGCGTCACACCGGGACGCTGGTCGGCACTCACGCGACGGCCGTCAGTGGCGAACGCGTGAGTTATTCAAGCATCTTGTCTTCGATGTCCAGTTCGTCATCGGGGAGCACCATTTCGCCGTTCGACAGGTTCGCCTCGACACGGGCAAGCAGCTTGAACAGCGCTTTCTGGTCCTTCTTGTCGAGACCCTTCAATGCCTGCTTTTCGGTCTTCTTCACCGATTTCTCGATGGCGTGGATGATTTCGCGGCCGGTGTCGGTGAGGAAGATATGCGCCTGGCGGGCATCGGCGGACGAGGCGCGCTTGTCCAGAAAGCCCTGCGCCTGCAGCCGGTTGATGGTCTTGGTGATGGTCGGCGGACGCACGCCGAGGCGGCCGGCAAGATTGCCGGGCGTCTGCCCGTCCTCGCGGTCGAGCGCCAGCATGATCTGGTCCTGGCCGGCATAGAAGCCATGCGCCAGAAGCCGGGCGGCGAGCGCCGTGCGCGCCAGCCGCGCCGCCGAATGCAGCCGGCTCATTGTTGCAGTCTTGTCCGCCTTGGCCATGCTCATCCCTCCTCGGCCGAACCGGTGCGGGCAGCATAGAAGCAGGCCGCCGATTGGCAATGACGATCGAAAACATTCCGGCTCGGAAAATAGCTTTGCCGGCAAGCTTCGCGGTGTTCGCCGTGGCTAATGCCAGATGTTTATTTCAGTTAGATGACAAACGACTTTCCGCAATGGCTGGATGGGGACGTGACGAGGCGTTCTCAACCGGCCTTCACCGCGACCACCATCAAGGCCTGAAAGGCGTCCGCCATTTCCCGCAGCGCTGCCTGCGACAGCGGCCCGGCCTGCCGCGCAATGCCGTCCCGCGCGTTCGATGTGTCGCGTTTGCCGGGGCGATCTTTATAGGGCGCGACGGTGGCGAATATCTGCTCGCTAAGGCTGTCGGGGAAGAACATCTGGCCGGTCATCACCGAGCGGTCGTCGGGGAAGATCTTGAAATGGATGTGGGTGGTGCGGCCGCGATACCAGCCGGGATAAATGGTGGCGAACGAAGCGATGCCGCTTTCATCGGTTCTCTGCCAGCCGCGGAGAAAGCTCTGGCCGGACGTGTCGATATCCTGCCCGTCGCCCTGTCCGGGATAGCCGGAATAGGCGCCCTGGGCGTCGCAATGCCAGATATCGACGCGTGCGCCGGGAAGCGGCCGGCAGGCGGCGTCGACGATTTGCAGCCGCACATTGAGGGCGATGCCTTTCTTGCCCTCGGTGACGTCGGTGCGTTCAAGCTTCGGGTCGAAATAGAACGGCCCTTCGGTGACCTCGGGCGTGATGGCGCAGACGCCGGCACCGGCTTCGAACAAGGCAAGCCCGGCATAGGGCGAAACCTGCCCGGCCCTTGCACCGGCTGGCAGGAATATGCCGCCAGCGGTAACCGCAACGAGGCGGAGCGCCTGCCGACGGCTTAGTGGCAAGGACTTGTCGGACATCTGGCGCCTCTTCAGTGCGAACAGCCCCTGTAAATGATCCTCGGCCTATCTAGGCCCTACCGCCAGCCCGCGCCAATGAAAGTTCGGCAATGTGAGGAAAGTTCGGCAATACCGGCCTCTCTTTGGCCCACAGGTTTGCCTCGTGCAAAAGCCGAGCACACATCCTATATGGAGCCGACAATCCCTATTCGAGGCACAATATGAGCGACGCACAGACGCAGATCCCCGTAACCGTCCTCACCGGCTATCTCGGCGCCGGCAAGACGACACTGCTCAACCGCATCCTTTCGGAAAACCATGGCAAGCGCTACGCCGTCATCGTCAATGAATTCGGCGAGATCGGCATCGACAACGAGCTGATCGTGGAATCCGACGAGGAAATCTACGAGATGAACAATGGCTGCGTCTGCTGCACGGTGCGCGGCGACCTGATCCGCGTCGTCGAAGGCCTGATGCGCAGACCCGGCCGCTTCGACGCCATCGTCGTCGAGACCACAGGCCTCGCCGATCCCGTGCCGGTAGCGCAAACCTTCTTCATGGACGACGACGTGCGTTCCAAGACCAGGCTCGATGCGGTGGTGGCGCTGGTCGACGCCAAGCACCTGCCGCTGCGTCTGAAGGATTCCCGCGAGGCCGAGGACCAGATCGCCTTTGCCGATGTCGTCGTGCTCAACAAGACCGATCTGGTCACCCCCGAAGAGCTGAGCAAGGTGGAGGCGACGATCCGCGCCATCAACCCGGCGGCACGAATCCATCGCACCACACGCGCCAGCGTGGCGCTGTCCGAGGTGCTCGATCGCGGTGCGTTCGACCTGTCCCGGGCGCTGGAGAACGATCCGCACTTCCTCGAGGCGCATGACGATCACGACCATCATGATCATGATCATGACCACCATCACCATGATCACGACGGCCATGATCACCACGATCATGACGGGCATCATCATGCGCACGCTTCCGACATCCATGACGTGACCGTGCAGTCGGTGTCGCTGCGCGGCGGCGAGATGGACCCGAAAAAGTTCTTCCCGTGGATCGAGAAGGTCACCCAGATGGAAGGCCCGAACATCCTGCGGCTGAAAGGGATCATCGCGCTGAAGGGCGATGAAGAGCGCTATGTCATCCAGGGCGTGCACATGATCATCGAGGGCGATCACCAGCGCGCCTGGAAGGACGGCGAGAAGCACGAGAGCCGGCTGGTGTTCATCGGCCGCGAACTCGACGCCGAGCGGCTTAGGAACAGTTTCGAGGCCTGCCAGGCCGCTTGATTTAGTTGCCCTTTCTTCCTTCTCCCCTTGTGAGAGAAGGAGCAGCCCGCAACGCTGGCGGTCTCTCCTCACGACGATCCGAAGCACGGGTTGAGACCCGCAGCTCAACCCCTTAAGGGTGAGGCAGCAGAAATCTCAAACGGAATGATCTCTCATGCCGACAGTCGCCCCGCTCGATCTCGAAGGCCACTGCCTCGCCGCCGTATTCCTCGGTGACGTGCCGCATTTTGCGCTGGCTGACGGCACAATCCATCGGCTCGACCACGGCCACAAGACGGTGCAGGCCAATGACGGAATGCTCGCCGCCTTCCATGATGCGGCAAACGACCGGCTGATCACCGGTGGTGAGGACGGCAAGATCTTTGCCGTGACCGCAGGCGGCAATACTGCGGAATTGGCAGCCGCGGGCAAAAAATGGATCACCAGCGTCGCCGCCGGGCCGCAAGGCGCTGTTGCCTATGCTTCGGGCAAGATTGCCTATGTGCGCTTTGCCGACAGCAAAACCAGGGAATTCTCGCATCCGCGCTCGGTCGAGGGGCTTGCCTTCTCGCCCAAGGGCATGCGCTTCGGCGTTGCCCGCTACAACGGCGCGACGCTGCATTTCCCGGCCGCCGACGGCAAGCCGGTCGAGCTCGAATGGGCCGGCGCCCACACCGGCATCACCTTCTCGCCGGACGGCGGCTTCGTCGTCACCGCAATGCAGGAAAACGCGCTGCATGGCTGGAAGCTCGCCGACGGCAAGCACATGCGGATGTCCGGCTACCCCGGCAAGGTCAAAAGCCTGTCGTGGAGCGCCAAGGGCAAATGGCTGGCGAGTTCCGGCGCGCCAGCGGCGATCGTCTGGCCGTTTTCCGGCAAGGACGGGCCGATGGGCAAGGCGCCGCTGGAACTCGGCACGCGCGGCAATGCGATGGTCACCTCCGTCGCCTGTCACCCGAGCCAGGACGTCGTTGCCATCGGCTATGATGACGGCATGGTGATGGCGGTGCGCTTCGCCGACGCCAGGGAAGTGCTGTTGCGCCGGCCGGGCAAGGGCGCCATCACCTCGATGATGTGGGACAAGGAAGAGCGCCGCGTCGCCTTCGGCAGCGCTGCGGGCGATTGCGGCGTCATCGATATTTCGGCGTAACCTGTTACTTACTCGGCTCCGCAAGATACTTTGCCGGTCAATTCATCCGGTTTGCCGTCCTTTTCGGCATCAGCCGTAACATCATAGATTGAGAGCAAATAGCGGCCGTCATAGACGCCTTCGTCACTGGCCTTGGTCAGGATCGCCAGTTCGACATAGCCGTAGGCATTTTCGACCTGCCGTTCGTGGTAGACGAGCAGCCGCAATTCCTTGTTGTCGAGCCAATATTGCGTGAGGTTCTGATCCTCGAACACCGTCTTGCGCAGACTGTCGGCAGCCGGCCTGCCCAGAATTTCGAGCTCGCCGCTAAAATTGAAGGTCGGCCCGCCCATGCCTCTGGTGACCCCGGCACCGACCTGAAATTTGACGGCTGCGTCCTCGGCGGAACACCAGATGCCGCCGGACGCCAGAGCCGCTCCAACCGACGACAGCAGCATTACTGCGCAGACGATCGCCCGCACCATCTTGTCCCCTCCAGCCGAAGTGCCATTGGCGCCCGAAGGCGGCTCGTGGTCAAGCGCCTGTTTTCATTCAAATGACCGCTGACCCAACACAGGGCAGCCGCCCGGCCAATTGCGGTGGCGGACGCCGATTGTCTAAAGTGCGACTGAGAGGGCCGCCATGAACGTCATCAACCATGCAAAGACTTCCATCGGCGGCATCGGCCCGGCGCGGATCGCCAAGTTGCGCGCGGTCGAGGCAGAAGTCTTCCGCCGGGCGCGGCCGAAATCGATGGCGAAAATCGGCAATGGCCTGCCCGGCTTCTTCGGCGGCGTGCCGATGCATTGGATGAACGACTGGCCGACGCCGTTCCCGATCCTCGTCGATAGCGCCAGGGGCGCCGTCATCAGCGATATCGACGGCAACCGGCTCGACGATTTCTGCCTTGGCGACACCGGTTCGATGTTCGGTCATTCGCCGCCGCCGGTCGCACGCGCCATCCGCAGGCAGGCCGGACGCGGCCTGACCTACATGCTGCCTGCCGAGGACGCGCTCGCCATCGGGCCGCTGCTGCAGCAGCGTTTCGGTTTGCCGTTGTGGCAGATCGCGACGACGGCGACCGATGCCAACCGCTTCGCGCTGCGGGTTGCCCGCGCCGTTACCGGCCGGGAGAAGATACTGGTCTTCAACGGCTGCTATCATGGCTCGGTCGACGAGACGATGGTGCGGCTGGTCGCCGGGAAGGCGGTGAACCGACCGGGACTGGCCGGCGAGTTTCGCGACCTGACGCGGGCAACCGATATCGTCGAGTTCAACGACCTGCCGGCGCTCGACGCGGCACTCCGGGGTAACGATGTCGCCTGCGTCATCACCGAGCCGGTGCTGACCAATTCCTGCATGGTGCTGCCCGAAGCCGGCTTTCATGATGGCTTGCGGCGTCTCACCCGTGCGACCGGCACGCTGCTTCTAATCGACGAG
Source organism: Mesorhizobium sp. M0166 (assembly GCF_040322255.1). Lineage (NCBI taxonomy): Bacteria > Pseudomonadati > Pseudomonadota > Alphaproteobacteria > Hyphomicrobiales > Phyllobacteriaceae > Mesorhizobium > Mesorhizobium sp. M0166. Next base: position 43,780 of record NZ_JAMYTD010000021.1, on the reverse strand, counting down.
ACGCATACGATCTCGACCGGTCCCGGCGGCTATACCAGCAAATACGGGCTGGAGCCGGACCTGTTCGTGCTGGGCAAGCCGATTGCCGGCGGCATACCGGCGAGCGTCTGGGGCATGAGCGAAGACGTTGCGGCCCGCTATGCCGCTTATATCAGCCGGAAGGAGCCCGGCTATTCCGGCATGGGGACAACGCTGTCGGCCAATCCGCTGCAATTCGCAGCGATGCGCGCCACGCTCGAACACGTCATGACCGACGAGAACTACAGCCATATGGACCATCTGGCGCGGCGGCTCGACGCCGGGCTGACTGCCGTCATCGATCGCTATCGCCTGCCCTGGCATGTTGCCCGCGTCGGTGCCCGCGTCGAGTTCATCTGCGCGCCGGGCCCGCTGAGGAACGGCGGCGAAGCGGAAGCTGCGCACGTGCCGGAGCTCGAGGCGGCAATCCATGTCGCGCTGGTCAATCGCGGCGTGCTGATCGCACCCTTCCACAACATGATGCTGATCTCTCCTGCGACCAGCGCCGCCCAGGTGAACCGGCTGATCACTGCCTTCGGCGCGGTTGCGGCAAAGCTTACGGCGTGAGACAAGCTTGCGGCATGAAACAAGCGCCCAAGCAAAGTTTGAACCTGGTCACGGCATCCCCTTCGGGCTCGACGCCCGCCGAGGCGCAGGCCTTTCTCGACGTCCATCCTGAGATCGAAGCGTTCGACATCGTGCTGACCGACGCCAATGGCGTCGGGCGCGGCAAGATCGTGCGCCGGCATGAGTTGATGAGCATCTTCGAGGGTGGCCGGCACATGCCGATCTCGATCCTCGGCCTCGACATCACCGGCGAGGATGTTCACGAGACCGGGCTGATCTGGACGACCGGCGACGGCGACCTGCGGGCGTGGCCGATCCCCGGCACACTGGTGCCGCTGTTCGGCACCCAGCCGCCGCGCGGCCAGGTGCTGATGGCGATGTACCATCTCGATGGCCAGCCGATGTCGTCCGACCCGCGGCTGGCGCTCGCCCGCCAGGTGGACATCCTCGCGGCCAAGGGCCTGCATCCGGCCGGCGCCTTCGAGCTCGAATTCTTCCTGCTCGCCAACGAGCGCGATGCCGAAGGCAAGGTGCAGCCGGCGCACGCGGTACTCGACGGACGCCGCTCGGCCAAGACGGAGGTCTATTCCGTCGACCATCTGCACGGCATGGAGCCGCTGTTTTCCGACATCTACGCCGCAGCCAAGGTGCAGGGCATCCCGGCCGAGACGGTCATCTCGGAATATGCGCCCGGCCAGTACGAGCTGACGCTCAACTACCGCAAGGACGTGATGCGGGCGGCCGACGATCTCGTCATGCTCAAGCGTCTGGTGCGGGCGCAGGCACGTCGGCATGGTGTCACCGCTTGCTTCATGGCCAAGCCGATCGAGAAGTATGCCGGCTCTGGCATGCATTTTCATGTCTCGCTGCTGGACGATGCCGGCAAGAATGTCTTTGCCGAAGCCGGCGGCGAAAGCTGGTCGCTGCCGCTGCTGCGCGGCCTCGGCGGACTGATCCAGACGATGGCGGAATCGATGCTGGTCTTCGCGCCGCACGCCAACTCATGGCGGCGTTTCGTCTCGCAATCCTATGCGCCGGTGGCGCCGACCTGGGGCGTCAACAACCGTTCGGTGGCACTGCGTGTGCCGGCCGGCGACGCCAAGAACCGCCGCATCGAGCACCGGCCATCGGGCGTCGACGCGAATCCTTATTTGGTGGCAGCAACGGTGCTGGCCGGCATCGTCAAAGGCCTCGACGAAGGCCTCGATCCCGGTCCCGAAACCACCGGCAATGGCTACGAATCGGCCGTCACGCGCACGACGATGCCGGTCGACTGGCGTGCCGCGATCGAGGCGGGAAGGGCGTCGAGTTTCCTCAAGGGTGCATTGGGCGAAGACCTGCACCGGACGTTCGTGGCGATCAAGCAGTCGGAATATCTGCGCGTGGCGCGCACGGTCAGCGAACTGGATTATCACCTCTATCTACACGAGGTGTAGGGTACCGTTCGGCAGAGTCTTCGCCCGACGAAGTTCCGACCGGACCAGTTTTTGAAGGAACCTTCCGGCGGCTTCGCTCATTCCGGTCTGATCACAAAAGCGGACAAGGCCGCCTTAGCCATGATCGCCAGGATGCAGACGACCCCCACGCCGCACCACGCCAAGGTTCAGTCGAGAGGCTTGCCGACCGGCAAATCCCCGGAAACGACAGAAATCGACGCCAGGACGATTCCTGAACTGCGCGAAACGGCCAAGATCTGCCGCCGCTGTCCGCTATGGCACGACGCCACGCAGACCGTGTTCGGTGAGGGCCCTGACAAAGCTAAGGTGATCTTCGTCGGCGAACAGCCGGGCGACCAGGAGGACCTGGCGGGCAAACCTTTCGTCGGTCCGGCCGGCAAGGTGTTCGACGCGATCCTGGACGATGCCGGCGTCGACCGGCTGAAAGTCTACGTCACGAACGCGGTCAAGCATTTCAAGTTCGAGCCGCGCGGCAAGCGGCGCATCCACTCCAAGCCGAACGCCGGCGAGGTGCAGGCTTGCCGCTGGTGGCTCGACAAGGAGATCGATCTGATCAAGCCCAATCTGGCGGTGGCGCTCGGTGCAACGGCGGCGCAGGCGCTGCTCGGCAAGGTGGTGCCGATCATGAAGATGCGCGGGGCGGTCGTAGAGCGCGACGATGGCTTGCGTGTCTTCGTCACCATCCACCCGTCCTTCATCCTGCGCATTCGCGAGCCGGCGGACAAGCAGGCAGAACGCGAGCGGTTCCTGCAGGATATGAGAGCGGTGAAAAAGCTGATGGCCGCCTGAGCTATTTGATCAATATCGCGCGGAGATCGTTAACGTTTGTGCCGGTCGGTCCGGGCGCGAAAAGATCGCCGACGGCGTTAAACGCGGTCCACGCATTGTTGCCGGCAAGCATGGCCTTGGCATCGACGCCCGCCATACGCATCCGCGACACTGTCGAGCCGTCGGCGAAGGCGCCGGCATTGTCTTCCGAACCGTCTATGCCGTCGGTGTCGGCGGCCAGTGCGTAGACGCCCGCCATGCCGCTGATGCCGATGGCGAAGGCGAGCAGGAATTCAGAGTTGCGGCCGCCCTTGCCTTTCGCGCGCAAGGTCACCGTCGTCTCGCCGCCCGACAGGATCAGCACCGGCTTTGCGAATGGCCGGTTGCGCGTCGCCACTTCGCGCGCGATCGCAGCGTGGATGCCGCCGACCTCACGCGCCTCGCCCTCGATGGAATCGGAGAGAATGACCGCTTCGATACCTTGGTACCTGGCTTCGGCCGCAGCCGCTTCCAGCGATACGCCGGCCGAGGCGATCAGATGCACCTCGTTGCGCGAAAAACGCGGGTCGTCCGGATGCGGCGCATCGGCCGCCGGCGAATTGATATGCGCCATGACCGAAACCGGCAGGTTCATGCCATAGGCAGCGATCGATGCCAATGCGTCCTCGCGGCTGCCTACATCCGGCACGGTCGGACCAGAAGCGACCAGAGCCGGATCGTCGCCCGGAATATCAGAAACAACCAACGAGACCACCTTGGCAGGATATGCGGCGGCCGCCAGCCTGCCGCCCTTGATCGAGGACAGATGTTTGCGGATGGTGTTCATCGCGGCGATCGGCGCGCCGGAGGCGAGCAGCGCCTCGTTGACGGCGATCTCATCGGCCCGCGTCAGACCTTCGGCAGGTGACGGCAGCAGCGCCGAACCGCCGCCCGAAATGAGCGCCACGACGAGGTCGTCCGCAGTCAGTCCCTGGACTTTTTCGAGCAGCCGCCGGGAAGCTTCGAGCCCCGCGGCATCCGGCACCGGATGCGCAGCCTCGATGATCTCGATGCGCCGGCAGGCCGCGCCATAGCCGTAGCGGGTGACGACCAGCCCTTCGATCGGCCCGTCCCACACTTTCTCGAAAGCCGCCGCCATCTGCGCCGAGCCTTTTCCTGCACCGATGACGATGGTCCGGCCCTTCGGCCTTGCCGGCAAATGATCCTTGATCGTCCTCTGGGGATCGGCGGCGGCAACGGCGGCGTTGAAGATCGAAATGAGAAAGAGCTTGGGGTCTACCTCTGTCATTGTGCTTCCGCCGGCAATGCCAGCTCGCGCGCATTTATGCCGAGATACTCACAAAGCGCATCGACGACCACGCCATGGTCCCCACGCTCCGGCAGGCCCGAGACGGCGATCACGCCGATGACGCCGGCGCCCTTGACAGTGATGGGAAAGCCGCCGCCGGCCAGCACGTAGTCGGCAATGTCCAGTCCCTCGCCGGGCTTGAAGCTGCGGTCGGGGCGCTGCTGCTCCAGCACCATGCGGTAGGTGCTTTTCAGGAACCGCCGTACCACGTTGATCTTGCGCCGCGCCCAATCGGGATTTGAAGCGTTCGAGCCGGGCATTGCCGCATAGAACAGCGGCCGGTCGAAAGTTCTGATATCGACGATGATCGGCTGGTTTTCCTTGAGAGCCCGGTCGCGGATCGCCGAGCCGATCTCGAAAGCGACGGCTTCATCGAAGGCCGAAAAGACAAGCGTAGCTTCCTGTTTCTCGATCAGAGCGATGTCGTCCGCAACGGCCATGTCGTTCCCCTGTCAATCTCGCCTGTTGCTTTGGCGGATGGCTGCCGCCCGGTCAAGCCGACCGCATCCGACGGCTAAACCGCCATATCCGTCTTGGCCGCGCGGCCGGCGACATAGACCTCGCGCACGGCGCGGTCGTCGCCGAGCGTCTGCAGTAGAAACAATTCCTCGGCGAGCGTGTCTGCCGTCTCCACCCGCAGCCGCATCGCCGGCGTGGCGCGGGCGTCGAGCACGATGATATCGGCGTCGCTGCCTTCCTCCAGGGTGCCGATCTTTTCTGCAAGCGACAGCGCCTCGGCATTGCCGCGGGTCAGTTGCCAGAACGACTGGAACGGATTGAGCTTCTCGCCGTTCAACGCGATCACCTTGTAGCCCTCGTCCATGGTGCGCAGCATCGAATAGTTGGTGCCACCGCCGACATCGGTGGCGGCGGCGATGCGGAGCGGCTTCTCGCGGCGGCGATAGCGCTGATAATCGAACAGGCCCGAGCCGAGAAACAGGTTGGAGGTCGGGCAGAACACCGCCACCGAACCGCTATCGGAAAGCGCATCCGCCTCGCGTTCCGAGAGATGAATGCAATGGCCGAACAGGCTTCTGCGCCCGAGCAGCCCGTAGTGCTCGTAGACATCGGTATAGTCGCGCGCCTGCGGATGAAGCTGCTGCGTGAAGGCGATCTCGGCGTGGTTTTCCGACAGATGCGTCTGCATGTGCAGATCAGGATATTCGCGGCAGAGCGCGCCCGCCATCTCCAATTGCTCGGGCGACGAAGTAATGGCGAAGCGCGGGGTGATGGCATAGTGCTGGCGCCCGTTGCCGTGCCACTCATCGATCAACGCCTTGCTGTCGTCATAGCCCGATTGCGGCGTGTCGAGCACGCCTTCCGGTGCGTTGCGGTCCATCATCACCTTGCCGGCGATGTTGAGCATGTTGCGGTCGTGCGACTCGGCAAAGAACGCTTCAGCAGATTCCTTGTGTACCGAGCAATAGGCCGCGACTGTCGTCGTGCCATGCCGCAATACTTCATCCAGGAACAGCCTGGCGATACGGCGGCCATGCTGGGCGTTCTGGAATTTTGTCTCTTCCGGAAAAGTGTAGGTGTTCAGCCAGTCGAGCAGCTCGGCGCCGAAGGAAGCGATGACCTGCATCTGCGGAAAATGCGCGTGCGCATCGATGAACCCGGGCAGCAGCAGATGCGGCCTGTGGTCGATCTTTTTTGTTCCCTCGCCCGCCTTTTTCTCGACGCCGTCATAGGCGCCCGCGGCAACGATCCTACCGTCGCGGAGCAGCAAGCCGCCATCTTGCTCGTAACGCCAGGCGGAATGGTCGTCGATGGTTTCGGGCCAGCGCAAAAACGACAGCGTGCGGCCGCGCAGCAGCGTGCTGGTCATGCTATTTCCCCGCGCCTTCGAACCATGCCACCAGCAGCGCCCGTTCCTTGTCGGTGATCTGGGTGACGTTGGCGGGCGGCATGGCGTGGCTGCGTCCGGCCTGCAGGTAGATCTCGCGGGCGTGCCCGGCTATGCCGGCATCGGTATCGAGCATCACGTCCTTCGGCGCGTGGTAAATGCCCTCGTAGGACGGCTCCGCCGCGTGGCACATCGAACAGCGGCCAAGTACCGTATCACGCACGGCAGGGAAATGCTCCGAGGCGACGTAGACTTGGGCCGCCGCCGACGCCTTCGCCTCGCCGGTCAGCAGCTTCGGTGCCGTCGACAGCCAGATGATGACGACGAACAGGACGGCGGCCGCCAGCCAGGTCCAGGTCGGATTGCCTTTGCGCGCATGCCTGGTGTTGAAATAGTGCCGGATCAGCACGCCGATGATGAACACCAGCGAGGCGATGACCCAGTTGAACTCTGTCCCGAACGCCAGCGGATAATGGTTCGACAGCATCAGGAACAAAACCGGCAGCGTCAGGTAATTGTTGTGCAGCGAGCGCTGCTTGGCGATCTTGCCGTATTTCGGATCTGGCTTACGGCCGGCGATCAGGTCGGCGACGACGATCTTCTGGTTGGGGATGATGACCATGAAAACGTTGGCCGACATGATCGTCGCGGTGATGGCGCCAAGATGCAGGAAAGCGGCGCGGCCGGTGAACAAGTGGGTCAGTCCCCAGGCCATGAACACCAGCACGCCGTAGAGCACCAGCATCAGACCGGTGTCGCTGTTGCCGAGCGGCGAACGGCACAAGAGATCGTAGACCACCCAGCCGACGCCGATCGTCGCCAGCGACAGCAAGATGCCTGTAGGCACCGACATGGCGAGCACATTGGGATCGATCAGGAACAGGTCCGCCCCGGCATAGTAGACGACGCACAGCATGGCGAAGCCTGACAGCCAGGTGGCGTAGGATTCCCATTTGAACCAGGTCAGGTGCTCGGGCATTTCAGCCGGTGCCACCAGATATTTCTGCACATGATAGAAGCCGCCGCCATGCACCTGCCATTCCTCGCCGAAGGCTCCGGCGGGCATGCCCGGACGCTGGCGCAGGCCGAGGTCGAGCGCGACGAAATAAAAGGACGACCCAATCCAGGCGATACCGGTGACGACGTGCAGCCAGCGCACGGCGAAACTCAGCCAATCCCAGAATATCGCGAAATCCATCATGAAAAATCGTCCCTGCCGACCCACTGACTTTACGGACTGGAGCGCAAACGGAAAGGGCCGAGACGCACGATGACTTTCAAAAAAAATTGGAAAATACTAGGTTGATCATACGCAGCCACATGAGAGCCACGGAAGCCGCATGGCCTATCTCGATAACATCGCCGTTTTTGTCCGCGTCGTCGAGCTTGGCAATTTGTCGGCGGCTGGGCGCGACATGCGCATTTCGCCGGCGGTCGCTTCCAACCGGATCAAGGAGCTCGAGAAGCACCTGGGCGTCAGGCTGTTCAACCGTACGACGCGGCAATTGATGCCGACCGAGCACGGCACGGTGTTCTACTCCGGCGCCAAGCAGGTGCTGGAGGCGGTCACCGAGGCGGAAGCGGCGGTGAGCGCGTTATCCGGCCAGCCGCGCGGCACCATAAAGGTGACAGCGCCGCTCGGCCTCGGGCGGCGGCTGGTGGCATCCGGCATCCCGGATTTCCACGACAGGTACCCAGATATCGAGGTGCGGCTCCGGCTTTCCGATCACAATGTCGATATCATGAAGGAAGGAATCGACGTTGCGTTCCGGCTGGGCATCATCGAGGATTCCAGCCTCAGGATGCGCGGCATCATGGAATGCGAGCGCGTGCTGGTAGCGGCTCCGCAATATCTGGAAGTGCGCGGCGAGCCGACCGAGCCGCAGGAGTTGATCGGCAAGAAACACGATTGCCTGATGCTGCGCTATTCCGGCGCGCGCGAATATGTGTGGACGCTGCAGACGCCGAACGGCCCGCAAAAGTTCGAGGTGCACGGCCCCTACGATACCGATGATGGCGACGTGCTGACCGGCTGGGCGCTGTCCGGCCGCGGCATCATCAACAAGCCGCGCTTCGAGGTCGAGCCGTTTATCCGCGACCACCGGCTGAAGGTGATCCTGAGCAACACGCCGCCGACGCCGGTGCAGTTCGCCGCCGTCTACCCGCACAAGAAGCTGCAGGATCCGAAGGTGCGGCTGCTGCTCGATTTCATGGCCGAGCGCTGCCAGCGGCTGATCAGGGATATTCTGGCCGGCAAATGATCGCCCGCTGGCCGGTTGCTTTCCGTCCAGCCGACGAGATAATTCCCAAGGAATCTCGCTCAACAGGGAAAAGCGATGGCCAACGGCGCCACAATGTGTCTCGCCGTTTCACTGTCTCCGGAAGCCGCCCCTTCCCATCCGCCCGACGCCGGCCCGGACTTCAGTCTGCTGACGCGGTTCGTGCAAGAAGCCGAAGCGGCCGGCCTGGACATGGTGTTGCTCGGCGATTCCGCGCCGGTTGCAGGCGGGCTGAACCGGCAAATGCGCTTCGAAGCAACGACCTTGGCGGCGGCCCTGGCGACGGTGACAAGCAGGATCGGCCTCGTCGCTGCAGCCTCGACGGTCGCCCACCAGCCCTACAATCTCGCGCGCCGTTTCGCTTCGCTCGATATTATCAGCCATGGCCGCGCCGGCTGGAACGCGAGCATGATGCCCGACCCGCGCGAGGCGGCCAATTTCAGCCGACCGGAAGGGTTTTCCGGCGACGATTTCCGCCTGCGCGCCGATGAATTCATCGGCATCGTGCAAGGCTTGTGGAACGGCTGGGACGCAGACGTGCTGCTGTTCGACAAAGTTGGCGGCCGCTTCTTCGATCCCGAGAAGATGCACGTTCTCGACCACAAGGGCGAATATTTTTCCGTGCGCGGGCCGCTCAACGTGGCGCGGTCGCCGCAGGACACTCCGGTGCTGGTCATGTCCGGCCTGTCCGAGCCCGCGATGGATATCGCCGCCCGCACCGCCGGTGCCGTCCTGCTGGATGAGCCATCGATCGGGCCGGCGGAGGCTGGCGATCTGAAGCGCCGTGCGCTTGCCGTCGGGCGCAGGCCGGAGGCGCTGAAAGTGCTGATGAACGTTACCGTCAGCGCCGAAATAACCGCCGCACCGGACCTGTTTGCGGACAGGCTCGAAGAGTACTTTCGCTCGAAAGCCTGCGACGGTTTCAACATCGACACGCCGTTCACATCGGCGCTCGACGATTTCATCGGTCTCGTGCTGCCGGAGCTTCGCCGCCGCGGCCTTGTCCGGTCCGGCTATAGCGCGGCGACACTGCGCGCCCATCTCGGGCTTGCAGGGGAGGATCGGCAATGAGCGCCGGTCGAGGCCAGATGAAGCTCGGCGCCTTCCTGTGGGCGACAGGCCACCATATCGCCGCCTGGCGCCATCCGCAGGCGCATGTCACGGCCGGCATCGAGATCGATCATTACATCCAGCTGGCGCGGACGGCGGAAGCGGCAAAGTTCGACATGATCTTCTGCGAGGACGCCGCCGGTGTGCGCGAGGCCAATGTCAACATCGCCAGCCAAACGTCGCGCTCGATCGGCTTCGAGCCGATCAGCCTGCTTGCCTCGCTCGCCGTCCAGACGGAGCGCATCGGCCTCGTCTCCACGGCGTCGACGAGCTATAACGAGCCTTACGGACTGGCGCGGACCTTCCTGTCGCTCGACCATCTGAGCGGCGGCCGAGCCGGCTGGAACCTTGTCACTTCGGCCAGCCAGATCGAGGCCGCCAATTTCGGCTCGACCGGACTGCGCCCGCATGCGGACCGTTACGGGCGAGCACGCGAATTCGCTGCCGTGGTTACCGGCCTTTGGCGAGGCCAGGGTGGATACGAAGGCAGAAGTTTTTCGGTGCGCGACCCGCTCGATCTGCCGCGCTCGCCACAAGGTGCACCGGTCATGGTTCAGGCGGGAGCGTCGGACGAAGGCCGCGATCTCGCCGCCCGGACCGCCGACGTGGTGTTCACGGCGGCGCAGACATTCGAGGAGGCGAAGGCCTTCTATGACGACCTCAAGGCACGGCTGGCGGCCCATGGGCGCGAGCCGGAGGACGTCAAGATCATGCCCGGCGTCGCGCCGGTCGTCGCGGCAAGCGAAGCGGAAGCCCGGGCAAAACACGATGAACTGCAGGAGCTGATACCGGACGATGTCGGCGTCGCGCTGCTTTCCAGCTATCTCAGCATATCCGATCTCGCGCGCTATCCCATCGACGGACCGCTGCCCGAGCTGCCGGCCAGCGAAGGCATGCAGAGCCGGCAGGCGCTGGTCATCGAGCAATCACGCCGCAACAAGCTGTCCATTCGCCAGCTTGCCCGTCATTTCGCCGGCGCGCGCGGCCATTGGCGCGTCGTCGGAACGCCGGCCCAGATCGCCGACGAGCTCGAGGCACGCTTCGAGGGCGGCGCGGCAGACGGTTTCAACGTCATGCCATCCTATTTTCCCGGCGAACTCGATGCCTTTGCCACACTCGTCGTGCCGGAGCTGCAGCGGCGCGGGCTGTTCCGGAAGGATTATGAAGGCAGCACGCTGCGCGACCATCTGGGCTTGAAAAGGCCGGCGTAAACGACGAGCGGAACGAAAGTCGGAGATCGCCGTTTTGGGATGCTGTGCCGCGGCGATGAGGGCGTCTGCGCGCATATTCGATTGACCTTCCACAAACTTCGCCCTCTTCAAACCACGCGGACGCACCGCCACAGGAGCCGATCATGGATGCCATCGCCACCCGCAACGACCTGCAATCCAATGCTAAGAAAGAGTGTATCGACCTTCTCAATGCCCGCCTCGCCGACGCCATCGATCTGGCCTTGATCACCAAGCAGGCGCACTGGAACGTCAAGGGACCGCAATTCATCGCCATCCATGAGATGCTCGACACGTTCCGCGAGGAGATCGACGGCCATGTCGACACCATTGCCGAGCGCGCCGTACAGCTCGGCGGCACGGCGCTCGGCACATCGCAAGAGGTGTCGAAGGCGAGTATGCTGGAGGCCTATCCGACCGACATCCACAAGACCCGGGATCACCTGGCGGCGCTGATCGACCGGTATGCCGCAACCGCCAAGCGGGCACGCGCGGCAATCGACGAAGCGGCCGGTGCGGGCGACGCCGACACCGCCGACATCTTCACCGCCTATTCGCGCTCGCTCGACAAATTACTGTGGTTCCTGGAGGCGCACACGCAGGAGAAGGAATAACAGGAAACGTCAGCCGGCCATCGCTTTGCCGCGACGAGCTTTGGACGGAGCTGCCGGTGCTATCGCGTGAGCGGCCAACGCCGTCATGATTTCGGCCGCGGCGAGTGCGGCGATCACCTGCGGGCGCTTGTCCTTGACGGCACCGCTGCCGATCGGCGAGACGAGGCGGGCAAATTCCGCCTCGCCTCCGTCCGCCGATTTCAGGAACCAGTTCCGGAACGTCGCCTTCTTGGTTCTGGAGCCGATCATGCCGACATAGGCGGCATCGCGGCGTTTCAGCGCCTCGGCGACGATCAGGAAGTCCAGCGCATGGTCGTGGGTAAGGACGACGAAGGCGGATCCAGCCGGGGCTTCGCGCACCATTGCCTCAGGCATCGGCGTCAGCTTGGTTTCGACCGTATCCGGCATGCCCCCCAGCGCCTCGGCTCGCGTCTCGACAACGACGACACGTACCGGCAGCAAAGCCACCGCCGAGGCCAGCGCATGGCCGACATGGCCGCCGCCGAAGATGTAGACATGCGGCAGTTGCGCCTCCTCGGCCTCCGCCTCCGCAACAAGCTTGGCCTCATGCGCGGCGTTGACCAGCCGGATCAGCAGCTCGACCCTGCCGCCGCAGCATTGGCCGATCTCCGGCCCGAGCGCGATGTCGAGCGTGGCGCGGATATCCCTCCCTCTTGAGGGGAGGGTGGCGGCGAAGCCGCCGGGTGGGGTCGCCGCGGCAGTGCTCGACGCGCTGGCGGTACCTTCTGAGACGACCCCCTCTGGCCGCTCCGCGGCTTGCCCTTCGCTATGGCTCCGGGCGTTCGTCGCTGAAAAAGCCAAATCGTTGGCTTTTTCTCGGCCATTGGCCGACCGCTCCTCACCCCCCTCAAGGGGGGAGAAAAGCATCTGCCGCGCTTTGTCGATCGCCATGTATTCGAGCTGGCCGCCACCGATCGTGCCGAAAGTGGCCGATCCTGAGACGAGCATGAAGGCACCCGTTTCGCGCGGCGTCGAACCTTTTGTCCCGGCCACCTCAACCAGCGCGATGCGGCCGGCACCGGCAAGAAAGGCTTTCAGGCTCTGCACTTTCGCCTCCATCATTCGCGTTCCCTATTGGGAAATATAGAGTTTTTCGGCCTGAATTGCACGTTTTCCGGGATTCAAGTGCCGGTCCTGGCTTCCCGCTTCAGCCGTTCGATCGCCATCAGCACACGCTCCGGCGTGGCCGGCGGGTCGAGGCGCGGGCAGATCTTGTGGCCGGCAACGCTCGCCACTGCGTCCGACAGCGCATGCAGCACCGACATGGCGAGCGGGAAAGGCGGCTCGCCGACCGCCTTGGAGCGGTGCACCGTCGGCTCGCCCGCTTGCGCCCAGTCGGCCAAAGTCACGTTAAAAATCTTCGGCCGGTCCGACGCGAGCGGGATCTTGTAGGTAGATGGCGCATGGGTGCGCAGCCGCCCCTTGTCGTCCCACCACAGTTCCTCCGTCGTCAGCCAGCCCATGCCTTGGATGAAACCGCCCTCGATCTGGCCGAGGTCGATGGCGCGATTCAGCGAGCGGCCGGTTTCGTGCAGGATGTCGGTGCGCTCGACGATATATTCGCCGGTCAGCGTGTCGACAGAGACTTCCGAGCACGCGGCGCCATAGGCGAAATAATAGAAGGGATGGCCCTCGCCCTTGTCGCGGTCCCAATGGATTTTCGGCGTCTTGTAGAAACCCGCCGCCGAAAGCTGGATGCGCGCCATATAGGCCTGCCTGACGAGATCGGCGAAGGCGATCTCCTGGTTGCCGATGCGCACGCGGTTGGGCAGGAACAGCACCTGGTCGCGCGGCACCTGGTATCTCTCGACGGCAAAATTGGTCAACCGGTCCTTGATCTGGCGGGCGGCATTCTGCGCCGCCATGCCGTTGAGATCGGAGCCGGAAGACGCGGCGGTGGCCGAGGTGTTCGGCACCTTGCCGGTCGTCGTCGCGGTGATCTTGACCTGATCGAGGTCGATCTGGAACTCTTCCGCCACGACCTGCGCCACCTTGACATAGAGGCCCTGCCCCATCTCGGTGCCGCCGTGGTTCAGATGCACCGAACCGTCGGTATAGACATGCACCAGCGCGCCGGCCTGGTTGTAGTGGGTGGCGGTGAACGAGATGCCGAACTTGACCGGCGTCAGCGCCAGTCCGTGCTTGATGAAGCGGCTGTTGGCATTGAAAGCATCGATGGTGCGGCGGCGCCTCGCATAGTCGGAACTCGCCTCCAGCTCGGCGACGATGCGGTGGATGATGTTGTCCTCGACCGTCTGGTGGTAGGGCGTGATGTTACGGTCGCTGGTGCCGTAGAAATTCTTCTTGCGGATTTCGAGCGGGTCCTTGCCGACGGCAAACGCGACTTCGTCGATGACGCGCTCGGCGCCGACCATGCCTTGCGGACCGCCGAAGCCGCGAAAGGCGGTGTTCGATACCGTATTGGTGTAGAGCGGCGCCGATTGCGCGTGCACCGCCGGCCAGAAATAGGTGTTGTCGCAATGGAACAGGGCGCGGTCGGTGACCGGGCCGGAGAGGTCGGCCGAGAAGCCGCAGCGCGCCGCGAACATGAAATCTACGCCCAGAATATTACCCTCGTCGTCGAAGCCGACCTCGTAGTCGACGAGGAAATCGTGGCGTTTGCCGGTGGCGATCATGTCGTCGTCGCGGTCGGGCCGGATTTTCACGGCCCGATGATGTTTCTTCGCGGCGATAGCAGCCAATGCCGCAAACTGATTGCCTTGCGTTTCCTTGCCACCGAAAGCGCCGCCCATCCGGCGGATTTCCACCGTCACCGCGTGGCTCGGAACACCTAGCGCATGGCTGACCATGTGCTGGATTTCGCTCGGGTGCTGGGTCGAGGAATAGATGGTGACGTCGTGGTCCTCGCCAGGAATGGCCAAGGCGATATGGCCTTCGAGATAGAAATGCTCCTGGCCGCCTATGCGCATTTTTCCCTTCAGCCGGCGCGGCGCCGCGTTGATCGCAGCCGCTGCATCACCCCGCTTCAACGTCAGCGGCGGCGTGACCAGCTTGTCTTTCCGGGGATCGAGCTCGGCGATATCGGCGACGAACGGCAATTCCTTGTATTCGACCTTGGCCAGCCTCGTCGCGCGGCGCGCCTGCTCGCGGGTTTCGGCAATGACGCAGAAGATCGGCTGGCCAAAGAATTGCACCTTGCCGTCGGCCAGCACCGGCTCGTCGTGACGGCCGGTTGGCGAAATGTCGTTCTCGCCTGGCACGTCGCTCGCCGTCAGCACATCGATGACGCCGGGTGCGGCGCGCACCGCCGAAAGGTCCATGCTGGTGATGGTGGCATGCGTCGCCGTCGAAAGCCCAAGGCAGCCGTGCAGCGTGCCGGCCGGTTCCGGCATGTCGTCGATATAGACGGCCGTGCCACTGACATGCTTGTGCGCGGAATCATGGCGCTGGTCGGTGGCGACGCCGCCGGCGATTTTTTGCGCCTTCAGGTTTGGCGTGGCGTGCTTGTTCATCATGCCGCCTCGTGCCGTGATACCTGGATCGGCGCCCGGGTGCCGGTGGTTTCAGCAAAGAAGCGCAGCAGCAGGTTGCGCGCCGTCAGCGCCCGGTATTCGGCGCTTGCCCGCATGTCGGTCAGCGGGGTGAAATCGCCGGCATACGCGGCCATCGCCGCCTCGACCGTCGCTTCCGTCCAGGGCTTGCCAAGCAATGCCTTTTCGACGCCAAAGGCTCGCTTCGGCGTTGCCGCCATGCCGCCATATGCGATGCGCACGTCCGCCACCTTGCCATCACCGGCGAGCTTCAGGAAAAACGCGCCTAGCGCTGCTGTGATGTCTTCGTCGCGGCGCTTGGTGATCTTGTAGACGGCAAATTTCGTCTCGCTGCCCGGCACCGGAACATGCACGGCCTCGACGAATTCGCCGGATTGCCGGTCCTGCTTGCCATAGGCGATGAAAAACTCCTCGAGCGGGATCGTCCGCCGCTTGTCGCCGCGGCGCAGCGTCAGGCGGGCACCGAGTGCGATCAGCGGCGGCGGCGTGTCGCCGATCGGCGAGCCATTGGCGATATTGCCGCCGATGGTGCCCATGTTGCGCACCTGATCGCCGCCGATGCGATCGAACAGCGGGCCTAGCGCCGGAATGCGTTTCGCCAGCGTCGCGAAGGCTTCGCTATAGGTGACACCGGCGCCGATCGAGACGACGCCCTTGTCCTCGGACATCCCGCACAGACCGTCGAGATTGCCGATAAAAACCGCCGGCGCAATATCGCGCATGTGCTTGGTCACCCAAAGGCCGACATCGGTCGAACCCGCGACGATGGTCGCCCCCGGCTCCTTGACCAGCACGCTGGCCAGATCGTCGGCATTGGCCGGCACGATCAGCCGTTTGTTGCCGGAGCCGATTTCGATGCGCGAACCGTCCTTCATCGCTTCGAGCTTGGCCGTGACGGCCTTGCGCTCTGCCGCCAGCGGGTCCTTGGCCGCCTTGCCGTAGCTGGAGATGGCACGCGCGGCGCGCATGATCGCCTCGTAGCCGGTGCAGCGGCAGAGATTGCCTTGCAGCGCTTTTTCGATGGCGGCGTCCGACGGCTCCGGTGACCGCATCCACAGAGCATAAAGCGACATGACGAAACCCGGCGTGCAGAAGCCGCATTGCGAGCCGTGGAAATCGACCATCGCCTGCTGCACGGGGTGCAGTTTTCCTGCGTCGCCGCGCAGATGCTCGACGCTCACGACATGCGTGCCGTCTAGCGAGCCAAGGAAGCGGATGCAGGCATTGACGCTTTCATAGACCAGTGTTCCACCCGAGAGCCTACCGACCAGCACCGTGCAGGCGCCGCAGTCGCCCTCGGCGCAACCTTCCTTGGTGCCGCGCAGCGAGCGGTCGAGCCGCAGCCAGTCGAGCAGTGTCTGGTCGGGTGCAACCGTGCCGAGCGCGACGTCCTCGCCATTGAGGATGAAGCGGATTTCGTTGCGTGTCTTGATCCCGGCCATCTCAGCTTCCCCGGTAAGTCGAATAGCCATACGGCGACAGAAGCAGCGGCACATGATAGTGCATCAGCTCGGCCATGCCGAAGCGGATCGGCACATGGTCGAGGAAGGCCGGTTCCGGCAGTTTTGTCCCCTGCCGGCGCAGATAATCGCCGGCCGCAAAGATCAGCTCGTATTCGCCGGTACGGAATTCCGCGCCGGCAAGCAGCGGAGCATCGCAACGGCCGTCGTCATTGGTGACCACCGTCTTCAGATGCGTCCGGGCCTGGCCGTCAAGATGATAGAGTTCGATCGACAGACCGGCCGCCGGCTTGCCGGCTGCAGTGTCGAGGACATGGGTCGTCAGGCGCCCGCCTTCGGCTTTCGACGTTTCCGCCACTGGCTGCTCCATTCCCTGCATAGTCGAACACTATTCATGAATTGTGCGCCAATTAAAGGCGATGCATAAGTCCCGGTCGAGCGGAGCGCGACAAAAACACTTTCAAAAATTTCGGGGGAATGCGCAGGCACTCCTTTCGACTATTCTGATCACAATTTCCGGCAGGAGCGAGAATGCGTTACGAACGAGACATGCGCGGCTACGGAGCCAATCCGCCGGATCCGAAATGGCCCGGCGGGGCGCATGTCGCGGTGCAGTTCGTCGTCAATTACGAAGAGGGCGGCGAGAATTGCGTCCTCCACGGCGACAAGGCTTCGGAGGCTTTCCTGTCGGAGATCGTCGGCGCCGCGCCCTGGCCCGGCCAGCGCCACTGGAACATGGAATCGATCTACGAATACGGCGCCCGCGCCGGCTTCTGGCGATTGCTGCGCCTGTTCAGCGAGGCGCAAGTGCCGATCACCTGTTACGGCGTCGCCACGGCCCTGGCGCGTTCGCCCGACCAGGTTGCGGCGATGCAGGAGGCCGGCTGGGAGATCGCTTCGCACGGGCTGAAATGGATCGACTACCGCGACCATACCCCGGAAGAAGAGCGCCGCGACATGGAAGCGGCGATCCGGCTGCATTATGAGGTCACAGGTGCGCGGCCGACCGGCTGGTACACCGGCCGCACCTCGATCAACACCGTGCGGCTGGCAGCGGAAGAGGGTGGCTTCGACTATGTGTCGGACACCTATGATGACGAACTGCCCTACTGGTTCGAGCATGTGGCACCGGATGGGTCGGCGAAGCCGCAGCTGGTCATCCCTTATACGCTCGACGCCAACGACATGCGCTTTGCCACGCCGCAGGGCTTCAACTCGGGCGACCAGTTCTTTGCCTATCTCAGGGATAGTTTCGACACGCTCTATGCCGAGGGCAAGGCAGGGCGGCCGCGCATGATGAATATCGGCCTGCACTGCCGCCTCGTCGGGCGGCCGGGCCGGGTCGCGGCATTGAAGCGCTTCATCGACTACGTCAAATCGCACGACAAGGTCTGGCTGGCACGGCGCATCGACATTGCAAAACACTGGCAGGAGACGCATCCGTTCCGGCTGCCGGCGCTGCGCCCGTCGAAAATGGAATTCGAGCCCTTCGTCCAGGCATTCGGCGGCGTCTTCGAGCATTCGCCGTGGATTGCCGAGCGCGCTTATGAGCTGGAGCTCGGCCCGGCGCATGACAGTGCCGGCGGCCTGCACAATGCGCTCTGCCGCGTCTTTCGCGCGGCAAGCGAGGCCGAGCGGCTTTCCGTGCTCAATGCCCACCCCGATCTTGCCGGAAAACTGGCGCAGGCCAAGCGGCTGACGGCGGAATCGTCGAGGGAACAGGCTTCGGCCGGCCTCGACGCGCTGACCGACAAGGAGCGCGAGCTGTTCGCAAAACTCAATGCCGCCTACGTCACCAGTTTCGGTTTCCCCTTCATTATTGCGGTGAAAGGCAAGACCAAGGGGGAGATCCTGGCCGAGTTCGAGGCGCGTATTGGCAACAGCCACGATGTCGAATTCGAAACCGCCTGCAGACAGGTCGAGCGC
The DNA here is from genome assembly GCF_040322255.1 of Mesorhizobium sp. M0166. NCBI lineage: Bacteria > Pseudomonadati > Pseudomonadota > Alphaproteobacteria > Hyphomicrobiales > Phyllobacteriaceae > Mesorhizobium > Mesorhizobium sp. M0166. Next base: position 25,625 of record NZ_JAMYTD010000021.1, on the reverse strand, counting down.
ATCGCGCTGCTTCGTCTCAAGGACATGCTTCCGCAATAGGCTTTGGCTGCCGCGATGGGCCCTGGCTTCCGCAACAGGCTTGAATTTATGGATATGATGAAAATGGCCGAGCGAACCTATTATGCGCCGCAGGGCGGACATCCCGGCCAGAGCGAATTGCTGACCGGCCGCGCTGTATTCACGCAGGCCTATGCCGTCATCCCCAAAGGCGTGATGCAGGACATCGTCACCAGCGCCTTGCCGTTCTGGGATGGGACACGCGTCTGGGTGCTGTCGCGGCCGCTGTCGGGTTTTGCCGAGACGTTTTCGCAATATATCGTCGAGCTCGCGCCTGGCGGCGGCAGCGACCGCCCTGAGCTTGACGCCGCCGCTGAAGGTGCGCTGTTCGTGGTCGAAGGCGAGCTAAGCGTTTCGCTTGCCGGCAAGAAACATAGCTTGAGGCCGGGCGGCTTTGCCTTCCTGCCGCCGGCGAGCGGGTGGACGGTGCACAATGAAAGCGCCGCCGCCGTCCGCTTCCACTGGATCCGCAAGACTTATGATGCAGTCGACGGCATCGAGCCGCCGCAAGCGTTCTTCGCCAACGAACAGGACATCGCGCCGACGCCGATGCCGGGTACCGAAGGCCGATGGGCGACGACGCGCTTCGTCGATCCTGAAGACATGCGGCACGACATGCATGTCACCATCGTCACGCTCGAGCCGGGTGCGGTCATTCCCTTCGCCGAAACGCATGTCATGGAGCACGGGCTCTATGTGCTGGAGGGCAAGGCGGTCTATCGTCTCAACCAGGACTGGGTAGAAGTCGAGGCTGGCGACTATATGTGGCTGCGCGCCTTCTGCCCGCAGGCTTGTTATGCCGGCGGCCCAGGCAAATTCCGCTATCTCCTCTACAAGGACGTCAACCGCCACGCCAAGCTTGGCAGCGCCGGCGTCGCGAGACCTACACCATGACCCGCATCGTCGCGCGGCCGCTGACCCGCGAGAATTTCGCCGAATTCGGCGACGTTATCGATATGGGCGGCGACAACCATTATCCGATCAATGACGGCAAGGCAGAGCGCTACCACGACCTCGCCACCGCGGAAGCACGAGGGCCGAATGCGCGCGTGCTGATCTCGATGGTGCGTGGCACGCCCTCTGAGCTGCCGTTGAAGCTTACCATGGTGGAGCGCCATCCGTTCGGCAGCCAGGCCTTCATCCCGCTGTCACCACGGCCGTTCCTAGTCGTCGTCTGCCATGATGGCGAGGAAGGCCCGGGCGAGCCGCATGCCTTCATCACTGCGCCCGGGCAAGGTGTCAACTATCCGCGCAATTTGTGGCACGGCGTGCTGACGCCGATCGGCGAGCCGCAGGACTTCCTGATCGTCGATCGTGGCGGCGACGGCTCCAATCTCGAAGAGTGCCATTTCTCGCACGCCTACGAGATCGATCTTCCCGATGGGAGCCGATGATGACCGACATTTCGCTGATCGACCGCCTGCTCGACGTCATCGAGCACGACATCGTGCCGAAGACCGTCGAAGGCGTCGCGCATGGCAACAAGTTGTTCGGCGCGGCGATCCTGCGCAAGGACGACCGTTCGCTGGTGCTGGCCGAAACCAACAATGAGACAGAAAACCCGCTCTGGCACGGCGAGGTGCATTGCCTGAAGCGCTTCTACGAAATGCCGAAGGCCGAGCGCGTCGATACCAGGGATGCGATCTTTCTTGCCACTCACGAACCTTGCTCGCTCTGCCTGTCGGCGATCACCTGGACCGGCTTCGACAATTTCTACTATCTGTTCAGCCACGAGGATTCGCGCGACAGCTTCGACATCCCGCACGATCTGAAGATCCTGAAGGAGGTCTTCACCCTCGACCCCGGCGGCTACAATGCCGAGAACGCCTATTGGAAGAGCCTCTCGATCCGCAAATTGGTGCGGTCGCTGCCCGAGATCGAGCGCCTGCGACTGGAAACGCGGATCGGCAAAATCTCCGCGCGCTACGACGAACTGTCCGGCGCCTACCAGGCTGGCAAGGCCGACAACGACATTCCGCTGAGTTGAATGCAGCAAAGTTCAATGGCTTGAATTGCCACCTTTATGGTGGCATATTGCGTTATGGAGAAACGCAGACCCACTTACGATCTTGATGCAATCAAGGCCGAGTTGGGTTCTGTCGACACGCTGGCAATCACGACGTCCGCCCTGCGGGATGCCATTGGGCTGGGCTTTGATCGCGCCGGTATTGTCGAGGTGATCGGCGGCATCACGCGGAAGATGTTTGTAAAGTCGATGACGACGTTCGCCGACCATCGTGTCTGGCAAGATGTCTATTACGTGCCAGCACGCGACCTGGTTCTTTACGTGAAATTTCAGGCGGACGTGGTGACCGAATTCACAGTCATGTCGTTCAAGGAAAAGTGACCATGGCGATGAAAGAAAATAACGAAACGAATAGCATAATCTCCCCCGAAACAGGAGAAACGCTGACGCGTGGGGTGCGTCCGTTCACTGTGACTTACAAGGGCGAGAGCATGATCGTCGACCTGCCGGGTTATTATCCCTCTTCGGGAAGTGAGGGCGTGCATGTCGGAGACGACATGACCGTCGTCGATGCAGCGCTCCGCATCCTCAAGGAAAAGATCGACGGCGTTCCGGCACCGGCCACCATCCGCCGCGTGCGCACAAAGCTCAAACTGTCGCAGCGCGAGGCAGGATCCTTGTTCAAGGTCGGCGAGAACGCTTTCGACAAATATGAACGGGGTCTGATCGAGCCGAGTGGCCCAACCATTCAGCTGATGACGCTGTTGGAAAGACACCCGGAGTTGGTGGACGAGTTGCGGTAGCCGCGCGGCCTCTCTGACAGGTCGCATAATTTGCTGCTCCAGTCGCGAATAGCGATTGAAAGTCGCCTCGCTGCGGGGCGTTATGCCCCGCATGAAAATCGTCACTGAATTTCCCCGCAAGGTCGTCGAGTTTCCGGACATGGGCATTGTCATGCCGGACGACTGCCGCCTGTCGGCACGGGTGTGGATGCCGGCCGATGCTGCCGACGATCCAGTGCCGGCGATCCTCGAGCACCTGCCCTACCGCAAGCGCGACGGCACGATCTATCGCGATCAGCTGACGCATCCTTATTTCGCTGGCCATGGCTACGCCTCGATCCGCGTCGACATGCGCGGCAATGGCGATTCCGAAGGGCTGATGGACGACGAATATTCCGAGCAAGAGCTGCAGGACGCCTGCGATGTCATCGCCTGGGCTGCGGCCCAGCCCTGGTGCAACGGCAATGTCGGTATGATGGGCATTTCGTGGGGCGGCTTCAATTGCCTGCAGGTGGCAGCCAAGCAGCCGGCGGCGCTGAAGGCGGTCATCAGTCTCTGTTCGACGGTCGACCGCTATGCCGACGACATCCATTACAAGGGCGGCTGCCTGCTGATCGAGAATTTCGGCTGGGCCTCGACCATGCTGTCCTATTCGTCGCGGCCGCCGGATCCGTTGCTGGCCGGCGACAACAGATGGCGCGACCTGTGGCTGACCCGGCTGGAGAACCAGCCCTTCCTGGCGCCGCTGTGGCTGAAGCACCAGCACCGCGACGCCTATTGGAAGCGCGGCTCGATCTGCGAGGACTATTCCGCCATCCACGCCGCCGTGCTGTCGATCGGCGGCTGGCATGACGGCTATCGCAATACGATTTCCCATCTCGCCGCCAATATCGAGGCGCCGGTCAAGGGCATCGTCGGCCCCTGGATCCACAAATACCCGCATTATGCCGCGCCCGAACCGCGCATCGGCTTCCTGCAGGAGGCCTTGCGCTGGTGGGATCGCTGGCTCAAGGACATCGACACCGGCGTCGAGGCCGACCCCGCCTACCGCGCCTATGTCATGGACAGCGTGCGTCCGGCGCGCTGGCATCCCGAGCGGCCGGGCCGCTGGGTCGCTGAATCAGAATGGCCGTCACCCAACATCAAGACGCAAGAGGTTGAGCTTATCGCTGAAGGCAACCACGCTATCGTCGCTTCGCCGCAAAACTGCGGCCTTGCCGGTGGCGAATATTTCCCCTTCACCTTCGGCCCGGAACTGCCGGGTGACCAGCGCCCCGACGATGCGCTGTCGGTGTGCTTCGACCAGCCGGTGCTGATCGAAGCGATCGACATCGTCGGTGCTCCCGAAGTTGTGGTCAGGGTCTCGTCGGACCGGCGCCAGGCGAACATCGCGGTTCGGCTGTGCGACGTCCATCCGGACGGAGCGTCGGAGCTGATCTCGTACGGCGTGCTCAACCTGACGCATCGCAACTCGCACGAATTTCCCGAAGCGCTGGTGCCCGGCGAAACCGTCAGCGCCCGGGTGGCGCTCGACCAATGCGCCTATCGCGTGCCGGCCGGCCACCGCTTGCGTGTTGCCATCTCCAACAGCTATTGGCCGATGATCTGGCCGTCGCCGGAGCCGGTCCGGCTGGAATTGTCGGCCGCGGCGTTGATGCTGCCGCTGCGCCCGCCGGCGACAGGCGACGAGGTCACCTTCCCCGCCCCCGAAGGCGCAACGCCCTGGGCAACCGAAACGGTCCGCGCCGCCAATTCCGAGCGTCGTGTCGACCGCGACGAAAAGACCGGAATGATCACGCTTTCCATCGTCGATGATTTTGGTGAGGTGCGCGACCTGGAGCATGGCCTCGCCAATGGGAGCGTCGCCAGAGAGACATGGTCGATCCATCCCGACAATCCGCTGTCAGCGTCGGGCAAGACGCATTGGACCCAGACGCTGTCGCGAAATGGATGGTCGGTGCGCACCGAAACCTTCGCCGAAATGCGCTCCGACGCGCAAAGCTTCATGGTTAGCGCCAGAATTGAAGCCTATGAAGGCGAGAAACTGGTCTTCGAGCGCAACTTCGAGGAGAAAATCCCGCGCGCACTGCTTTGAGCGCTTATCGCGATTGGTCCAATTGCGACGCACGATTTACGCCACGGCATGTCGCATTCGGTCTTGCTTACCGCTTTCCCTTACGGTCATTATTCTCCCGATCGAAATGAGAAAAAACGACCATAAGGTCGGACCAACAGAGTGAGGAACTTAACATGTCGAACGAACTGGAATATCTGAGCCGGCGCGTTGCGTCCGGCAAGCTGAGCCGTCGCGATTTTCTCGGCCGGGCAGCAGCGCTCGGCGTCACCGCAACCTTCGCCAATTCGCTGCTTTCCAGCGCTTCCCGCGCGGCGGGTCCGGTCAAGGGCGGCACGCTCAAGGCCGGCCTGGTCGGTGGCGAGTCCACCAACAGCCTCGATCCGGCGCTGTTCATGACGCAGGTGCCGTTCGCCTTCGGCAAGATGTGGGGCGAACTGATCGTCGAACTGTCTCCCGAAGGCAAGCTCGAGAACCGCATCGCCGAGGAGATCGGCTCGTCGGACGACGCCAAGACCTGGACGCTGAAGATCCGCGATGGCGTCGAATTCCACAACGGCAAGAAGGTGACCGCAGAGGACGTGGCCGCCACCCTCGAACGCCATTCGGACGAGAAGTCGAAGTCCGGCGCGCTCGGTTACATGAAAGGCATCGAGAGCATCAAGGCCAGCGGCAAGGAAGTGGTGCTGACGCTGAAGGAGCCGAATGCCGACTTGCCCTATCTGCTTAGCGACTATCACCTGATCATCCAGCCGAACGGCGGCAAGGACAAGGCCGATGCCGGTATCTCGGCGGGTCCTTACAAGGTCACCACCAACGAGCCCGGCGTGCGCCACGGCGGCGAGCGCTTCGCCAATTACTGGCAGGGCGACAAGATGGGCCATGCCGACCAGATAGAGATCATCGTCATCAACGACGCCACGGCGCGTACGGCGGCGCTGCAGGGCGGCCAGGTCCACATGATCAACCGCGTCGAGCCGAAGATCGTCGACCTGATCAAGCGCGTGCCCGGCGTCACCATCCGCAACCATTCTGGACCCGGCCACTACGTCTTCATCATGCACTGCGACACCGCGCCGTTCGACAACAACGACTTGCGGATGGCGTTGAAGCTGGCGATCGACCGCGAGGAAATGCTGAACAAGGTGCTGCGTGGCTATGGCTCGCTCGGCAACGACTTCCCGATCAATGCATCGTACCCGCTATTCACCGAGATCGAGCAGCGCAAATACGATCCCGACAAGGCCAAGTTCCACTACAAGAAATCGGGCCATGACGGTGCCGTCCTGCTCCGGACGTCGGACGTCGCCTTCCCCGGTGCCGTCGACGCGGCACAGCTGTTCCAGCAAAGCGCGGCCAAGGCCGGCATCAAGCTGGAGATCAAGCGCGAACCGGGCGACGGCTACTGGTCGGAAGTCTGGAATAAGCAGCCCTTCTGCGCCTCCTACTGGGGCGGCCGGTCGACCCAGGACCAGATGTACTCTACCGCCTATCTGTCGACGGCCGACTGGAACGACACACGGTTCAAGCGTCCGGATTTCGACAAGATGGTGCTGGCGGCTCGCGCCGAGCTCGACGAGGCCAAGCGCAAGGCAATGTACCACGACATGGCTGTGATGGTGCGCGACGAGGGCGGCCTGATCCTGCCGATGTTCAATCAGTTCATCGACGCGACGGGCGCCAATGTTGCCGGCTGGGTGGATGATCCGCATCAGGAGTTGATGAACGGATATGCTCTCGCGAAGTGCTGGCTCGAAGCCTGAGCCCGGCCTTGCGGATATGTCCTCACCCATCGTGAAACTGGTGGCCCAGCGCATTGCGCTGGGCATCATCCTTCTATTGGCCGTTTCGGTCCTGATCTTCGCCGGCACCCAGATCCTGCCCGGCGACGTCGCACAAGCCATTCTCGGACAGTCAGCGACACCGGAGTCGCTCGCCAATCTGCGCGAGCAGCTCGGCCTCAATGATCCCGCTTACATCCGTTATTTTCGCTGGCTCGGCGGCATCCTGACCGGTGATCTCGGCACGGCTATGTCGAGCGGTCAGGATATCGCAACCTCGATCAAGGGAAGGCTGTGGAACACGCTGTTCCTCGCCTTCTGGGCGGCGATCGTCGCGGTGCCGCTGGCGATCATCCTCGGGCTGATCGCGGTGCGCTACCGCAATGGCTGGGTCGACAAGCTGATCTCGGGACTGGCGCTGGCCTCGACGTCCTTCCCGGAATTCTTCGTCGGCTATGTGCTCGTCTTTTTCTTCGCGGTGCAACATCAATGGTTTCCCGCCATTTCCACCGTCTATGACGGGATGCCGTTCGGTGAACGCATCCAGGCCATAGCACTGCCGGCGGCGGCGCTGACCCTGGTGGTGCTCGCCCATATGATGCGCATGACGCGCGCCGCGATCCTCAACGTCATGCAGTCGGCCTATGTCGAAACCGCCGAACTCAAGGGGCTTTCGGCCTTCGCGGTTATCCGCAGGCATGCCTTCCCCAATGCGATTGCGCCGATCATCAACGTCGTCATGCTCAATCTCGCCTATCTCATCGTCGGCGTCGTCGTTGTCGAAGTCATCTTCGTCTATCCGGGTATGGGCCAATATCTCGTCGACCACGTCACCAAGCGTGACGTGCCTGTGGTGCAGGCGGTCGGGCTGATCTTCGCCGCCGTCTATATCAGCCTGAACATCATCGCGGACATAGCGGCGATCGTCGCCAATCCGCGCCTTAGACATCCGAAATGAAGGGGTCGGGTATGCTCGTCATCAAACGCATCCCCATCCCGGCATTGGTCGGCATCGTGCTGACGGCGCTGTTCGTGCTGGCAGCAATTTTTGCGCCGTGGATCGCGCCGCACGGCAATGCCGAGATCGTCAGCGACGTCCCTTGGGAACCGATGTCGGCGGCGCATTGGCTGGGCACCGACAATCTTGGTCGCGATCTGTTGTCGCGCATGATCTACGGCGCCCGCATCACCCTTTTCATCGCGGTGCTGGCGACCGCGCTGTCGTTCTCGCTCGGCGCCATTCTCGGCTTCTCGGCAGCGGTTTTCGGTGGCTGGTTCGACACGCTGCTGTCGCGTCTCGTCGATCTCCTGATGTCGATCCCGACGCTGATCATGGCGCTTGTCGTGCTGTCGGTGCTGCCATCCAATCTGGTGACGCTGATCCTGGTCATGGGCGTTCTGGATTCGACCCGCGTCTACCGCCTGTCGAGGGCGGTCGCCGTCGACATCAACGTCATGGATTACGTCGAGGCGGCCAAATTGCGCGGCGAAGGCAGCGGCTGGATCATCTTCCGCGAAATCCTGCCCAATGCGCTGTCGCCGCTGGTTTCGGAACTCGGCCTTCGCTTCATCTATGCCGTGCTGTTCCTGTCGACGCTTTCCTTCCTCGGGCTTGGCGTGCAGCCGCCGGACGCCGATTGGGGCGGCATGGTCAAGGAAAACAAGGATGGCATCGTCTTCGGCATAGGCGCCGCCCTCATTCCGGCGGCGGCGATCGCAGCGCTGGCGATTTCGGTCAATCTCGTCGCCGACTGGGTGCTCAACCGCACCACAAGCCTGAAGGGAGGACGCGGGTAATGGCTGACAAGCAACCGAAGCCCGGGCAACCGAAGTCCGGGCAACCGAAGTCCGGCGTGCTGCTCGACATCCGCAATCTGCGCATCGAGGCCACCGTATATCCGCCGGGCGAGGCGCCGAAGAACATCGTGCTGGTGCACGACGTCTCGCTGACGCTCGAAAAGGGCAAGGTGCTCGGATTGATCGGCGAGTCCGGCGCCGGCAAGTCGACCATCGGCCTGTCGTCGATGGGCTACGGCCGCGGCGGCGTGCGCATCACCGGCGGCGAGGTCATCCTCAATGGCCGCGACATCCTGAAGAGCGGCAACGAAGGGTTCCGCAAATTGCGCGGCCGCGAGGTCTGCTACGTTGCGCAATCGGCGGCAGCGGCCTTCAATCCGGCGCACAGGCTGATGGACCAGGTGGTCGAGGCAGCACTCCTGCACGGCACGGCGACGCGGGCCGAAGCTGAAAAGCGCGCCGTGGCGCTGTTCAAGAAGCTCAGCCTGCCGAACCCCGAAAGCATCGGCGAGCGCTTCCCCCACCAGGTCTCGGGCGGTCAGCTGCAGCGCGTGATGACGGCAATGGCGCTGTGCTCGGAGCCCGACCTGATCGTCTTCGACGAGCCGACCACTGCGCTCGACGTGACGACGCAGATCGACGTCTTGGCGGCGATCAAGGATGCCATCCGCGACACGCATGTCGCGGCGCTCTACATCACCCATGACCTTGCCGTAGTCGCCCAGGTCTCGGACGAGATCATGGTGCTGCGCCACGGCCGGCTGGTCGAATGGGGCGGCACCCGCCAGATCATCAAGGAGCCGCGCCAGGAATACACCAATGCGCTGGTCTCGGTGCATGAGATCGAACACCAGGAGCAGAAGCCCGGCACGAGCCCGTTCCTGTCGGTCAAGAACATCACCGCCGCCTATGGCCGCAGTCACATCAAGGTGCTGAAGAACGTCTCGGTCGACATTTTCCCCGGCCAGACGCTGGCTGTGGTCGGCGAGTCCGGTTCCGGCAAGTCGACGCTGGCGCGCGCCATCACCGGCCTCTTGCCGCCCGAACAGGGGACCGTCACCTTCGACGGGCGTCCGCTCGCCAACCGGCTTGCCGACCGGCCGAAAGAGGATCTTCGCCAACTGCAGATGATCTACCAGATGGCCGACGTAGCGATGAACCCGCGCCAGACGGTCGGCACTATCATCGGCCGGCCGCTGGAATTCTATTTTGGGATGCGCGGGCGCGAGCGCGACAAACGCGTCGCCGAACTGCTCGACAAGATCGAAATGGGCAAGGGCTATATCGACCGCTACCCGGCCGAGCTTTCGGGCGGCCAGAAGCAGCGCGTCTGCATCGCCCGTTCGCTCGCCGCCAAGCCGAAGCTGATCATCTGCGACGAGGTGACCTCGGCGCTCGACCCGCTGGTGGCCCACGGCATACTGGAGCTGCTGCTCGAGCTGCAGAAGGAGGAAAACGTCGCTTACCTGTTCATCACCCACGACCTGGCGACGGTCAAGTCGATCGCCGATTCGATCGCGGTGATGTATCGCGGCGAGGTGGTGCGCTACGGCGCCAAGAGCAAGGTTCTGACGCCGCCGTTCGATGCCTACACCGATCTTTTGCTGTCGTCGGTGCCAGAAATGGAGATCGGCTGGCTGGAAAAGGCGATCAAGGGACGCCGCATGGCCAGTGCGGGGAACTAGCGGGCCGCCCTTTGGGCCCGACGATCCTGTCGGGGCGTGGATTGAACGGCAGGCCCGCCCTGACTTTTCCGATTAAGCCGCATGGAGGCGCCCTTGGCGCTCAACACAAAACTATTGCTCATCATCCTCGACGGCGTGCCTTACCGGAACTGGCGACGGCTGATGGGCAATCTCGAAGGCTGGGTGCAATCAGGCGAAGCGCGCGTATGGAAGATGCGCTCCGTCCTGCCGTCGACCTCGGCATCCTGCTATGCCTCGATCCACACCGGCGTGCCGCCCCAAGTGCACGGTATCCTGTCGAACGAGAACCGGTTTCGCGTCGAACAGCCGGACATCTTCTCCGAAGTCACCAGGGCCGGCGGCAAGACGGGTGCGGTCACCCATTCCTACTGGTCCGAATTCTTCCGGGCCTATCCGTTCGATCTGGTCGAGGACATGGAGTTCGACCAGCCGGGCAGGCCGATCAGCCATGGCCGGTTCCACACCATGACCGGCTACAATGCCAGGAACCAGATGACGCCGAGCGACGTCGACCTGTTCGCGACGTTGACCATGCTGACCAGGCGCTACGGCATCGACTACGGCATCCTGCACAGCTGCACTCTGGACTCGATGGGCCACCGATTCGGCCATGATTGCCACGAGATGGATCATGCCGTCTATGCAATGGACGCCATGCTCGCCGGCTTCCTGCCGCGCTGGCGGGAGGCCGGCTACGAGGTGATCGTCACCGCCGATCATGGCCAGACCAATCGCGGCCATCATGGCGGCCACGACGAGGAGATGCAGGATTTCGCACTTTACTACTTCGGATCCGGCGAGGGTCCGGAAGCCAATACGCTGCTCGATCAGCTGCAGCTCGCGCCGACAGTGCTTGCGCGCCTCGGCGTGCCGGTGCCGGCGACGATGAAGGCAAAGCCATTTCTGAGCTGAGCGCGCGCCCTCTTCTCCCCTCTGGCAACGTTCCCGCTCTTCGGCTAGCCTCCGCAAAAATCCTCGGGCGGATGCGGTGAACCTTTTGGGGCCGATCAGCGACAGAGCAGGCAGGAGCCGGGCGGCTCGACCGGCGATGACGACCGCGGAGACCGATCGCGCGCTCGTCGAGCGGGTCGCGAAGGGCGACCGTGCCGCCGTGCGGCTCCTGTTCATGCGCCACCACGCGCGGGTCTACCGCTTCGTGGCACGCCAGACGGGATCGGAACTGATGGCCGACGATATTGCGAACGAGGTGTTCCTCGAACTCTGGAGGCAGGCGCCGGCTTTCGAGGGGCGCTCGGAGGTCTCGACATGGCTGCTCGGCATTGCCCGCTTCAAGGCGCTGTCCCTGCTGCGCAAGAAGAAGGAAGACTGGATCGATGACGATGACGCGGCCCAGGTCGCCGACGGTGCCGACACGCCGGAAGTCGTAACGATGAAAGAAGATAAGGCCGCTGCCTTGCGACGCTTTATCGATGCCATGCCGGAAGAGCACCGTACGGTGATCGACCTTGCCTATTATCACGGGCAATCGGTGAGCGAGATCGGCGAGATACTCGGCATCCCGGTCGCCACGGTCAAGACCAGGATGTTCTACGCTCGCAAGAAACTCGGCGAAGCCCTCAAGGCCGCCGGTTACGACAGGGGGTGGCCATGAGCGCCGCTGAAAAAATGTCACGCCGCGACGAAATGGAAATGCTGCTGCCGTTTTATCTGAACGGCTCGCTGGAGGGCACCGAGCTCGAAGCCATCGAGGAATGGCTGGCGAGCGATCCGGCGGCGATGGCCGCACTAGGCGAGGCCGAGGCCGAATTCTCCGGCACCGCTGCCGCAAACGAGGCGATCCGCCCGCCGGCCGATGCGCTCAGCCGCTTTGCCAAGGCGCTCGACGCCGAGGCCGGCCCGCCCCGCGCGCCTGCGGCATCGTCCCGGCTAGCGCAGGCCTGGAGCCGCTTCATGGCGCTGCCCGCCGGCGTCGCCTGGGCGGCGGCCGCGGTGCTGCTGGCCCTGGTCGTCGCGCAATCCTTTGTGCAGACCGGCAACAGAGGCGGCGATTTCGAGATTGCCGGATCGGAAGACGATCTGGCCAAAATGCCGTTTGCCCTTGTGAAGTTCAAACCGGATGCGAAACTGTCCGACATCGTCGCTTTTCTCGACCAGAACCAGTTGAAGATCGCCGGCGGGCCGACCGCCGACGGCGTCTTCCGCCTCGGCGTTCCGGCCAAGACCGCCGCCGACTATCAGAAGCTGCTTGGCCTTATTGCCGCCCAGCCTTTCACCGAAGCTGCGCTGGAGGGAAGGAAACCGGCTGATGGCGGCTAAGGCGGTCATTCGATTGACGGCGGCGATGACAATCTTCGCCGCGTCCGCAATGGCCCAGACCAACGACCCGAACCTCAGCCAGGCTGAGGTCGACTGCCTGAACCGGGGAAGTGCTGCCAACGCCAACTGCGCCAAGGATGGCGGCGCCGTGAAAGATGGTGGCAAAACGCCGGCTCCTGGAACGACGGGCGCAGTGTTTCTTCCGGGCTTGATTGTCGACCTGTTCCCCAATCCTGCCGTAGTCACCGGGGCGCCGATACCTCCTGGCAATACTGCGGCGCCGCCGTCCGCTGCACCCGCAGGTGCCCCGGCAATACAGGCTGCCGTGCCGGGCGGTCCGGTCGTGGCGCCGACCGATCTTGTCGCAACCGTGCCGCCGCGCGCCGTGATCGGCGATTTCGTGCCCGACGAGGTGCTGGTCACCGTCAATGGCGATGCCGGCGCGGTCCAGCAGATCGCCGCCTCATTCGGTCTCGAGATACGCTCGCAACGGCAGTCGCGGCTGCTCGGCAACACACTGGTGCGCTTCGGTATTCCCGATGGCCGCCCGGTTGGCGTCGTGCTGGCGCAGCTTGCCGCCGACGGCCGCACTTTGCGGCGTGAGGCCAATCATGTCTACTCGCTTCAGCAGGCCAGCATCGTCAATTATGCGTTCGAGCGCATCGCACTCGACGCCAACGCGGCCAGCGGCGAGAATGTCCGCATTGGCGTCATCGACACCGGCATCGACGACAGCAACCCGGCGCTTTCCGGCGTTATTGCCGGGCAGTTCGATGCCATGCCCGACGTGCCGATCAAGGCGCGCGACCACGGCACTTCGGTCGACGGCCTGATTGCCGGCACCGGCACGTTCAAAGGCATGGCGCCGGGCGCCAGGATCTATCACGCCCGCGCCTTCGAGGGTGGCAAGTCGACCATGGACGTGATCCTTTCGGCGCTCGACTGGGCGGCGGAGCAGGATGTCCGCATCATCAACATGAGCTTCGTCGGCCCGAAGAACGACCTGCTCGGCATCGCCTGCCGCAATGCGCGCGCGCTTGGCATCGTGCTGGTCGCCGCCGCCGGCAATAACGGGCCGAAAGCGCCCTATGGTTATCCGGCCGCCCTCGACGGGGTGATCGCGGTGACGGCTACCGATGCCAAGGACGGGCTGATGCCACAGGCCAATCGCGGCGCCTACGTCTTCATCTCCGCTCCCGGCGTCGAGATGGTGGCGCCGAGCGGCGCCGGCTCGGATGTGGTGACCGGGACTTCCTTTGCAGCGGCGATCGTGACCGGCGCGATCGCCAATCTGTTGCATGCCGCGCCCGACCGCTCCGCCGACTGGGTCGAGAAAGCACTCGCCGCCACGGCAAAGGATCTCGGCCCCAAGGGGCGCGACAATGATTTCGGCTTTGGCCTGCTGGACACCAAAGCGGCCGAGGCGGCCAAGGACTAAGTCTCGTGTTTGAAGCTTCTGACTTATCAAAGCTCAATCAGTTGGTTGTCGCAAATGGCCGAGAAGGGTGGAGGCCGTGTAAAACTCGACTCTGGCCGATGCTCTAAGAATATTGTTCCTGACCTTTGTATAAACTGAGAACGTTTATGCTTCCCAAGGGCAGCAGCAGCATTATTCGAGAACAGAATTCTACGCTCAGGATATCGCGACGGGTTTCCACCGGCCTCGATGGAGAGCGGCGATTTGCCGAGCCGTCTCACAACGCTGTCGCGAAACTTGTCTCACGCCGTGCTATAATGACCAAGCCAACCTGCACTACGCCGCAGCAGGGAAATGCTTCACCGCTGCGGGCACACAGAATGTAGACCTGTGGTCGCCAGTCTGGATCAGAAATAAAAACGATAGGGAGGATGACGTGTCCCTCGACGCCAGTGACTTCGATCAAGCAGTTGAAAAATACCACCTGGCCCTGGATGAGTTCATGAAAGGAAACCCCGCGCCAGCGGAGAAGCTCTTCTCCCAACGAGACGATGTAACACTGGGCAATCCGTTTGGCCCTTTCGCGCATGGATGGAAACAGGTCGTTGAGACGATGGAGCAAGCGGCATCGAACTACAGGGACGGCGACGCTACCGGCTTCGAGAACATAGCGAAATGTGTGACGTCCGAGCTGGCATACATCGTCGAAGTGGAGCAGCTCAGGTCCAAGGTTGGCGGTCGGAGCGATGTCACGCCTCTTGCGTTACGCGCGACGAGCGTCTTTCGCCCAGAAGATGGTCTGTGGAAGATTGTGCATCGTCATGCCGATCCGATAACGACGGCTCAGCCGGCCGATTCGGTACTCCACCGATAGCGGTTTGGTATGGGGAAGCGATCGATCTCGTTTGCTGCTGCAGCGCGGCTATTCTCCAGTCGTTCTGTGCTAAGGGTTGGCCCGCGTCATCGGGCTCGCAGGGGCGGACGGCCGCTCTGGGTCGAACTCGGTCGCCCGGAGTGATCGGCGATGCGTGCGCCGGCCAGGTGGATCGACGAGCGCGTCGTCGACAATGGCACCGAAAAATTTTCCGGCTTCAGGACTATGATTTCGGCTTTGGCCTGCTGGACGCCAAGGCGGCCGAGGCGGCCAAGAAATAGCCCGCTCAAGTCGCGTTTTGCCGAGGACGCGCCAGAAAATAAAACGCAGTGATGTGCGTGATCATCAGCAGCGGTACGTAGATGATCGGGATCGCGTAGGTTGCGCCCAGTTCCCCCGCGCGTGCAGGAAGCCCGATCTGAATGGCGTGGTAATAGTCGACGATGAGGTCGACCGTCCCTACGACGTTGAAGGCGACGACCAATGGCCAGAAGAGCGGGCGTATCCTCACCGTGAGCAGCGCCAGCATGGCCAGCACCCCAGTCGCGAAATCGCCGTAGGCGGCGAACACGGCGAAATCAGCGGGCAGATTGGGGCTTACGACGCCCGGAACCATGAAGACGAGCCCGAAGAAGCGGAAGCTGTGCAGCGTAGCGATAGCGCGTTGCGCCGCGACCCGGTCCATCGACCTGAGCCACGGCAAACCGTACGCACCGAAGCAGAGCAGCCACGCGACATAGCCCAGAACGAGATGGGTTTGAAACAGCACTTCCGTGGACATCTGACGTCCTCCCAACAGTTGGTTCACACGGCCTCGAACACCGCGGTCAGGACGCCGAGCCGGCCTTGCATGAGATTTCGTCCCAGGTTGGTCGAAAGCTGAGCGAAGTCCGGTCCCATCACCACGCCGAGATTTGGTGAAGGCGGCGGCCCGGATGCGCGCAGTTGCGCGAACCAGGCCTTGGCGGTCTCGGTGTCGTCTTGCCACGCCAGCACGCGGAAGCCGGCCGGTTCGATCGCCTCGCCCGTCGCTTCGGCTGTGAGGAGGAAGCTCGTCGCCGGCGTTCGCGCCCAAGGCAGCGGATAGTGCGGCTCGCCAATGGCCGAGACGACGTCGAAGGTGGCAAACCTGCCGCCTGGTTTCAGCACGCGCCGGATCTCGCCGTAGAGCCGCGCCCGGTCGGAGATGTTCATCGCCACATGCTGCAGCAGCACGACGTCGAAACGGCTATCATCGAATGGAAGCTCCAATGCGCTGGCGGTCTGAAACGACAGCTGTCCGCTTTGTCCCGTGCGCTCAGTCAAATAGCGCGCAGCATCCACGAAAGGCTCGCTGAGGTCCACGCCGGTAACCCGGCAGCCATAGGTTGCAGCCAGAAAGCGCGCCGGCCCGCCGAGGCCCGAGCCGACGTCCAGAACCGACGTGCCGGCCGCGATCCCCGCCAATTGGGCAATCTCGGCGGTCGAGGCAAGCCCACGGGTGTGAAACTGGTCGAGGGTGCCCAATTGCTGGGGCGTAAGAAGCTGATCCTCCGGGCCGAGGGCAGCCAGTACCGTCTTCAGCCGCTCGGTCAGGCCGGTCGCGCGATAATGGTCGCGCACGCCATCAAGTTCATCGGTCATTGCAATATATCTCCTGGGCAAGATGTCTCCTGGCTTGCAGCTCTTACCTAAGCCCGCTTCCATAATCCGACTATCCGCTGTAATCAGAACAACCTATGAAGCAGGACTACACAATCCGGCGTGGTGCACTGGAGGGGGTCGAGGTGTTCCTGGCTGTCGCCAGGCACCGCAATTTCCGCCGTGCCGCCGCCGATCTCGGCGTGACGCCGTCTGCCGTGAGCCAGGCGGTGCGCACGCTGGAAGCCCGCATGGGTGCGGCGCTGTTCGCCCGCACGACGCGGAGCGTCGGTCTGACCGAGGCCGGCCAGCGCTTCCTCGACCGCGCCGGCCCTGCCTTCGAGGAGATCGCCGCGGCCGGCGAGGCTGCGCGCGACGTCGGCCAACGGCCGACCGGGCTGCTGCGCCTGTCCGTGCCCCGCGCCGTCGTGCCATTGATCCTGGAGCCGATGATCGCGTCGTTCTGCCGAGCTTATCCCGAGATCGAACTGGAGATCGCCGCAAGCGACGAGATGGTCGATCTCGCGACCGGCGGGTTCGACGCCGGCATCCGCCTCGGCCAGCTCATCGCCGCCGACATGGTCGCGGTGCGGCTGACCCCGCCGTTCACGTTCGTGGTCGTCGGCAGCCCTGACTATCTCGAGCGCCACGGCTACCCCGAACGTGTCGACGACTTGCGCCACCACGCCTGCCTGCGCTTGCGCCGCTCGAACGGCGCCATCGCGCCCTGGACCTTCGCCGACGGCAACGGTGCTATCGAGGCGATCGTCTCAGGCCCACTGATCGCGCACGACTATCCAACGTTGCTCGGGGCTGCGACAAAGGGCGTTGGGCTGGCGCAGACGCCTCGACCCGTCGCCGAAGGTCCGATAGCCGAAGGAAAACTCAGATCGGTGCTGGACGACATCGCTGCGACGACGCCGGGCGTCTTTCTCTACCATCTTGGCAAGCGCCAAGTCCTGCCGAAGCTGCGCGTCTTTATCGATCACCTCAAGTCCGCGGCCTGAGACATGACGCATGGCGATTGCCTGTGCTGGCCAACAGCCACCCAACGGCGACTTTGGTCGTTCAGAGTGATTGAGTTATGCCCCTAGGCAGGCGCGCTGGCGACCGATCCCCTGACCACCAGGTCGACCGGCCAGACCTCGCCGCGAGCGCCCTCCTCCAGGCCGGAAATCCGCGCCGCCAGCCGTTCGGCGATGCGTGCGCCGGCCAGGCGGATCGACGAACGTGTCGTCGACAGCGGCACCGAAAAATTTTCCGGCTTCAGCCAGGGAAAGACGTCGTCATGGGCGATCAGCGACAGGTCGCCCGGAATGGTCAGGCCGAGATCGCGCACCGCGCGCACCACGCCGAGCGCCATGATCAGGCTGGAGCAGGCGATCGCCGTTGGCGCGTCGCTTTGTTCCAGCAGGCGCCTGGCGGCGCGGTAGCCGTTCTCCTCGGTCATGGTGAGGGAACAGACATGCTGATCACGAAGCACCAGGCCACTTGCCGCAAGCGCGCGGCGCACGCCGCGCTCGCGATGGATGGCGAAGGTCTCGCGATCATCGCCATTGATCAGTGCCAGCCGCCTGTGCCCGAGCTGCACGAGAAGCCGCGCCGCTTCGTGGAAGGCGCCCTCGTTGTCGATGTCGGTGAAGGGGTAGTCAAAATCGAAGCCCTCGCTGCGGCCATGGACGATGAAGGGAATGCCGAGCGTATTGACCAACGCCACCCGCCGGTCGGCCGGCCTCGGCGAGGAGATATAGACCGCGTCGACCTGCCGGTTGGCGACGATGCGGCGGTAGGTCGTCTCCTGGTCGTCGGCATCGGCCGGTGACAGCACAAGGTCGAGCTCGTGCGAACGCGCATAGTCGCCGAGGCCGGACAGGAACTCGACGAAATGCGGGTCGATATCGACGGTCGTTCCCGTCGGCAGCACATAGCCGATCATGCCGGTCTTGCCGGTCGCCAGCCGGCGGGCGCTCGGATTGGGGCGATAGCCGTGACGCTTGGCAGCATCGACCACCCGCCGGCGCGTCTCCTCGTTGACTTCCGGGTAGCCGTTCAATGCGCGGCTCACCGTGGTCTGCGAAAGCGCCAGCATGTGGGAGAGCTGCTTGAGGTTCACCGGAGGCCTCCAAACCTCAAAACGCTTTTAATCTGAATCGATCTGACCGCTACGAACTGCGTTGCCGAGCGCAATGACCATAAGCACGGTTCGGACCGGTTTGAAGCCGAATTTGCTGCTGCACCGCCAGAAAACTGTGCTGCAGCGCACTTTCGCCGGCAATCGGCTGCAGAAATTAAATCGATTAAGCCGGCTCCCTCTTGACTCCGGATTAATTCAGTGGCGTGATCAAAATCACCAAAGCGCTTTGGAAGACTCCACGAAAGGTTGCAGTTCCTTTCCGACTGAGTCACAGTCCTGCAGCGCCGGCGGACGGAATGGAGGTTTCGTTCGGTGTTTGTCACCACTGGGAGGGAATACCGATGAAGAAAATGCTTCTGCTGGGCGCTGCGTTTGCCACGCTCGCCCTGGCCATGCCCGCGCAAGCCGAACTGAAGTTCAAGCCGGGCGAAGATCCCCGTTTCAACTGGGCCAACTACGAAGAGCTCAAGAAGGTCGACCTCAAGGGCGAGACGCTGACGATCTTCGGACCGTGGCGCGGCGAGGACGAAGGGCTGATCCGCACCGTCCTCGATTACTTCTCCGAAGCCACCGGCGCCGAGATCAAGTACTCCTCGTCGGAGAATTACGAGCAGCAGATCGTCATCGACACGCAGGCCGGCAGCCCGCCCAACATCGCCGTGCTGCCGCAGCCGGGCCTGATCCAGGATCTGGCATCGAAGGGCCTTTTGACGCCGCTCGGCGACGACACCGCCAACTGGGTCAAGGACAATTACGGCGCCGGCCAATCCTGGGTCGACCTCGGCACCTTCAAGGACAAGGACGGCAAGCCCGGCTTCTTCGCCTTCCCCTACAAGGCCGACGTGAAATCGCTGGTCTGGTACTCGCCGGATAATTTCGAGGAAGCCGGCTACAAGGTGCCGAAGACGCAGGAAGAGCTTGCCGAGCTCGAAAAGAAGATCATCGCCGACGGCGGCACGCCATGGTGCATCGGGCTCGGTTCGGGCGGCGCCACCGGCTGGCCGGCGACCGACTGGGTCGAAGACATCATGCTGCGCACCCAGACGCCAGAGACCTACGACAAATGGGTGAAGAACGAAATTCCGTTCAACGATCCGGCCGTGGTCAACGCCATCGACATTTTCGGCAAGATCGCGACCGACGACAAAATGGTCGAGGGCGGCGCCAAGGCGGTTGCGGCGACGGATTTCCGCGACAGCCCGAAGGGCCTCTTCTCGGTGCCGCCGAAATGCTATCTGCACCACCAGGCATCCTTCATCCCGACTTTCTTCCCGCAAGGCACCAAGATCGGCGAGGATGCCGACTTCTTCTATTACCCGCCCTACGCCTCCAAGCCCGAGCTGGGCACTCCGGTGCTCGGCGCCGGCACGCTGGCCATGATCACCAAGGATAGCAAGAGTGCCCGCGCGTTCATCGAATTCCTGAAGCTGCCGCTCGCTCATGAGATCTGGATGGCACAGGGCGGCTTCGTGACGCC
Organism: Mesorhizobium sp. M0166; assembly: GCF_040322255.1. NCBI lineage: Bacteria > Pseudomonadati > Pseudomonadota > Alphaproteobacteria > Hyphomicrobiales > Phyllobacteriaceae > Mesorhizobium > Mesorhizobium sp. M0166. Next base: position 5,663 of record NZ_JAMYTD010000021.1, on the reverse strand, counting down.
GTTCAAGTCGGTCAACAAGGACGCCTATGCCAGCGACGCGCTGAAGAAGCAGGGCGAGATCCTGGCCAACGCCTCGACCTTCCGCTTCGACGGGTCCGACCTGATGCCGGGCAAGATCGGCGCCGGTGCGTTCTGGACCGGCATGATCGACCTGGTCGGCGGCAAGTCCGCCCAGGACGTCGCCACCGACATCCAGAAAAGCTGGGATGCGATCAAGTAAGCGGCAGGCTTGAGTTCCCATGTTGCGGTCCGGGCCTCAAAACGGCCCGGACCTTATCCGGTGCTTGGCGTCGCGTCGATTGTCGTGAGCACAACGCATTCCGGCATGACGCGCGCCCAGTGACCTGCTTTTCGGCTGGTCGCGCTCCAGACAACTGAATCGGCGCATGATCCCGTCGCCAAAGCCATTCTCGACTGGCGGATCCGTGCGTAGGGGGAGGGACCCATGGCGGCTCAGATTTTTTCGGCGATATTCGTCATCATCATCGGCGTGGGCGGCTGCGTCGCCTATTTCTGGGGCGCCAACAAGGCACTCGACACGATCTTTCCGGCACGCGGCGTTTCCGGCAAGGCGGCGATTAACAATCTGCGCCGGCAGGGGGTGATCAGGCCCTGGCTGTTCGTCGGCCCGGCGATGATCATCCTCACTATCTACCTGATCTACCCGGTGGTGGAGACACTGAGGCTGTCGTTCCTCGATCGCGGCGGCGCCCATTTCGTCGGCTTGGCCAACTATCAATGGGCGTTCGGCGACCGCGAGTTCCGCAACTCGATCCTCAACAACATCATCTGGCTGGCGGTGGTGCCGGCCGCCTGCACCTTCCTCGGGCTGATCATCGCCGTGCTCACCGACAAGATCTGGTGGGGCACCATCGCCAAGAGCCTGATCTTCCTGCCGCTGGCGATCTCCTTCGTCGGCGCCAGCGTCATCTGGAAATTCATCTACGAGTATCGCGGCGACGGGCAGACGCAGATCGGCCTGCTCAACGCCATCATCCAGTATTTCGGCGGCCAGCCGCAGGTCTGGATATCGCTGCCGTTCTGGAACAATTTCTTCCTGATGGTCATCCTGATCTGGATCCAGACCGGCTTTGCCATGGTCATCCTGTCGTCGGCCTTGCGCGGCATTCCAGAAGAGACGCTGGAAGCCGCCGTCATCGACGGCGCCAACCCTTTCCAGATCTTCTGGAAGATCATGGTGCCGCAGATCTGGGGCACCATCGCCGTCGTCTGGACCACCATCACCATCCTGGTGCTGAAGGTTTTCGACATCGTGCTGACCATGACCAACGGCCAGTGGAACAGCCAGGTGCTGGCCAATCTGATGTTCGATTGGATGTTCCGCGGCGGCGGCGATTTCGGCCGCGGCGCCACCATCGCCATCATCATCATGATCGCGGTCATTCCGATCATGGTCTGGAACATCCGCCAGGCGAACAAAGAGACGGAAGGGCATTGAGATGACTGTCTCGACCGGAAAGTCCTTTGTCAGCCGTTTCGGCGTTCATATCGCCGTCTTCATCTTCGTTGCGATCTGGACGATCCCGACGCTCGGCATTCTGGTCTCGTCGCTGCGCGACAAGGACCAGATCATCGCTTCGGGCTGGTGGAACTCGTTCACCAGTTCCAGCCAGACGGAAGCCGGACGGCTGCCACCCGCCTCGGCGCAGGTCGAGAAGGACGGCAAGTTCGTCCTGCAAGGCAATATCTTCGGCGACGGCCCGGCCCGCAACATCAGCGCCTTCGGCGTCAAGTCGGCAGCGCCGACGCAATATCCCGCCGGCACGACAGCCGATCTCGGCGACGGCGTGACCTTGCAGCTCAATGCCGACGGCAGTTTCGTCATGACCTCGCCGAAGGCTTTCGAAAGCGAACGCGGCCAGCGCGTCTATTACGCCTCGTCGGCGCCGCCGAAATTCACCACCGACAATTACGACACGGTGCTGTTTTCGGAAGGCATCGGCCGCTCCTTCATGAACTCGCTGACCGTCACCATTCCGGCCACCGTCATTCCAATCCTGATCGCCGCGTTCGCCGCCTACGCGCTGGCCTGGATGCGCTTTCCAGGCCGAGCGCTGCTCATCGCCGTCATCATCGGCCTCCTGGTCGTGCCGCTGCAGATGTCGCTGATCCCGCTGTTGAAGCTCTATAACGGCGTCGGCAGCTTCTTCGGCGTGCCATCGAAGACCTACCTCGGCATCTGGCTGGCGCATACCGGCTTCGGCCTGCCTTTCGCCATCTATCTCCTGAGGAGCTATATTGCCGGCCTGCCACGCGAGATCATGGAATCGGCGCGCATCGACGGCGCCAGCGATTTCGAGATCTTCGTCAAGATCGTGCTGCCATTGTCGTTCCCGGTGCTGGCCTCGTTCGCCATCTTCCAGTTTCTCTGGGTGTGGAACGATCTGCTGGTGGCGATGGTTTTCCTCGGTACCGAGGGCGACCAGATCGTGCTGACCGCCAAGCTCAATGCGTTGCTCGGCTCGCGCGGCGGCGACTGGGAGATCCTGACGACATCGGCCTTCGTCACCATCATCGTGCCGCTGATCGTGTTCTTCTCGCTGCAGCGCTATTTCGTCCGCGGGCTGCTTGCCGGCTCGGTGAAAGGAGGTTGAGATCATGCAATCCGCTTTGAAGGCCACCCCGAAGCCCGATCTCGCCATCGATCGCGACTGGTGGCGAGGTGCGGTGATCTACCAGATCTACCCGCGCAGCTATCAGGATTCGAACGGCGACGGCATCGGCGACCTCAGGGGCATTATCGGCCGGCTGGCCTACATCGCCGCGCTCGGTGTCGACGCCATCTGGATCTCGCCATTCTTCAAATCGCCGATGAAGGATTTTGGCTACGACGTGTCGGATTATTGCGATGTCGATCCGATGTTCGGCACGCTGGCCGACTTCGACGCGCTGGCCGCAGAGGCGCATCGGCTTGGGCTCAAGGTGATGATCGACGAGGTGCTGTCGCACACCGCCGACATCCATCCGTGGTTCAAGGAGAGCCGGTCGAGCCGCAGCAATCCAAAAGCCGACTGGTATGTCTGGGCGGATGCCAAGCCGGACGGCACGCCGCCCAACAACTGGCTGTCGATCTTCGGCGGCTCGGCCTGGCAGTGGGACACCAGCCGCCAGCAATACTATCTGCATAATTTCCTGGCCGAACAGCCCGACCTCAACTTCCACAGCCGCGCCGTCCAGGACGCGCTGCTCGACGTCACCCGCTTCTGGCTGGAGCGCGGCGTCGATGGCTTCCGCCTCGATACCATCAATTTCTATTTCCACAGCCAAGGCCTGGAAGACAATCCGCCGCTGCCGCCCGAGCAGCGCAACGACCAGACGGCGCCGGCGGTGAACCCCTACAACTACCAGGACCATCTCTACGACAAGAGCCGGCCTGAAAACCTCGGCTTCCTCGAACGCTTCCGCGCCTTGCTCGACGAATATCCGGCGACGGCCGCGGTTGGCGAGGTCGGCGATTCGCAGCGTGGGCTGGAAGTGGTGGCGGCCTATACGGCCGGCGGCAAGCGCGTGCATATGTGCTACTCCTTCGACTTCCTGGCGCCGGAGAAGATCAGCGCGGCAAAGGTGCGTTCGGTGCTGGAAACCTTCGGCAAGGTGGCCAGCGACGGCTGGTCGTGCTGGGCCTTCTCCAACCATGACGTGATGCGCCCTGCCTCGCGCTGGGCAGCCGGCGAGCCCGACCCGACCGCCTATCTCAAGGTCATCTCGGCGCTGCTGATGTCGTTGCGCGGCTCGGTCTGCATCTATCAGGGCGAGGAGCTCGGGCTCAGCGAGGCCGAACTCAGCTTCGAGGATCTGCAGGACCCATACGGCATCCGCTTCTGGCCGGAATTCAAGGGCCGCGACGGCTGCCGCACGCCGATGGTTTGGGACGGTGCTGCCCGCAATGGCGGCTTCTCGACAGCGAAGCCCTGGCTGCCGGTGCCCAGCAAGCACCTTGCGCAAGCCGTCAATGTGCAGCAAGGCGACGACGGCTCGCTGCTCGAGCACTACCGGCGCTTCCTGGCTTTCCGCCGCGCTCATCCGGCACTGGCCAAGGGTGATATCGAGTTCATCGAAAGCGAGGGCGACACCGTCGCCTTCACGCGCCGCGAAGGCAACGAGCAGATCGTCTGCGCCTTCAATCTCGGAGCAAAGCCGGCCGAGGTCGATCTTGGCGGCCGCTCACTGCAGCCCTTGCCGGGACACGGGTTTTCGGGACAGACTGGCGCCGGCACTATCCGCCTCGGCGGCTACGGCGCCTGGTTCGGGCGTATCGACTGAATTCAAGGAAGAACTGGAGGGTACCATGGCCGATGTCACGCTAAGGCAAGTGAGGAAATCATATGGCAATCTCAACATTCTGCACGGCGTCGACCTCGACATAAAGTCGGGCGAATTCATCGTCTTCGTCGGCCCCTCTGGTTGCGGCAAGTCGACCTTGCTGCGCTGCATCGCCGGGCTGGAGGAGATCACCTCGGGCGAGCTCAAGATCGACGGCGAGATCGTCAACGACGTGCCGCCGTCGAAGCGCGGCATCGCCATGGTGTTCCAGTCCTATGCGCTCTATCCGCACATGACCGTCTACGACAACATGGCCTTCTCGATGAAGATCGGTAAGGAAAGCAAGGCCGAGATCGACAAGCGGGTGCGCCAGGCGGCCGAGATCCTGCAGCTGACCAAATATCTCGACCGTCTGCCCAAGGCGATGTCGGGTGGCCAGCGCCAGCGCGTCGCCATCGGCCGCGCCATCGTGCGCAATCCCAAGGTCTTCCTGTTCGACGAGCCGCTATCCAACCTCGACGCGGCGCTGCGTGTCGCCACCCGCATCGAGATCGCCAAGCTCAAGGAATCGATGCCGGCCACAACGATGATCTACGTCACCCACGACCAGGTCGAGGCGATGACGCTGGCTGACCGCATCGTGGTGCTGAAGGAAGGCCATATCGAACAGGTCGGCACGCCGATGGAGCTCTACAAGCGGCCCGGCAATCTGTTCGTCGCCCAGTTCATCGGCTCGCCGGCGATGAACATCCTGCCGGCGACGATCGACAGGACCGGCAACCCGACGGTCGTCAGCCATGTCGGCGGCCGCAAGGCGACGGTGCCGATCGCAACGCCTGCCTCGGCGAAAGGCGCTGCGGTGAGCTTCGGCGTGCGGCCGGAGGATCTGATGATTGCCACCGGCGCCGACTATTTGTTCGAAGGCACGGTCGATTATGTCGAGCAACTCGGCGAGGTCCAACTCGTCTATGTCGACATCGGCCGCGCCGACCTGCCGCTGGTGACCAAGCTGCCGGGCAATGTCGAGGTCAAGCGCGGGGCGACGCTGCGGCTGACGGCGGACGCCGGCGACCTGCATATTTTCGACGCGGACGGGCGCTCTTTCGCGCTCCATGAAGCAGAAGCAAAGGCGGCCTGAGGCGGGCGTCTTTGGTATGCAAAAAACAAGAGCGGCGGGCATGGCCCGCCGCTCTTGTCTGGAATTCCAGTTCGGCTGTTAGTTATTGCCGAAGAGGTTTGGGGGGGGGGGGGGGGGGGGGGGGCCCCGCGGGGGGGGGAGGCCCCCGGCCGGGGGGGGGGGGGGGAGCGGGCCCCCCCGCGGGTGGGGGGGGGGGGGGGGGGGGGGGGCGGCCGCGGCCCCGGCGGGGGGGGGGGGGGCG
>NZ_JAMYTD010000020.1:0-119014 GCF_040322255.1 Mesorhizobium sp. M0166 | reverse complement strand
TGACTGGAGGTCAGAAAATGAACATCAAGAGCCTGCTTCTCGGCTCCGCTGCGGCACTGATCGCAGTTTCCGGTGCGCGCGCCGCCGACGCCGTCGTCGTCGCCGAGCCGGAACCCGCTGAATACGTCAAGATTTGCGACGTCTACGGCGCTGGCTACTACTACATCCCCGGCACCGAAATCTGCCTGCGCATCGGCGGCTATGTCCGCTATGACATCTCCGCGGGCCAGGCTGGCTCCTTCGACGGCGCCAGGTACCAGGACCTTAAGGATGCCATCGATGGTGAAGACAACGTCAACGACGGCTACTACAAGCAGGCTCGCTTCACGCTGAGGACCTGGACCGGCCAGGAAACCGAGATGGGCACCTTGAAGACCTACACCGAGACCCGCTTCAACTGGGGAACGGGTCACTATGACGACACCCTCTTTTCCGACTTTGGCAGCAGAGGCGTTTCGCTGAACTTCGCCTGGATCCAGCTTGGTGGTCTCCGCGTCGGTAAGGACGAAACAGCCTTCAACACGTTCACCGGCTACGCCGGCAACGTCATCCAGGATACGATCGTTCCCTACGGCGGCTTCGACACCAACGTCGTCCAGTATTACTTCGATGCCGGCAACGGCTTCTCGGCGGTGGCTTCGTTGGAAACCGGTGAAGGCTTTGTCGTTGCTGACGTTGGGCCTCCAGTTGCCTTCAATTTCGGTCACGACTCGATCGACAGCTATGTTCCGTATGTAGTTGGCGGCGTGAAGTACACGCAGGGCTGGGGATCCATCAGCGGTGTTGCTGCCTATGACAGCAGCCTGGAAGAATGGGCCGGCAAGGTTCGCCTTGACGTGACGCCGATGCAGAACCTGTCGCTGTTCTTGATGGCCGGCTACGGCACTGACGACAACGCTCCGCGCAATTACTACAAGCAGTGGGGCGGTAACTGGGCAGTCTGGGGCGGTGGTACTTACACCATCAACGAGAAGACCTCGTTCAACCTTCAGGCGTCGTATGACGAAGCCAAGGAAGCTGGCGTCGCGGCCAATATCGCCTACGACATCGTTCCCGGCTTCACGATCACGGCCGAAGTGGACTATGCTCACAACAGCCATAAGGTCTCAAGCTTCGACGGCATCGGTCCCTATGAATACAACTGGACCGGCATCCCGGGCGACAAGAAAAACGCCGTTGGCGGTATGCTCCGCTTCCAGCGCTCGTTTTAAGGGCTGGACTTAAGGCAAGTGAAATCCAGCCCGGGCGCTTTAACGCCCGGGCTGTTTTGTTTTCGCGACTGGTAGCAAACAGAAGGAAAAGGGGGTTGGGTAGCTGAACAGGGTTGTGGGAACGATGTCGTTGGGATCCGCCAGTGGTGGATGAGATCGGCCGCAGCGCTTAAAACTCTTGAAAGGGCACCGCCAAGCAGGTAGGTCTAGGCCTATCCACTCGGGGGTGTGGCGAATAATGACGAACGATGCGATTCAAGAGGGAGGAACCTCTGATCATTTTTCGATGTTTTCTTCTCAAACTTCAAAAATAAAATACAGTTATAACAAGATACGAGAAGTAAAGTCGCACAGGATCGGAGAACTGTTTTCAGCATACCGGGACATACTTTGGGATGACGGGCGGCATAAATACAATGTCAGCTCTTTCATCGGCGAAATAGACGAGATCCTTCTTGGGGAGCGTTTCAGCGCCTTCGACCAAAGCACCCTCGACAACCTTATCGGCACCTTGCGCCAGCGCGGCAACAGCAATGCAACCATCAATCGGAAGATGGCTGCCCTCAGCAAACTGCTGCGCAAGGCTCACAAGATGGGGGATATCCACAGCCTGCCCGAGTTCCGCCGCCAGAAGGAGCGGGCGGGACGGATTCGTTTCCTCGAAAGGGACGAGGAGGCGCGGCTGTTCGCCGCCATCAAGAGCCGCAGCGAGGACGCTTATCGGCTTTCCGTCTTTCTCGTCGACACCGGCTGCCGCCTCGGCGAAGCGCTGGGCTTGATCTGGAACGATATCCAGGAGCACCGCGTCAGTTTCTGGATCACCAAATCCGGCCGCAGCCGCACCATTCCGATGACCGAGCGGGTAAAAGAGGTGATCAAGCTGCCGGCCACCGAGGGCCGCCGGCCCAAAGGCCCGTTCACCAAGCTCAGCCAGGCCCAGTTTCGCGCTATCTGGAACGATGCCAAGGCCGAAATCGGGCTTGGCGCCGACGATCAGGTCGTGCCGCACATATTGCGCCATACTTGCGCCTCGCGCCTCGTCCAGGGCGGCATCGATATCAGGCGCGTGCAGATGTGGCTCGGCCACCAGACGCTGTCGATGACCATGCGTTACGCCCATCTGGCCACCAACGACCTCGACGGCTGCGTCACCGTGCTGGAGACGCCGCGGTGCAGTGGCGCGGACAGCGGCGGCGCAAGCGCTTTGTCTTCTCCGCGTCCGGCAAGGCGGCAACCAAAAAGCGAGCCGGCCGCAAGCAAGGCCCCAAAGCCCGCGAAGAGAAGCGCCAAATCCTGACGGATCTGACGTGAGATATCAGCCAGCCACTTAGGGTTGCGCTGCCCCTCATTGCCCTGCCGGGCATTTCTCCCCGTATAGCGACGGGGAGAAAGGCGCCGTTGCGAAAGATTTCGGTAATCCCAGCGTTGCGGCCAGCCCCTTCTCCCCGTCACACGGGGAGAAGGTGCCGGCAGGCGGATGAGGGGCGGCGCCGACATCCAACAATTATTCGCCGGAACGTCAGCAGAGCTGTTAATCGCTGCAAGAATGCTTCACATGTACAAGATAAGGCTACGAGTTACGTCAACTTCCTGTGGCTTTACTTCTCACCCCGTCGCTCCGCCCGATCGAAAAAGCCAGCGACCTTGCCCGGCAGGCCGCCGGTTTCGAGAAACGGGGCATGGCCCTGGCCGTCGGCGGTGATCGTCTCGATATCGGTATGGCGTGTGCGCATCTGCTCGAGTGTTTCGGCGGACAGCAGCTTCGAGTTGGCGCCGCGTATGACGAGCATCGGGATCGCCGCCAGCGCGTCGAACTGCGGCCACAGATCGGGCAGCGGCTGGGTGAGGTCCAGGCCCGCCAGCGTCTCGACCAGTTTCGCGTCGAAATCGGGCAAAAATCCCTCCTCGGTCTTGCGATAGAGGGCTGACGCCATCTGCTCCCAACCCGCATCGGTCAGCGCCGAAAAGTCCGCGCCATGGGTGCTGCGCAGGTCGCGGACCACCTCTGCGTACGTCTTCGGCCTCGGCGCGGGGTCGAGGTAGGAGCGGATATGGGTGAGACCTTGCGACTCGATCACCGGGCCGATGTCGTTGAGGACGATGGCCTTCAGCACGGCCGGCCGCATCGCCCCGAGCACATGGATGATCAATCCACCGCGCGACGTGCCAATGAAGGCTGCGTCCGCGATGCTCAGTGCTGCCAGCCCGGCGAGAATATCGCCCGCTTCGATGCCGATATTGTAATGGCCGATATCTGCATCGTAGGCGGATTGCCCACGCCCGCGATAATCGAAGGCGACAACCGTACGCCTCGCCTGCGTCGACAGATAAAGCGCCAAATCGTGAAAGTCACGGCAATTGCGGGTCAGGCCGGGCAGGCAAACGACTGGCCAGCGGCCGGAATTCGCTTCGCCGTAGATGCGGGCGTGCAGGGACAGCCCGTCCGGCGCGGCGTAGAAGAAATCGGAGAAACCCTGCTCGATTGCCATATGGACCGCTTCCTCACAGTTGCCGGATCGTTCCCGACTGCTACAGGCGAGGGCAGGGCGGTCAAATCGAAGCGTCGGCGCTGAGAATCTTCGAGATGTCGGCGGGACAGCGGGGGCGCGAAGGATCGCAGCCTGACTTGGCTTGAAGCCTGGTCGTCACCCCCGGCCGTTCACCAGATCCCCGACGATGTCGTACTTGCTGGAGATACGCATCTTGTAGACCTCGTAATTCTCCATCACGCGCTGAACGTAACTTCTTGTTTCCGTATAGGGGATCCGCTCGATCCAGTCGACAACGGCGTCGACGTCCCTGCCGCGCGGGTCGCCGTATTTCGCGACCCACTGGGCAGCGCGGGCGGGGCCGGCATTGTAGCCGGCGAAGGTCAGCACGTAGGAGCCGTCGAAACGGCCGAGCTGCTCGCCGAGAAAGGCGGCCCCCAGCGTTGCATTGTAGCCGGCATCGGTGGTCAGCCGGGCTTGAGAAAATGTCATGCCGGCTTTCTTCGCCAATTGCTTGGCGGTGCCCGGCATCAGCTGCAGCAGTCCGCGCGCGCCGGCGCTGGAGACGGCGCCGATGTTGAACTCGCTTTCCTGGCGGGCAATCGCATAGGCCAGCGCCTTGCCCGAGCCGGAGACGTTGGCGGTGTCGGGAATGACGCCGAGCGGATGCGACAGCGCGCCTACGTCGATGCCGCGGGCACCGGCGATCTTGCCGACCTTCAGCGCCATGAAATGGTTGCCTTGTCTTTCCGCCAGCGCCGCAAGCAGCGCCAGTTCGCCGGGGCTGTTCAGCTGCCCGGCAAGGTCACGATAGAGTGTTTCGGCATAGCGGTCATAGCCGGCCTCCTGCAACCGCTTGATGGCGCTGACTGCTTCGCGGGTGGCAAAGTTCTGGCGATCGGCGGCGCTTGGCTGCGGGTAGACGATGTTGAGGGTCTGCCGGCCGACACGCTCGCCGGCGAGCTGGCCGTAAAAGGTCGTGCCGTAGCTGGCGGCACGGCTGAAATAATCCTTGGCACTGCCGGGACCGCCGACGTCGGCGGCGCGGCCGAGCCAGTAATAGGCGCGCGACAGCGACATCGGTCCTTGGGCGAGCTCCGCGATTCGCGCAAAATGCTTGGCGGCGGTGCTCGGGTCGTTGAGGCCGCGCAGCGCGTACCAGCCTGCATGGAATTCCGCCTCGGCAGCATTGGCGGGACTTTCGGCAGCATGCGCGGCGACTATTCTGTAGGCTGTCTTCATGTCGCCCTGGTCGACCAGCTCGCGCGACAGCACCCGGCGTTCGACCCACCAGGCGTCCGGATCAACCAGAGCGTCACGGTCGCCCGGCGCTTTCAGCACCAGCGCGGCGGCCTCGGAAAATTTCTGTTGCTTGCGCAGATATTCGGCTTCGGCAAAGAGAAAGCCGGCCGCCCGCTGCGCTGCCGGCACCGCCTTCAGCAGCTTGGCCGCGTTCTTGTCGCCTTTGGTGACTGCCGCCCAGGCAGCCGCCAATTGCTGGGCGCCGGCGAGATCGGCGACGCGCAGCGCCGAAGCGACCCGGTCGGCATAGAACATGCGCTCCATGCGGAAGCGATGGTCGGCGGCCGGGATCAGCGCGCCGAACTCGCGGATGACCGCCGCCTCGTCCCTGGCTTCGAGCTTTTCTGTGCGCCAGAATGGCGACAGCACCGAGCGCGCCGCCTTGGTATCGCCCTGCGCTACATAGGAGCGGGCTAGGATCACCACGCCCTCGAAGGTCAGCGGCTGGCTGCCGTCGAACGCCCGCACCACGACCTCTGGCGTGGGGTTCTCGCGATAGAGCGCGCGCTCGCTGTTCTTGCGCAAGGCGATCGTGCCCGGCCAGTTCGGCAGCATCTTCGCGGCATCCGCGATGTCGCCGCTCGGCACCTGGTCGCCGCCATAGAGCGCAATCGCCCAGGCAAGGATGTGCCGATCGAGCGACTTTGCCGGCAGCGCCTCGCGCAGCTGGCGCGCGCGCTGAATGTCGTTTGCCGCCAGCGCATCGAGACCGCTCTTCAGCGCCGCGACGCTGGCGGATGGCGACGGGGACTGCTGCAGTGCATTGTTCTGCGGCTCCGTCATCGGGATCGCCGACGTGACCTGCCCATCGACGCTGCCGCCGGTCGCCGCGCCGGGGATCAGCACAACGATCGCGCCGAGAAGCGCGAAAAGATGAGGCCGCCTGGTCGGCATGGATTCGGTCATTTCCTATTCTTCGATGCTACAACTGGCACAGATGAACTGCAGCCTATTCGTCTGTGATGAAGGGCCCGTAAAGAAAACCTTATCGAGGTCGTTCGAATTGCAATTACTGGCGCAATGCTTGCCGCGCAACAATGTCGAGACTATGGTGCGCCGCTTCGCTTTCGGCTAGAAGGCGCGCACGACGAACACCTACAGCGCCGCGCGTCTTCTCAGACGCGCAAAGGACGCTGTAGCAATTTAAATTGGCGGATGATCCTTTCCGAAATCGACTGCGATTTTCGGGTCATGCGCTAGTCCCAGGGAGTTGGACGACATGCTAAGAGGCTCGCTGACCGCGCTCGTCACACCGTTCGAAAAGAGCGGCCGTTTCGACGAGAAAGCCTTTCGCGCGTTCATCGCCTGGCAGATCGCCGAAGGCACGACGGGCGTGGTCCCGGTCGGCACCACCGGCGAGTCGCCGACGCTGTCGCATGACGAGCACCGCCAGGTCGTCAAGGTTTGCATCGAGGTCGCCAAGGGCCGGGTTCCGGTCGTCGCCGGCGCCGGCTCCAACAACACCGACGAGGCGGTCGGCCTGGTCCAGTATGCCGAGAAGGCGGGCGCTGACGCGGCCCTGGTCGTCACGCCCTATTACAACAGACCGACGCAGCGCGGCCTCTATGCGCATTTCGCCGCCGTCGCCAAGGCAACCAGCCTGCCGATCATCATCTACAACATTCCACCGCGCTCGGTGGTCGACATGAGCCCGGAGACGATGGGGCAATTGGTGCACGACTTCAAGAACATCGTCGGCGTCAAGGATGCCACCGGCAAGGTCGAGCGGGTTTCGGAGCAGCGCGCCACCTGCGGCAAGGATTTCATCCAGCTCTCCGGCGAAGACGCCTCGGCGCTGGGCTTCAACGCGCATGGCGGCGTCGGCTGCATCTCGGTGACGGCAAATGTCGCGCCCAGGCTTTGCGCTGAATTCCAGGAGGCAACGCTTTCCGGTGACAGCGCCAAGGCGCTCGACCTGCAGGACCGTCTGTTGCCGCTGCACAAGGCGATTTTCATGGAGCCCGGCGTTTCCGGCGCGAAATATGCGCTGTCGAAGCTAGGTAAGGTCGAGAATGTGCTGCGCTCGCCGCTAATGACGGTCGAGCCGTCGACCGCCGAGAAGATCGACGCGGCGATGAAGCACGCCGGCTTGATAAACTAGGGATGAGGCGCCACCTCTCCGCATCATGAATCAAGTCAGAAAAGCCGATCCCAACAACAAGACCGTTGCGGAAAACCGCAAGGCGCGGTTTTCCTATGAGGTGCTCGACACGATCGAGGCCGGCCTGGTGCTGACCGGTACCGAAGTGAAATCGCTGCGCCAGGGCCAGGCCAACATCCAGGACAGCTACGCCTCGGTCGAGGGCGGCGAGATCTGGCTGATCAACTCCTATTTGCCGGAATATCTGCAGGCCAACCGCTTCAACCACGAGCCACGCCGCCGCCGCAAACTGCTGCTCAACAAGCGCGAGATGGCCAAGCTAGCGCAAAGCGTCGACCGCGAGGGCATGACGCTGGTGCCGCTGAAGATCTACTTCAATGACCAGGGTCGTGCCAAGCTGCTGCTCGCCGTTGGCCGCGGCAAGAAGCTGCACGACAAGCGCGAGACCGAAAAGCAGCGCGACTGGTCGCGCGAGAAGGGCCGGCTGCTGAAGGAGCGAGGGTGAGGAGCGGTCCGCGAAGCGGACGAAAAGCCAGCGATTTGGCTTTTCGAGCGACGAACGTCCGGAGCCATAGCGGCAGCAGGGCGGACCAATGGGGATAGGTCTCGTTTGAAAAACCGGATCGTCTTATGGGGCGCGGCCGGTCTGCTCCTGGCGGGCCTCGTCGTGGCCGGCGGCTATACCTACTTCCAGACGTTTTCTCCGGACCGCGGCAAATATCCGGTCAGGGGCATCGACGTCTCCCATCATCAGCGGCAGATCGACTGGCGGCGTGTTGCCGCCGACGATGTCGCCTTCGCGGTGATCAAGGCGACGGAAGGCGGCGACCATGTCGACGATGCCTTCGCCGCCAATTTGCGCGCGGCCCGCGCCGCCGGCCTTGCCGTCGGTGCCTATCATTTCTTCACCTTCTGCAGGCCGGGTGCCGATCAGGCACGCAACTTCATCTCGGTGGTGCCGCGCGATCAGCCTTTGCTGCCGCCGGTGGTAGACATCGAGTTCGGCGGCAATTGCCCGCAGCGGCCAACCCCCGAACAACTGAGCGCCGAACTGTCCGCCTTCCTCGGCCCGGTCGAGGCGGCGTTCGGCAAGACAGCGATCCTCTACGGGACCGACGAGGCGGCGCAAGCCTATGCCGGGCAGCTAGCCGGCCGCCCGCGCTGGCTGCGTTCGCTGGCGCTGCGGCCGGGCCATGACGACTGGATCTACTGGCAGTACCACAACCGGGGCCGCGTCGACGGCATCAGCGGCGACGTCGACCTCAATGTTCTCCAGGGCGGACCTGCGACGCTGGCCGCGTTGTTTGCCGCAGCGCCTGAAGCGATGTCGAAGAATTGACTGTCCAACGAGAGCACCCTCAATGGCATGAAGACAGAGCGACGAATCCTTCCCCATGTGGCTATTCATATCGCAGGCGGCGCCGTGCTAAGTGCATTTGATGCCGGAGCGCCCTTCATCAACCAATGACAGCAACGCCCCGCCTGCTGCGACGGATGGCGACGACCCCCGCCTGGCATTTGTCTATGCGGAGGCAGTGCGTGGCCTCCAGCACCAGCAGGGCGTGGTTGAAAGCCTCAACACGCGCGCCGGCAATCTGATTTTTGCAACTGCGTTCGCGAGTTCTCTCCTTGGAGGCAGGGCGCTCCTGGATGGCGTAAGGCCTTGGGATTGGCTGGCGCTGACATTGCTTTTTCTTATCGGACTGCTGGTCGCGATTATGGTGTAGCCATATTATAACTATACGTTCCGTTTCAATCCAGAGAAGCTGCTCCAGGACCTCGTCGATCAGCATCCTCCCGCAACCATGGACGGGATGCACCGAGCGCTTGCGCTGCGCATCAAATCCGACATGGCCAGCAATTGGCGGATCATCCAACGCCTGCGCGTTGCGCTGCAGCTTGCACTGTTTCTATGGTTGCTGGATCTCCTGGCCTGGTTGTTCGCGATTGCCCGAATCTAGGGCTTGCCGGCGGGCCTCGTCCGATTCTATGTCTTCAGAAAAGCTTCTATCTGACTGAAGACGTTGACGAACATCGCTTCCGTCAACACGCCGGTATTGGTGTTGTAGCGCGAGCAATGATAGCTGGAAAACAGCGTGATGCCATTAGCCTGCTGCTGTCCACCATGCCGGAACGGATAGGCGGCGACGCGCTGGCCGAGCGCCCGCACAGTCGACTGGTGCGCGATCGAGCCCAGCGCCAGCACAGCGCGCAGGTTTGGAAACCGCGCAATCGTCGGTACCAGGAACGTCCGGCAGGTCGCTATCTCGGCGCCAACCGGCTTGTTATCCGGCGGCACGCAGCGCACCGCATTGGTAATCGCCGTACCGACAAGCTCCAGCCCGTCATCCGGTCGCGCTTTGAATTCGCCGCGCGCAAAGCCGTGCGCGATCAGCGTGTTGTAAAGCAGGTCACCGGCAAAATCTCCGGTGAAGGGGCGCCCGGTCCGGTTTGCCCCGCGCAGACCAGGCGCCAGCCCGACGATCAGCAGACGCACCGCATCCTCGCCTTCCGGCGGCAAAAAAGTCGGTACCGGCGCGTTGAACCAGGACGGCTCACGCCGCCGCCACTCGGCGATGAAGTCGTGCAGCCGCGGGCAGAGCGGGCAATCGCGATCGGGTTCGGGCGAGACGACCAGGGGCGCGGTCAAGGCAACGACCGTCAATAGTCTTCCTCGTCGACTTCGGCCGGCTCGGGCCGACGCACCGGCCGCTCCGACGGATCGCGGCCGACTTCATTCTTGAGCGTCATCAAGTCGATGAAATGGTCGGCCTGACGGCGCAGATCGTCGGAGATCATCGGCGGCTGCGAGGCCATGGTCGAGACGATCGACACCTTGCGCCCGCGCCGCTGCAGCGCCTCGACCAGCGTACGGAAATCGCCGTCGCCTGAGAAGATGACATAATGGTCGACGACGTCGGCAAGCTCCAGCGCATCGACGGTCAGCTCGATATCCATATTGCCCTTGATCTTGCGCCGGCCGGTCGAGTCGGTGAATTCCTTGGCCGGTTTGGTCACCACTTTGAAGCCGTTATAGTCGAGCCAGTCGATCAGCGGCCGTATCGAGGAGTATTCCTGGTCCTCGACCAGCGCGGTGTAGTAATAAGCGCGCAGCAGATAGCCGCGTTTCTGGAAGCTCGCCAGAAGTTTGCGGTAGTCGATGTCGAAGCCCAGCGCGCGCGAGGTGGCGTAGAGATTGGCACCGTCGATAAAGAGAGCGATTTTTTCACGAGGATCGAACATGGAAAAATGTCCTTTTTCGAAATAAGCAGTCGTCTAAATGCGTGGCGACTATCGGCCGGTCTGATAATAAACCTGTTGGCCTTCATCGTTCGAGATAACGCCAGTTTTACGGCAATCCAAGGCACCATGCCGCACCGCAAGCAATTGTGATCGGCGCTGTGTCGTCGCAGGCGGCCCGCGTCAGAGCTGCGCACCGCCATAAAAGCTTGTATTTTGGCGGCGTTCGGGTTATGGACCGCGCCTGTTTTCCATCAAATCCAGGCATGAAAGGGGCAACTCATGGCCCGCGTAACCGTTGAAGATTGCATCGACAAGGTCGACAACCGCTTCGAGCTGGTGCTCCTGGCCGGCCACCGCGCCCGTCAGATCAGCCAGGGCGCGCAGATCACCGTACCGCGCGACAACGACAAGAACCCGGTCGTTGCGCTCCGCGAAATCGCCGAAGAGACGCTGTCGCCGGACGACCTCAAGGAAGATCTCATCCATTCGCTGCAGAAGCATGTCGAGGTCGATGAGCCGGAAGCCGATGGCGAGGCGATTGCCGACCAGACCGGTAGCGCCGTTGTGGCCACCGATGCCGACGACGCCGAGGACAACGTCACCTTCGATCGCATGACCGAAGAAGACCTGTTGGCCGGCATCGAGGGCCTGGTGCCACCGGAAAAAAGCGACGACTATTGATCTTAGCGACAACTGCCGACACTTTCGCGTCGGCAGTTTCGTGGCTATCTATGACATGCGCCGTACGCCAGTGCGGCGCATGATTCATTTCAGCATTGCGAGATCCCGCCCATGATGCGGCAGTATGAGCTTGTCGAGCGCGTGCAGCGCTACAAGCCTGACGTCAACGAGGCGCTGCTCAACAAGGCGTATGTCTACGCCATGCAGAAGCATGGCCACCAGAAGCGTGCCTCCGGCGATCCCTATTTCTCGCATCCGCTCGAAGTCGCCGCCATCCTCACCGAAATGCACATGGACGAGGCGACGATTGCCGTTGCCTTGCTGCACGACACGATCGAGGACACCACGGCGACCAGGGCCGAGATCGACGAATTGTTCGGCCCGGAAATGGGCAAGCTGGTCGAGGGCCTGACCAAGCTGAAGAAGCTCGACCTCGTCTCGAAGAAGGCCGAGCAGGCGGAGAACCTGCGCAAGCTGTTGCTGGCGATCTCGGAAGACGTGCGCGTGCTTCTGGTCAAGCTCGCCGACCGCCTGCACAATATGCGCACCCTCGACCATGTGCCGGAAGCCAAGCGCCTGCGCATTGCCGAAGAGACGATGGACATCTACGCGCCGCTGGCCGGCCGCATGGGCATGCAAGGCATGCGCGAGGAGTTGGAAGAGATCGCCTTCCGCTTCATCAATCCGGAAGCCTACCGCGCCGTCACCGCACGGCTCGCCGAAATCTTCGAGCGCAACAAGGGCGTGCTGTCCGAGATCGAGAAGGCGCTCTCCACGCTGTTCGACAAATATTCGATCAAGGCCGAGGTCAAGAGCCGGCAGAAGAAGCCGTGGTCGGTATTCCGCAAGATGGAGGCCAAGGCGCTGTCGTTCGAGCAGCTGTCCGACATTTTTGGCTTCCGCGTCGTTGTCGAGACGGTCGAGGACTGCTATCGCGCGCTCGGCGCCATCCACACCACCTGGTCGATGGTGCCCGGCCGCTTCAAAGACTACATCTCGACGCCGAAGCAGAACGACTACCGCTCGATCCACACCACCATCGTCGGCCCATCGCGCCAGCGCGTCGAATTGCAGATCCGTACCTATCAGATGAACAAGATCGCCGAATACGGCGTCGCCGCTCATTCGATCTATAAAGATAGCGGCGGCAAGATGAATGGTGCCGCCCATGCGATCTCGAAGGAAACCAATGCCTATGCCTGGCTGCGGCGCACCATCGAGCAGCTTGCCGAAGGCGACAATCCCGAGGACTTCCTCGAAAACACCAAGCTGGAACTGTTCCAGGACCAGGTATTCTGCTTTACGCCGAAGGGCATGCTGATCGCGCTGCCGCGCGGCGCCACGCCGATCGACTTTGCCTACGCCGTCCACACCGACGTCGGCGACACTTGCGTCGGCGCCAAGGTCAATGGCCGCATCATGCCGCTGATGACGGAGCTGAAGAATGGCGACGAGGTCGAGATCATCCGCTCGAAGGCGCAGGTCCCGCCGGCGGCGTGGGAATCGGTGGTCGTTACCGGCAAGGCACGCTCGGCCATCCGCCGCGCCACCAAGAACGCTATTCGCAAGCAATATTCGGGTCTCGGTATCCGCATTCTGGAGCGCGCCTTCGAACGGTCCGGCAAGACCTTCACCAAGGAAAGCCTGAAGCCGGTGCTGCACCGGCTGGCGCGCAAGGACATCGAGGATGTGCTGGCCGCGGTCGGCCGAGGCGAACTTGCCTCCACCGATGTCATGAAGGCGGTGTTCCCCGACTACAAGGACGAGCGCGTCACGCTGGTCGCGCCCAAGCAGCGCGAGGAGGGCTGGTCGAAGATCCGCAACGCCGCCGGCATGCTGTTCCAGATTCCGGGCCGCGCCGCGCGCAAGGACAAAAACCAGCCGCGCGACGATGCGGTGCCGATCCGCGGCGTGCGCGGCGATCTGCCGGTGCGCTTCGCGCCGGAAGGGGCAGTGCCTGGCGACCGCATTGTCGGCATCGTGCAGCCGGGAACCGGTATCACCATCTATCCGATCCAGTCGCCGGCGCTGCAGGCCTTTGACGACCAGCCCGAGCGCTGGATCGACGTGCGCTGGGATATTGACGAGCGCACCAAGGAGCGGTTCCCGGCGCGCGTCTCTGTCACCGCCATCAACGCACCGGGTTCGCTCGCCGACATTGCACAAGTCGTCGCATCCAACGATGCCAACATCCACACTTTGTCGATGGTGCGCACCGCGCCCGATTTCACCGAAATGCTGATCGATCTCGAAGTGTGGGACCTCAAGCACTTGAACCGGCTGCTGTCGCAGCTAAAGGACAATTCGAGCGTCAGCGATGCAAGGCGCGTGAATGGGTGAATAGTGAATAGTGAATAGTGAATAGTGAATAGTGAATAGTGAATAGTGAAAGAGAGTGCTCTCACTACCATTCACCATTCACCATGGGCATGGAGCGAACAATGAACACCGATGAAGTGCTAGGCATTTTCCGCGAGGCCGGCGCCGTTCTCGAAGGGCATTTCATCCTGACGTCGGGCCTGCGCAGCCCGGTCTTCTTGCAGAAGGCGCGCGTTTTCATGCATGCCGACAAGACAGAGCGCTTGTGCAAGGCACTCGCCGAAAAGATCCGCGCTGGCGTGCCCGGCAGGATCGACTACGTCGTCGGCCCCGCGATCGGCGGGCTGATCCCGGCCTATGAGACCTCGCGCCATCTTGGCGCGCCGGCGATTTGGGTCGAGCGGGAAGGGGGCGAATTCAGGCTGCGCCGTTTCGAGATCGCCAAGGGATCGCGCGTTGTCATTGTCGAGGACATCGTCACCACTGGCCTGTCGATCCGCGAGACCATCGACTGCCTGCGCGGCCTTGGCGCCGAGGTCGCAGCCGCCGCGTGCATCATCGACCGCTCGGCTGGCAAGACCGATGTCGGCGTGCCGCTGATCGCGCTCGCCGAATATGAAGTTCCGGCCTATCCAGCCGACAGGCTGCCGCCCGAACTCGCCGCCATACCGGCGATCAAGCCCGGCAGCCGCAATATATGACGGAGGCGCTGCCGTGATTGCCGGTATCGATCATTTCGTGCTGACAGTTCGTTCGGTGGACGATACCTGCGCCTTCTATCAGCGCGTGCTTGGCTTCGAGCGTCTCGACGAGCCGGATCGACCAACGGCGCTGCTGTTTGGAACGCAAAAGATCAATGTGCATCAGGTCGGGCGTACCTTCGAGCCGAAGGCCAAGGCGCCGACGCCGGGCTCCGGAGATTTCTGCTTGATTGCTAGCCGGCCGCTCGCCGAGATATGTGCCAGCCTCGCCGCCAATGGCGTGGTGATAGAGGTCGGCCCGGTCGAGCGCGCCGGCGCTCGTGGCGCGATGATATCGGTCTATTTCCGTGACCCGGACGGCAACCTCGTCGAGGTCAGCGAATATCGAACCTAAGCGGCGCTCCTTAAATTCGCCGCGATCATACCCTGTTCAGAACGGCGATACCCAGGGCTGGCGCGACCGGCCACCGAGCGGATGCCCTCGGCCTCGTTGTTCTTCGGCCAGCGCATCGCTATATCAAAGTCGTAGTTGCTTTTCGGCGACCGCAGAGCGCAGCATGGGCTGTCGCGCCTGGCTGGAAAAGCCGGCGATGAAGCCATCGATGGAACTAGGAACAGGAACAGAGTGCTTTTTCGACGGCGCAAGCCTGATGGTTTTTTCGAGCGGGTGCGTACTTATTTGTGGCCGCGCCGCTCGTTCTCGCGCTCGCTGCGGTATTTTTCCAAGCGCATCCTGCGGCTTAGGGCCACGCCGCACGCAGTGGCCGCCGGTGTTGCGGCGGGCGTATTCGCGTCGTTTTTCCCGCTTGGCTTCCACTTCATCATTGCTGCCATCCTGTGCTGGCTAATCGCCGGCAATCTGGTCGCGGCGGCACTCGGCACGGTCTTCGGCAACCCCCTGACCTTTCCGCTGCTATGGGCCGCCTCCTGGGAGGTCGGCAAGCTGATCCTGCATGAACACCTGCCGGCGCATGGCCCACCCGCGCATCTCGGCGACATGCTGCATAATCTTTCCTTTGCGCAGTTGTGGGGACCGGTGCTGAAGCCGATGACAATCGGCGCAATACCGCTCGGCCTGGCTTTCGGCCTGCTGTTCTACGGCATCACCCGCTGGGGCATGGTCACTTTCCAGGAGCAGCGCCGCAAGCGGCTGGCCGAAAGAGCGGCAAAGGCTGGAAAAACCGGGCCGGAAGTTCCCGCCGAATGATTATCGGTATCGGCAGCGACCTCATCGACATCAGACGCATCGAGAAGTCGCTGGAACGTCATGGCCAACGCTTCATCCAACGCATCTACACCGAGATCGAACAGGCGCGCTCCGAAAACCGCGCGGCGCGTGCGGCCTCCTACGCCAAGCGTTTCGCCGCCAAGGAAGCCTGCGCCAAGGCATTGGGCACCGGTCTGGCGCAGGGTGTGTTCTGGCGTGACATGGGGGTCGTCAACCTGGCCAGCGGCAAGCCGACCATGGCGCTGACCAACGGGGCGGCAGCGCGGCTGGACGAAATCCTGCCTGAAGGGCATCGCGCGGTGATCCACCTCACCATCACCGATGATTTTCCGCTCGCTCAAGCCTTTGTGATCATTGAAGCGTTGCCGGTCGAAGAAGCGCCACATTGATTGCATCTGACCACCGGCATGACGTTGCCCAGCGCGCGCCGAGACTCTATACCATCCAACGCACAATCGAGGACGACATGAGCGTGGCTGAAAAAACCCAGAAGAAATCCGGCGGACTTGGCGAAACCGTCAGCGTCATCGTCCAGGCCCTGCTGCTTGCGCTGGTGATCCGCACGCTCCTGTTCCAGCCGTTCTCGATTCCGTCAGGCTCGATGCGGCCGACTTTGCTCGAAGGCGATTATCTCTTCGTCACCAAATGGTCCTACGGCTTCTCCCGCTATTCTCTGCCGTTCGGGCCGAACATCTTTTCGGGCCGCATCTGGGGCTCCGAGCCGAAGCGCGGCGATGTGGTGGTGTTCAAGTTTCCGCCGGATCCTTCCGTGGACTATATAAAGCGCGTCGTCGGCCTGCCGGGCGACAAGATCCAGGTCAAGGATGGCCAGCTCTTCATCAACGACGTAGGTGTGCCGCGCGTCAAGGTCGGGCAGATCGACAACCGCGACATCACCGAGGAGAACGGGCCGGTCGATGTCTATCGCGAAACGCTGCCGAACGGCGTCACCTACGACACGCTCGACCTGACGCAGGCTTCGATCGGCGACAATACCAAAGAGTTCAAGGTGCCGCCCGGCCACTATTTCATGATGGGCGACAATCGCGACA
The DNA here is from genome assembly GCF_040322255.1 of Mesorhizobium sp. M0166. NCBI lineage: Bacteria > Pseudomonadati > Pseudomonadota > Alphaproteobacteria > Hyphomicrobiales > Phyllobacteriaceae > Mesorhizobium > Mesorhizobium sp. M0166. The sequence continues at coordinate 102,687 of NZ_JAMYTD010000020.1, read as the reverse complement.
ACTCGTCGGACAGCCGCTTCACCGTCGGCTTCGTGCCGGACGAGAATTTGGTCGGCCGCGCCAACCTCATTTTCTTCTCGATCGGCGGCAGCGCCAGCCCGCTCGAAATCTGGAAATGGCCGTCGCTGATGCGCGCGTCGCGCCTGTTCCATTTCGTCAATTAGGGCCATGGCGGCGACGAAACGGCTGACCGCCGATGCGCTCGCCGAGGCGCTCAGGGAGCGTACTGGCCACAGTTTTGGCGACCATCAGCGCCTGCAGCGGGCGCTGACCCATGCCAGCGCTCGCGGCAGTCATGCCGGCATCGACTACGAACGTTTCGAATTCCTGGGCGACCGCGTTCTCGGACTTGTCGTTGCCGATATGCTGCTGGCGGCATTTCCCGACGCCGCCGAGGGTGAGCTGTCGCTGAGATTGAATGCGCTGGTCAACGCCGAGGCCCTGGCGGAGATCGCCGAGGAGATCGGCCTGCCGGAACTTATTCGCGCCGGTTCGGACGTACGTGGCCTCGATGGGCGCAAGCGCGTCAATCTGCGCGCCGATGCATTGGAATCGCTGATCGCCGTGCTCTATCTCGACGGCGGGTTGGAAGCGGCCCGTGCCTTCATCCACAGATACTGGCAGCCGCGTTCGCAAGCCATTGACGCCGCCCGTCGCGATGCGAAAACCGAACTCCAGGAATGGGCGCATCAGGCGGCAGGCGCAGTGCCGGTTTACATAATCGACAGCCGCGAGGGACCGGACCACGATCCGCTGTTCACCGTCAGCGTCAAGGTCGGCGCCTATCCGCCGGCGACCGGCAGCGGGCGCTCCAAGCGCGAGGCGGAGCAGGCTGCAGCCGCGGCGCTTCTGCAGCGGGAAGGCGTCTGGCTTAATCAAGGGAGTGCCGCATGACCGCCACCGAAGCTCCGGCAACAGAAGCTCCCGCTACCCGCTCCGGCTTCGTCGCGCTGATCGGTGCGCCCAATGCGGGGAAATCGACGCTGGTCAACCAATTGGTCGGCGCCAAGGTGTCGATCGTGACGCACAAGGTGCAGACCACGCGCGCTATCGTGCGCGGCATTGCCACCCATAACAACGCGCAGATCGTCTTCGTCGACACGCCGGGCATATTCAAGCCGAAGCGCCGGCTGGACACCGCGATGGTGACGACCGCGTGGGGCGGTGCCAAGGACGCCGATATCGTGCTGCTCTTGATCGATGCCGAGCGCGGCATCCGGGGCGATGCCGACGCCATCCTCGAGCGGCTGAAGGACGTCCGGCAGCCGATGGTGTTGATCCTCAACAAGGTCGATCGGGTCAAGCACGAGACGTTGCTCGCATTGTCGGCGGCAGCCAATGAAAGGGTGCCGTTCAAGCGCACCTTCATGGTTTCGGCGCTGACCGGGTCTGGCTGCAAGGACCTGCTCGACTATCTCGCCGAGACCTTGCCGGCCGGCCCCTGGTACTATCCGGAAGACCAGATCTCCGACTTGCCGATGCGCCAGCTCGCGGCCGAGATTACCCGCGAAAAGCTCTATCTCAGGCTGCATCAGGAACTGCCCTATTCCTCCCACATCGAGACCGAGAAATGGGAAGAGAAGAAGGACGGCTCGGTGCGCATCGACCAGACCATCTATGTCGAGCGCGACAGCCAGAAGAAGATCGTGCTCGGCCATAAGGGCGAGACGATCCGCGCCATCGGCCAGGCCGCGCGCATGGAAATCGCAGGCATACTCGAGCAAAAGGTGCACCTCTTCCTGTTCGTCAAGGTGCGCGAGAACTGGGGCGACGATCCCGAGCGCTACCGTGAAATGGGGCTCGAATTTCCGCACTGAGCCTATTGGGCGATCCGCCGAGCGGCCTGTTGGCCGCCTCAGGATTACCCAAGTGCTAGCGACACGCCGTCGGCAAGATGTTCGGCGTCGGAGGCGTTTTCGAACGGGATGCCCGTTCTTGCATAGTCGAGTGGCGAGAAATCGGAGCCGTCGGCGTTGATCAGCGCAGCCTGGCGCCTTGCCGCCTGCATGTCGCCGAACTGAGCGTAACAGGCGGCAAGCCGAGTGCGGATCCACGGCGTCGGTCGCGTCGCCAGCTCCAGCGCCTCGGCAGCCGTGCGGTATTCGCCCAGCATGTATAGCGCAAGCGCGCGATCGTACTGATACCAGTGAGGATGCAGCGGGTTGATGCGGATGGCACGCGCCAGCCAGGCGAGCGCGTCGAGCGGCCGGCCGCGCATCGTCAACAGATGCCCCATCTGCTCGATACAGTCTGCGTCGCCCGGATTGAGCTCGAGCGCGATGCGCAAATGATGCTCGGCCGCCTCGTGGTCGCGCATATTGAGCCGCACCAGCGACTGGATGCGGTGTGCCGTTGCCTGGTCCGGCGACAATGCGATGCCCCGGTCGGCCAGGTCGCGGGCCTTCGTCAGAACGGCGTCGCTGATGGGCCCGAATTCGCTGTTAAGTACATGCGACAGCGCCAGATAGGTGTAAGCAAGGCCATAGGCCGGGTCCCTGACGATCGCCGCTTCGAAAAACGCTGCCGCTTCTTCCAGTTCGCTTTGCGCCGGATCGCGCAGCAAAGCGACGCCGCGCAGCACCAGTTCATGGGCGGCGAGGCTGGCTACCGGCTGCCGCGAGGCACGTTGCAGGCCGGCATTGTTCGCCCGAACCACCAGCCGGCCGACGATCTTTTCGACGATCTCCTGCTGGATGGCGGACAGCCCGGCGTAATCGGCCTGGTAGCGATCGCCCCAGAGCTGGGAAGCGCTGGCTGCGTCAACGAGATTGACCGCACAGACGATGCTGCCTGCCTGCCGCCGCACCGAACCCTCGACGAGATAATCGGCGCCGATACGCGAACGCACGACAGGCCATTCACTGGGCGAATAGGAGGCAAACGAGAAGCTCGAATTGCGCGCCAGCACTGTCAGCGTGCCGAAGCAGGCGAGACCGTTGATAATGTCTTCGGCAATACCGTCGACGATCGCTTCGTCGGCCGGATCGGCGCCGTCATTGCGGAACCTGAGCACCGCCACGATCGGCTGCGCGCCGGGTTCGGGCACCGGTTCAATTTCAGGGATCAGCATGTAGCCGCGCTTCGATACGGTCCGTATCGTTTCCTCGCCGAGCACCCTGCGGATCTCGCGAATCGACTGCGTCAGCGAGTCCTCGGTGACGAAAACACCCGGCCAGACCGCATCCATCAATTCCGACTTCGGCACCACACGGCCGATGTGGCGGGCGAGATGCGTCAGCAATGCGTAGGCTTTCGGCCGCAGGAAGGCCGGCTGTTCGGCCCGGCCGAGCGTGCCTTTGCCCAGATCGAGCGTGAAACCGCCGAACTGAAAAACCTGATCAGTGGCCGAAACCGCCATCGAAATGGCCCGCTCCCTGAAGCCGTGCCTGTATTGGCCTACGGCTGGGGGGCTGGGTCAAGGTCTGTCGCCGCCGAAAGCGGTGCTTTGGATTTGGGCGCCGCAAATTAGACGGCGCCAGCGAGGGCGGGCTGCATTGCCGACCTGCGGACGAAGCTCTCGGTGCCGTAGACGGCAACGATGGCGACCGCAGCCACCGCCCAGATCGCAACACCGATCCATTGCTGCTGCACATGGTCGGCGTCGATGAACACCTTGCCCAGGAAGCGTACGCTGTTCTGATGGGTGACATGCATCAGAATGGCGAGAAGCACACTACCGGTGTTCTGATAGAGCCAGGTGAACACCACTGCCGCCAGTAGGACGTTAATCGTGCCGTAGACGCTGAGATCGCCGACCAGGCCGAGCGGAAAATGCCAGATCGCCCAGATCGCGCCGAGGATCAGGCTTCCGGCCAGCGCCGAATGCTTGGCCAGAAGACGCGGTGTCGCAAAGCCGCGCCATCCCGGCTCTTCGCCAAGCGGGCCGCTGAACACCGCATAGAGCGCGATGATCGGCAGTATCTCAGTGACGGCTGGAATATTGCTCCAGGCCGGCGTCGCCGAGCCAAACAGCGGATTGACCAGGATCGAGGCAAGCTGCGTGCCCAATGGCAGGCCGAATGCCACCAGATACCACAACGGAGATACCCGCCACTTCACCATGGAAGCGAGAATGGCCTTGACCGAAGTCCAGCCTCCGGAAAGGGCTGCGACAACGAATCCGGAGATCATCGGGCCGAAGGTAAACCAAGGAATGCTATCGCCGCTCGACAGGTAGAACGGGATGAAGGCAAACCAGGTAAGGGCAAGCGCCAACGAAAAGAAGGCAGTCAACTGATGCTGCCGCACCAGGCGCAGGAACGAAGTCATGTCGGGCCTCTCACGGGCAGATGACAATGAGAGGTCGCCGGACTGCCCAATCGGTCGACTTGCATCTTGAACCGCCGGCCGAATCCCTCCGGGAGGCCATGCGTCGACCACCCTCGGTCGACCCGTTTCTTATTGGCACCGGCGCGACACGAAATCCTGAGCGGGTTCTGAGAAATTTCCGATATTTCATGCAGAACCGGACCGGCTGGAGCACCTGCCGACATTGCAATCGTGCACGGTTCCCGTTTGTCGTCTCTCCGTCATACACCCTGCCTATACGCTGTTCGAAAGACCCGCTTCCGAGCAAACCGGAACCGGCAGGCAAGCAGCCAGATCAGGACATGACCGGGACTTGGAATCGCATCGACCCCATCCGTCAGATCGAGTTTGCAAACGCCGTCGCTGTTGAGATCGAGCGCGTGCTGGCGCGGCAAGGCAAGGTGACGAACAGCGATGCGGTCGTTGCAGCGGGCAGGATCGCCGGGGCCGTTGCCGCCGCCGTCGCCCTGCTTGCACCGACCGACATCAGGGCGATCGACACCATGCAGGAAAGATTGCCCGGCATGGCCTCGCGGTTCGTGCGGATATTGGCGGCCGAAGCTGCGGAACGCAGTGCCCGGACGCGTCTGTCGAGCGCACACCGAGCCCAAGGGACGGACGTCCAACCGGTTGGAAGCGGCGACCTTGACGCGATGCGGGTCGAGGACTGGGCCGGTCGGGTCGCCGGGTCGACGTTCCTGCAGCAAAATCTCGGCATATCGCGCTCGACCCTGCATCGCTGGCAGCGGAGCGGCACGGTCGTTGCGTTGCGCACCGGTGGCCGCAAACATGTATTTCCCCTGGCCCAGTTCGTCGACGGCAGGCCGGCTCCGGGTATCAAGGAAGTCTTGTCCGCGATGCCCGAGCCACGGCATGCCTGGGCGTGGCTGATCGGCCCCGCGCCCGGCCTCGCCGGACGTACTCCCATTGAAATGCTCAGGCAGGATCTGGTGGCGGAAGTCGTTCTTGCCGCACAGAACGCAGCGATGGCGAAGTTGGCTTGATCTCGCTGCCAACGTTAGAAGTCCATTCCAAAAAAAGAACACGTAAAAGGAATGTCTGTCGGATTCCGATCGGTTTGCCGGCTAATGGTACAAGTATATTTTCGTACAATTGTGACAATGTCTCGTTTGTGCCGGGAGCGATCATGAAGAAAATATGAAGTGATATTTGTGCAACATGGATTTCTTCTGTTATTAAAACATTGATTATTTTTATAATCGTCATTGAGACTGGAATGCCGATGAGTATGTTCGCCGCCTGAAGAGGGGGTGCAGTGCGCGCCTTTTTCGACGTGGGTGAGGCGTTCAGCCGTTCAACCATGGGTTCAAAGCCATTTTAACTTTGACTGGAGAGGTCAGAAAATGAATATCAAGAGCCTTCTTCTCGGCTCAGCCGCGGCATTCGTCGCGGTCTCCGGCGCGCGCGCCGCCGACGCTGTTGTGGTCGCCGAGCCGGAACCCGCCGAATACGTCAAGATTTGTGACGTCTACGGCGCCGGCTACTACTACATCCCCGGCACCGAGACCTGCCTGCGCATCGGCGGCTATGTCCGCTATGACGCCAGCTTCGGCGACGGTGGCCGCGTTTTCGACGGCGCGACGACACACGACCTTATGGACGGTGACGAACAGCAGACCTGGAACAAGAATGCGCGCTTCAATTTGAAGACGTGGACAGGCCAGGAAACCGAGCTCGGCACTTTGAAGACCTACACCGAGACCCGTTTCAACTTCGGCAATACCAAACGCACCGTGAGCGGTGTTGATTTCAGCGTGCAGGACAACAAGGCGGTTACCCTGAACTTCGCCTGGATCCAGCTTGGAGGTTTCCGCGTCGGCAAGGATGAAACTGTCTATGATTCGTTCATCGGCTACGCCGGCAGCGTCGTCCAGGACACTATCATTCCTTACGGCACCAAGGACACCAACCTGATCAGTTACTATTTCGACGGCGGTAATGGCTTTACGGCAGTCGCCTCGGTCGAAACGGGCTCCGGCGCTGACCAGTCGATCGACAGCTACGTTCCGTTTGTCGTCGGCGGCGTGAAATACAAGGGTGACTGGGGTGCGATCACCGCGGTCGGCGCCTATAACAGCACGTCGGAAGAATGGGCCGGCAAAGCCCGCCTCGACGTCAAGCCGATTACTGACCTGACCCTGTTCGTGATGGCGGGCTACGGCAGCGACGACAACGTCGCAAAGAACTTCTACAAACCGTGGACTGGCAACTTTGCCGTCTGGGGCGGCGGCAGCTATGCCGTCAACAAGAAGACCGCTTTGAACGCCCAGGTCTCCTATACCGACGACAAAGACTTCGCCGTTGCGGCCAACGTCGCCTACACGATCGTTCCTGGTTACACGATCACCGCCGAAGTCGACTATTACGACAATTTCGATGCCGACGATGCCGACGCAATCGGCGGCATCTTCCGCTTCCAGCGCTCGTTCTGATCAAACGACGATCTCGCCGAAACGGCCCGTAGCGATACGCTACGGGCCGTTTCGGTTTGCGGCGGATAGGTCGCTCATCTTGATTTCGCCATCCAATCGGTGACAAGCTCTCGTCATGGAATGGCGCGACGAGGGAATCATTCTCGGCACCCGCAAGCATGGCGAAACCAGCGCCATTCTCGAGGTGATGACACGTGCGCATGGCCGCCATCTCGGTCTCGTGCGCGGCGGCCGTTCGCGCAAACAGCAGCCTGTCTTGCAGCCCGGCAATCGCGTCGACCTGTTGTGGCGGGCGCGGCTCGACGAGCATCTCGGCACCTTTCAGGTCGAGGCCATCGAGATGAACGCCGCCCGGCTGATGGACAGCGCCGTTGCCGTCTATGGCCTGCAGACGATGGCCGCGCATTTGCGTCTTCTGCCTGAGCGTGACGCCCATGGCGGCCTTTACGAGACGCTTGCGGTGATGATCGCTCATCTCGACGATGCCGATGCCGCCGGCGAGCTGGTGGCCCGCTTCGAGCTGCTGGTCCTCGACGAACTCGGCTTCGGCCTCGATCTCAGCCAGTGTGCGGCGACCGGCACCAGGCAGGACCTTGCCTACGTCTCGCCGAAATCCGGCCGCGCCGTGTCGCGGGCGGCGGGCGCGCCGTGGCGCGACAAGATGCTGGCGCTGCCTGCCTTCCTGCAGCGCGGTTCGGGCCTGCGCGCCGATCCGGCGGCGATCGAGGACGCCTTCCGGCTAACCGGCTTCTTTTTGACCCGTCATGTCTACGAACCACGCGGCATCGAGCCTCCCGGCGCCCGCGCCGGCTTCCTCGCCGCCTTGCGCAGGCACCATGCGCCCGGCCATGGATCCGGCAACCCGAGCGCCGCAGAAACCGCCGCCGGGGAAACCACCAGATGAGCGAAGCGGAACTCTATCCCGGCCGGGTCTCACCGCTCGGCCTTGGCACCATTCCGCAGGTAGGCGAGGCCTATGCGACGGCCAAGTTCAAAGTGAATTTGACGCGGCCGATCTAAGGACGGGCGAGGTGGTGCGAGGGGCAAAGTGGTGCACAAGGGCCGCACGCTGGCCGTTTCGGAAGCGGCGCTGAAGGACGCCAATGGCAAGCTGCTGGCTTTCGGCACCGAAACATGCTCGATCTTTGCGGCGGCCAATCTGGCGGCACGTTGAATGGACCGGCCGTTTGGCCGCCGCATTTGAATGTCACTGAAGATTGAATGTCAGTGACAACTGGTTTGGTTTGGGGGAACCGCCATGTTTGAAAGCCTGATTGGCCTCGTCGCCATCATCGCGCTGTTCGTCATCATTTCACGCCAGCAGAGCCGCATCGGCCTGATCGAGCGCGAGCTTGGCGCCTTGCGCAGCCTTGTGCTTTCGGGCACGCCTGCGCTACCGCCGCAAGCCAAGGAACCGGCTGCAAACGATAGCAAACCGGCTGATGCCGCAATCCCACTTGCGGCCGCAGCCGACATGGCCGTATCGCCGGGGACCGCAGCGGTCGTGTCAGCCACAGAGGCCGATGCCGATACAACGGCGCCGTCCGCGCCGGAGTCGGCGCAACCGGCGGCAGCGGCGAAGGCAGCTCGCCAGTCCGACGTCGAAACGGCGCTCGGTACCCGCTGGGCGGTCTGGGTCGGCGGCATCGCGCTGGCGCTGGGCGGCCTGTTCCTGATCCGCTACACCATCGAGGCCGGCATTTTCGGGCCACGCGTGCGGCTTGTCATGGCGGCGGCACTCGGGCTGGTGCTGGTCGCCGGCGGCGAGTTCATCCGGCGCACCGGCTTCAGGGTGCCGGTGCAAGGTGCCGCCGGTGCCTATATCCCGGCGATCCTGACGGCGGCCGGCGCCTTCATCCTGTTCGGTACCGTCTACGCCGCGTACAGCATTTACGGCTTCATCGGCCCGACGCTCGCTTTCACGCTGCTCGGCGCCATCGGGGTGGCGACGATCGCGGCGAGCCTGGTCCACGGTCAGGCGCTGGCCGGCGTCGGCCTGCTCGGTGCCATGGTGACGCCGCTGCTGGTCGCCTCGCAGGCGCCCAATCCGTGGGCGCTGTTCGGCTATCTGGCGATCGTGCTCGCCGCCACCGGCGTCATTGCCCGCATCCGCGACTGGAGGCTTTTGATGGCCGCAGCCTTCGTCGCCACGGGCATCTGGACCATCTTCTACATGACCGACGCGCCGGGGGCGGACCTTGCCGTCATCCTCTTTATCGACGGGACGACACTGGCCGTGCTCGCCTTCGTCTGGCTTGGCCGCCGCGGCGAAGCGGTCGCCGGTAGCAGCTTCGACTGGCCGTCGATCGCGCCGGGCTTCTTCGTCGCGCTTTCGGCGCTGGCCCTGTTCGTCGATCCGGTCTTTGCCGCCGCCGGCGATGCCTTGCAGGGCGCAGCCCTTGTCGCAGCCCTGGTGGCGGTGGCGCTCTACCGGCCGCGGGCGCTTGCACTGCTGCACGCCGCCGGGCTGGCGACTGTACTCGTCTATCTCGGCATCATTCCGCCGACCACGATCGCTTCCGATTTTTCGAGTGGCGCTCTCGGCGTCGACGGCATGCCGGTCGTGGCGTCCGATGCCTTGATGCTCAGGGTCGGCATCGCTCTCGGCCTGGTCTTCATCGGCGCTGGCTTTTGGGCGGCGCGCCGTTTTGCGGCCTATGGCTGGCTGCGCGCCGCCACATGGGCCGCCTGGAGCGCTGTCGCGCCACTGGTCATCCTGCTGGCGCTCTGGTCTACCTTCGGCAATCTCGACCGCGACCTTGCTTATGCGGCGGTCGCAGCCGTTTTGGTCGGCGTCTTCGTCGCCGGCGGCGAATGGATAGCGCGCGGCGAAGCGCCGCCGCTGACCGGCGGCGCTGCTGTCTCCTTCGCGCTCGGCGGGGCGGCGATTGCCTGCCTGCTGATGCTGCATATGGCCTTTGGTTCCGGCTGGACAACCATCCTGCTCGGAGCAGCCGCCGCCGTGCCGGCGCTGGCGACGCGCTGGCGTAGCTATCCGGTGCTTGGCTGGATTTCCGTTGGTGCGGTGATTGCAGTGCTCGGCCGCGTTGCCTTCGACCCGACCATCGTCGGTGCCGAGTTCCTGTCGAAGACGCCGGTGTTCAACTGGCTGCTGCTTGGATATGGCGTGCCGGCGCTCGCTTTCGGTTTTGCCGCCTGGCAGCTTGCCCGAACCACCAATGGCCGACCGCGCCTCGCCATGGAGGCCGGCGCCGCGTTGTTTTGCCTGCTCACCGTCGCCATGCTGGTGCGCCATGCCATGCATGGCGGCGTCATCGATACCGCTGCTGCAACGCTTGCCGAACAGGCGATCTACACGCTGATCGCCATCGGTGCCGGTGCCATCCTGGTCGCCATAGACATGCGCTCGCCAAGTTCGGTGCTGCGCTACGGCTCGATTGCAGCGGGCGTGGTCTCGGTCGCCTTCATCGTCCTCCAGCATTTTCTGGCGCTGAACCCGCTGCTGACGGATGAATCGACCGGCAGCATCCCGGTGTTCAACCTTCTGTTCCTCGCCTACCTCTTGCCGGCGGTTGCGGCAGGCGCATTGGCACTCTATGCCCGTGACAAGCGGCCGAAATGGTATGCGGCGATGCTGGCGGTGGTGGCGGCGGTGCTCGCCTTTGCCTATGCCACGCTGTGGGTCAGGCGCCTGTTCAAGGGCGAGTTCATCGGGCTGTGGAGCGGTCTCGGCCAGCTCGAGACCTATACTTATTCGGCACTGTGGCTGGTCATCGGCGTGGTGCTGCTCACCGCCGGTGTCTGGCTGAAGTCGCAGGTGCTGCGCATAGCGTCGGCGGCGCTGATCTCGATCGCCGTGCTCAAAGTCTTCATCTTCGACATGTCGGAGCTAGAAGGCGTGTTGCGGGCGCTGTCCTTCATCGGCCTCGGCGCGGTGCTCATCGGCATCGGCTTGTTCTATCAGCGGCTGCTGACAAGGGCGGCGAAAGCAAAGCTCGAGACGAGCAATAGCTGACGATTTCAATTTGGCCGGGAATAAACCTGCCACTGGCAGCGTTACTTAGTTGCTTGGGTGACCGGGGCGGCGGACCGCTTCGCGCTGGCCGCTTGCGCCGCGCTGCAAAGGCGCGTTCAATCACCACGGACAGGGGCCCCAGAACCAGCGGTCATGGACGAAAAGAAGGCAGCAATCCTTGGCGAAATACCGCGTCTGCGCCGCTATGCACGCTCGCTGTTGCGCGACCGCGATTCCGCTGACGATCTCGTCCAGGATTGTCTCGAGCGCGCGCTTGTGCGGCTCGACAACTGGCAGACAGGAGAAAGCCCCAGGAGGTGGCTGTTTACGATCATGCACCATTTGTTCATCGACCAGATGCGCAAGGTGAACCGGCGCGGCGAGGCGGCGATGCTACCGCTCGAGGCAAGCGAGGCGCAGGCAGCACCCGCCGAGCAGGTCGAGAGCATCGCTTCGCGCGAGATCGTGGACGCGCTGCAGGCGATCAGCCCTGACCGGCGGGCGGCACTTGTGATGGTCGCCATCGAAGGGTTTTCCTACGCCGAAGCCGCCAACATCCTTGGGGTTCCCGCCGGCACCTTGATGTCGCGCATCGCGCGCGGGCGTGAGGAACTGCGCGCGCTGCTGGATGATACCGCGCGCCGCCGCTCGATAAGGATCGTCTAGAAATGAGCCGGCGCGATTTTTCCGAACGCGACATCCACATGGCTCTCGATGGCGAGTTGCCGGGCGACGAGCGGACGGCCTATGAGGCGTGGCTCGAGGCCAATGCCGAGATGAAGGCCAAGAGCGCACGCTACGCCGCCGACCGGGCAGCATTGCGCGCAGCCTTTAACGGCGTGCTGGACGAACCCGTCCCGGTGCGGCTGAGCAAGGTGGTGCTTGGCGAGACGCCAGCGGTCAGAGCGTCGCCGTCGCGCTCGCGTTGGTGGCTTGCGGCCGCCGCTGCCGCCATCCTGGCGATTGGCGGTGCTGGCGGCTACCTTGCCGGCATCGGTCGCCTTGGCCTGGAAAATACGGCCGAGGACCAGCTTGCCGAAGAGGCGATCGCCGCCCACGTCATCTATGCCGCCGAAAAGCAGCATGCGGTGGAAGTGCCGGCAAGCGACAAGGATCATTTGCAGAGCTGGCTGTCGAACCAGGTGGGTTTGAAGCTGGTCGCGCCGGATCTGGCGGCGCAAGGATTCCAACTGGTCGGTGGCCGGCTGCTGCCTGCCGGCCAGGGCAAAGCCGCGATGCTGCTTTATGAGGACGTCAAGGGCGAGCGCATATCGCTCTTCGTCACCGCCGAATCAGCGGCCAAGGCCAAGGGCACCTATGGGTCTGAGGAAGATGGTCCTGAGGCCGTCTATTGGCTGGACAAGGGTTATGGCTGCGCCGTCGTCGGCTCGCTGCCGCGCGAGCAATTGGCCGCGGTGGCCAAGAGCGCCTATGGCCAGCTTCTGGCGGGCTTGCAAAGCTGAGCAGGCGCTTGTTTTTCCGGAGCCGCGCCCACGCCGAAACACGGTGGTCGTCCAAAGCCTTTGCGCGACCTGCCTGCCGTCAAAACTGTCACAATTCGGCCCTAATCGAGGTGCGATAGCGCTTGCTGAATGCTGGCACTTCGGCTGGTGTGACCGATGTTTAGTCTAGGGCCTTTTCCACAACCCAATCGAGGTTTTCTGAGCCCGCATGCCTGCCGAGATTCGCAAGGCCCGCGCGTCCGACGTCGATGACCTCGCCGCCATCGAAAAAGCCGTTTTTTCGAGCGATCGCATTTCTCGCCGCTCCTTTCGCCAACTGATCGAACGCGACACCGCCGAACTGCTGGTTGGCGAAAACGATGGCCGCGTCGCCGGCTATGCAGTCGTGCTGTTTCGCAAGGGCAGCGGCGTCGCGCGGCTTTATTCGATCGCCGTCGGTCCATTTTTCGGCGGCCGCGGCGTTGGCCGGCTGCTGCTGGAAGAGGCCGAGGCCGCCGCTTTCGAGCACGGCCGCATGATGCTTCGTTTGGAAGTCCGCGAGGACAACCCACGCGCGATCCAGATCTACGAGCAGAGCGGCTACCGCAAGATCGGCCGCGAACCGGACTATTACGAGGATGGCGCCACGGCACTGCGCTATGAAAAGACCTTGCGCGGTGACATTCCGGTCGCCACCGAAGTGCCGTTTTATCAGCAGACTTGCGAATTCACCTGCGGACCATGCTGTCTGATGATGGCGATGGCTTACTTCGGCCCCGGATTCGTGCCGGACCCGGTGATGGAAATCCGGCTGTGGCGTGAGGCGACGACCGTTTTCATGATGTCGGGGCCGGGCGGCTGCGAACCATTCGGGCTGGCCGTCGCCGGCTATGAGAGCGGGCTTGCTGCTGAGATCTATGTCTCTTTCTACGGAGCGCTGTTCCTGCAGTCGGTGCGCAGCGAGGACAAGCGCCGGGTCATGGAGCTGGCGCAGGTCGACTTTCGCCGCCGCGCGGAACTTTACGGCATCCCGGTGAATTACCGTCCATTCGGGCTTGACGACATTCGTACCGCGATCGCAGAGGGAAAACTGGTGCTGGTCCTGATCAGCGGCTTCCTGATGTTCGGCAAGAAGGTTCCGCACTGGGTATTGGCCATCGGTGACGACGGCGATCATATCCTGATCCACGACCCCTGGGTCGAGGACGAGCGGCAGGAGACGATCCTCGATGCTGCCAACATTCCCGTGCCTTACGGCATCTTCATGAACATGGCGCAATTCGGCCGCGACGGATTGCGCGCCGCCATCACTCTCGGAAAGCGCGATAGCCAATGACCTGGGTCATCCTTACCGGCCGGCAGAACGATCTCGACCAGGTGGCGACGCCGCACAAGATCATCACCAATCGCGACTACCTTGCCCATCCGGCACTGTTTCGCGGTCAGCGGCCGAAGGTCATCAACCTGTCGAACAATTACGGCTACCAGAGCCGCGGCTATTACGCGTCGCTGCTTGCCGGTTCGCGCGGCCATAAGGTCATCCCGACGGTCGAAACGATGATCGACCTGTCGGAGCGCAAGCTCTATGAGCACGCGTTACCGGAACTCGAACTCGCACTCAACAAGTGCCGCAAGGACCTGGGCGGCGCCTTCCCGCAGAAGGTCTGCATCTTCTTCGGCATCGGACCGTCCAGGATCTGGGACCGCTTCGCCAAGCTGCTGTTCGACTGGTTTCGTGCCCCGGCGCTCGAGGTCCACATCAGGGACAGCGCCGAATGGGCCTCGATCCGCAAGATAGGCTTCCATCCCCTGGCCAGGATGACCGAGGACGAGGAAACGCACTTTCTCCAGTGCCTGGAAACCTATACCAACCGCGAGTGGCGCGACACCAAAGGCCGCACGCCGGCGCGCTACACTTTCGCCACGCTGGTCGATCCGCATGAGGAACTGCCGCCGTCGGAGATTTCGTCGCTGCGCCACTGGGCCAAGATCGCTGAAAAGATGGGTGTCGAAATCGAGCCGATCACCAAGCGGGATCTGGCCAAGCTCGCCAACTACGACGCGCTGTTCATCCGCGAGACCACCTCGATCTCCAACCACACCTACCGCTTTGCCCGCCGCGCCCAGCAGGAAGGCATGCCGGTCATCGACGATCCGCTGTCGATGATCCGCTGCACCAACAAGGTCTATCTCAACGAGCTGATGACCTACAACAAGGTACCGGTGCCGCCGACGGTGATGATAGCCGGCATCTCGGATCTGGAAGTTGCGGCGCAGACACTGGGCTTCCCCCTGGTGTTGAAGATCCCGGACTCCTCGTTTTCGCGCGGCGTCAAGAAATGCGGCACCTTCGAAGAGTTGAAGACGCTCGCAACCGAATGGCTGGAAGATTCCGACCTCCTGATTGCGCAAAAATTCATTCCGACGGAATATGACTGGCGCGTCGGTGTCCTCGGCGGCCAACCTTTGTTTGCCGTCCATTATCTGATGGCCAAGAAACATTGGCAGATCGTCAATCATAAGGCCAACGGCAAGCCCGACCAGGGCGGCATCAAGACCTTCACCCTGAAGGAAGCGTCGGCGCATGTCGTCGAGACGGCGGTGAGCGCGGCGCGCTGCATTGGCGACGGCCTCTACGGCGTCGACCTCAAAGAAACCAGGGACGGCGTTTTCGTCATCGAGGTCAACGATAACCCCAACCTCGACCACGGCTGGGAAGACTCCGGCGAGAAAGACGAGGTCTGGGTGCGGCTAACGCAGTGGTTCCTGGAGCGGCTGGACCGGCCGGGGCGATAATATCCGAACTGAGGGCAAAAAAGATGCTGTTCTTCGTAACCGAGGATTTTCGCGGCTGCGACCGCAAGGAGATCTACCGCCGTTTCCGCGACCAGGGCCGCCTGAAGCCGGACGCGCTTGTCGTGCACCACAGCTGGATCGCAGCGGATATGAGCCGCTGCTTCCTGCTGGTGGAGGCCGCTGACGTCACGCTCCTGCAGCGGTGGGTCATCGAATGGGCCGATCTGGTCGAATTCGAGATCGTTCCCGTGGCGACGAACAAGGATATGGTGGAGGCATTGAGCGGGCACCTCTGACCTGCGCGCTTCGACGAGAAATATGTATTGATGGCAGATGTCCAGGCTGAGCCGCCGGCTCGCCCGGCTGCCGTACTCAGCCGGATTGCCTGATCGTCGCGCTCGACCTCAGCAGCCGGTTGATGTCCGACGCATTTGACGGCATGCCGATCAAATAGCCTTGAGCCTCGACACAGCCCTCCTTTTGCAGGAATTCAAACTGCGCTTCGGTCTCGACACCTTCGGCGGTGACGGTGATGCCCAGCTGTGCGCCAAGCCCGATGATGGTGCGCACGATCGCCGCGGTATCGGGGCTGTCGATATCGCTAGTGAAGGAACGATCGATCTTGATCTTGTCGACGGGAAAGCGCCTGAGGTAGCCCAGCGAGGAATAGCCGGTGCCGAAATCGTCCAGTGCGATGCGGACGCCCAGATCGCGTAGCTGCCTGAGTGTCTTGAGCACCAGATCGCTCTCGTCCATCAGCACCGTTTCGGTGATTTCCAGTTCAAGCCGGTTGGCCGGCACGCCCGAGAACGCCAGTGCCGAAATGACGCTGCGGGCAAAGGTACCGCTTTTGATCTGCACGGCGGAGACATTGACTGCGATGCGCCAAGGCGCCCAGCCTGCCGCGGTCGTGCAGGCTTTTCGCAGCGCCCATTCTCCAAGCGGCACGATCAGCCCGGTCTCCTCGGCGGCCGGAATGAAGTCGTCCGGCCGTACCAGGCCGCGCACCGGCGAACGCCAGCGCATCAAGGCTTCGGCACCGACGATCTCGCCGGAGGCGATGTTCATGATCGGCTGGAAATCCAGCTCGAATTCGCGGCGCGACAGCGCTGCCCTAAGATCGATTTCGAGCGCCCGGCGTGCCCGCACCATCGCGTCCATGGCTGGTTCGAAGAAGCGGTAGAGGTTGCGCCCTTCGCTCTTTGCCCGATAGAGCGCCATATCGGCGTTTTTCAGCAAAGTGTCGGCGTCCTTGCCGTCACTCGGAAACAGCGCGATGCCGAGACTGATGCCGACGCGCATGTCGTGTCTCTTGTCGCGAAACGGCTTTCCGATGATCTCGACGATGCGTTTGGCCAGCTTTTCCGCGTCGCCCGGGCTTTTGAGATTGAACTGGATGATGACGAATTCGTCGCCGCCGAAGCGGGAGACAACGTCCGTTTCATTGCGCAGGCACCGTTGCAGCCGTTCGGCCACGCATTTCAGCAGCCAGTCGCCGGCGGGGTGTCCCCAACTATCATTGACTGCCTTGAAGTGGTCGAGGTCGAGCGAGAATATCGCCAGCGATCCGTTTGTCGTCTCGCTGAGGGCTTGGTCCAGCCGTTCGCGAAGCATAGAGCGATTGGGCAGGTTGGTCAGTGTGTCGTGGTGCGCAAGATGGGTCATGCGCTCTTCCACGCGCCTGCGCTCGGTGACGTCGTCGAACGTCGCGACCCAGCCGCCGCCGCTCATCGGCCGGCGTGCAACCAACAGCGTCCTGCCGTCGGCGAGATGGCGATGCGTTACGTGTGTTTTCCCCGCCCGCAGGCAGGCTTCGATTTGCGAGATTTCGCTGTCGGGGTCGAGCTTTGTGTAAATGCCCAGTTCCAGCAGCCGCTTGAACGCATCATGATGGCTCATGCCAAGCGGGAAGTCGGCCGGCCTGACATGATAAAGTTCCAGGAAACGTTCGTTGCGCACGATCAGCTTGCCATCCGCATCGTACATCAAAAGGCCTTGCGACATGTTGGCAAGTGCCGCGTCGAAACGGCGGTGCTGCTCCTTCAACTCCTGCTCGGCGCGCCGTTGCTCGGTGATGTCCTCGTAGATCGATACCCAACCGCCTGACGCCAGCGGCCGGTGCGAAATGTTGACGATGCGCCCGTCCGCA
Source organism: Mesorhizobium sp. M0166 (assembly GCF_040322255.1). Classification (NCBI taxonomy): domain Bacteria; kingdom Pseudomonadati; phylum Pseudomonadota; class Alphaproteobacteria; order Hyphomicrobiales; family Phyllobacteriaceae; genus Mesorhizobium; species Mesorhizobium sp. M0166. The sequence goes on along the minus strand of NZ_JAMYTD010000020.1, from coordinate 85,563 downwards.
AGCGTTTCCTCATAGGTGGAAGGTTTTGCCTGGTCGATATAGGGCTTGCGGATGGCATAGAGTTGCTCAGCGCTTTGCGAGGCGATGCCGATATCCACGCTGTGCTGGAGGATGTCGAAAAACCGGATGCCAGGCCGCACCACTTCGGCGTCGAGGCGAAAGATGCTGATGTAGTTCCTGTTGCAGATGATCATCCGTTCATCGGCATCGAACATGCACAGGCCATGCGACATGTTCTCGACCGCTGCCGAAAAACGCTCGTTCTGTTCGCGCAGTTCGTCTTCGATCCGTCGCGGCAGACCAACGCCTTTGGCCCTCCGTCGGCGGACGGATGAACCAGCCTTGATACCGGCAACGGGCATGAGGCAAGCCTATGGACCATGGTTAACCACGGCACTGTTGTCCCTGCCGGTTAATTTACCGTTTTCAGCCGGCTGGAACGGCAGTCTGGCGTCGCGACTTTTCGATCGCCGCAAAGCGCTTGAGAAAGGCATTTTGCGCCCAGGTCACCGAGCGCGGCGTGACATCGAAGCGCTCGGCGTTGAAACCGCGCGGTCTGCCGAAGAACTCGGTCGCCTCTGCCGTCGAAAATCCCGCAAGCAGCGTCGCTTCGAAATAAGCGGCGATCTGGTCCGCTCGCTTGATTTCCTTGCGCAGCCCCGCGTCGACTTCCGCCGGCAGTGAAAAGCGCAGATGGATGGCGCGCTGCAGCCTAATCTCGCAATCCCTGTAGCTGCCGCCCATCACGGATTTGAACGGCGAGATCATGTCACCGATGACATATTCCGGCGCGTCGTGCAGCAGCGCCGCCAACCGCATATCGGCGTCGGCATCCGGCATCAGCTCGCCGACAAGCGTTTCGACCAGCAGCGAATGCTGGGCGACCGAAAAGGCGTGCTCGCCTCTGGTCTGGCCGTTCCAGCGCGCGACGCGGGCAAGGCCGTGAGCGATATCTGAGATCTCGATGTCGAGCGGCGAGGGGTCGAGAAGATCGAGCCGGCGGCCGGACAGCATACGTTGCCAGGCGCGCGGCGGCGCCCCGGCGCGATCGGCAGCCATCAGGCGTCCTCCGCGCCGACGGCTTCCTGCGGAAAGCTGAATTTCGCCCAGGACGGGATAGCGAGCGACACGGCGACGTCCTCCGCCAGGATCGGCTGGCCGGCGTCGAGCGCTGCCTTGACCCGGTCGATGCGGGCAATCGCAAGGCCTGTCCTGCCGGCGGTCGAGCCAAGCGTGCCGACCGGTCGCCCCTCCACGGTCAACTCTGCGCGCGAAGTAGGCAAGGGGCGTTCGGCCGAGACAATCAACATCCGGCGCCTGGCAGTGCCGCGATGCTGCATGCGCGAGACGACCTCCTGGCCGACGTAGCAGCCTTTCTTGAAGCCGACACCGCCGATCTCATCGAGCAGCACGTCATGCGGAAACGCGTCGCCGAGTTGATAGTCCGCACCGCTTTCGGCAATGCCATGGGCGATGCGAAAGGCTTGCCATTCGGCAAGGTCGCCGCCATCTGCGGTGTCATCATAGAAGCGCTTGACGGCAGTATCGATAAACCGCGCATCGGCAAACGGGGCTGATTCAAATTGCGAAGTGGTTGAATCGCTTCCCCATGCGACGGCCACAACCGGCTGATCCACCTTGGCAATTTGGACGTTGGCGCGCAATTTGTAGAGCGTCAGCCGGCGCATGAAATCATCGGCGGTCTCGGTACGGCATTCAAGTCGGAAAGCATTTTCGCCGGCGCGCGAGATCAGGAAGTCGAAAAGGACCTTGCCTTGCGGCGTTAGCAGCGCGCCGGGCTTTGCTTCGCTGCTGCCGAGCACGTCGAGGTCGGTGGTCAGGATGTTCTGTAAAAAGTGCTCGGCATCCGGCCCGGACACGGAAACGAGTGCGCGATCTCTGAGCGAGGCAAAGGGCATGGTGGGAAAACGAGCCTGATCTTGCAAAACTATCGGCCATTACGTAAGCCGCTGGCACTTCCCCCGCAAGAGACCGGATCCGCATGGCCCCCATCTACGATCTCATCCTGACAGGCGGCACCGTGGTCAATCACGACGGCCAGGGTTTTCGCGACGTCGGCATCAATGGTGGGCGCATCGCTGCCATCGGCGACCTCCGCCAGGCGTCGGCCGGTGAGACGATCGACTGCCGTGGGCTGCACATCCTGCCGGGAGTCGTCGACAGCCAGGTGCACTTCCGCGACCCGGGCCTGGAGCACAAGGAAGATCTGGAGACGGGCTCGCGGGCAGCGGTGCTCGGCGGCGTCACCGCCGTCTTCGAGATGCCGAACACCAATCCGCTGACCACCAGTGAGGCAACCCTTGCCGACAAGGTGCGGCGTGCCACCGGCCGCATGCATTGCGACTTTGCCTTCTGGGTCGGCGGGACCCGCGACAATGCAAAAGACGCTGGCGATCTCGAGCGGCTGCCTGGTGCGGCCGGCATAAAAGTTTTCATGGGCTCGTCCACTGGCGACCTGCTGGTCGAGGACGACGAAGGCGTTGCCTCGATCCTGAGGAACACACGCCGCCGCGCCGCATTTCACTCAGAGGACGAGTTCCGGCTGCGCGAGCGGCTTGGCGAGCGCATCGCGGGCGATCCGTCCTCACATCCGGTGTGGCGCGACGAGATCGCTGCGTTGCGCTGCACAGAGCGCCTTGTGCGAATCGCGCGCCAGGTCCGAGCCCGGATCCATGTGCTGCACATCTCCACCGCCGAGGAGATAGGCTTCCTCGAACAGCACAAGGATGTCGCGACCTGCGAGGCGACGCCGCATCATCTGACGCTGAGCGCCGATGATTATGCGCAGTTGGGCACCCTGATCCAGATGAACCCGCCGGTGCGCGCCACGCGCCACCGCGACGGCATCTGGCACGGTGTTGGCCAAGGCATCATTGATGTGCTCGGCTCCGACCATGCGCCGCACACCCTGGCCGAGAAGGCAAAGCCTTATCCGGTGTCGCCGTCCGGCATGACCGGGGTGCAGACTTTGGTGCCGATCATGCTGGACCATGTCAACGCCGGCCGGCTGACCTTGCAGCGCTTTGTCGACCTGACCAGCCACGGCCCGCAGCGTATTTTCGGCATCGCCAGGAAAGGCCGTATTGCCGCTGGCTATGACGCCGATCTGACCATCGTCGATCTGAAGCGCCGCGAGACCATCGCCAACGCCCAGCAGGGCTCCAAGGCCGGCTGGACGCCTTATGACGGCAGGCAGGTGACCGGCTGGCCGGTCGGCACCATCGTTCGCGGCCGGCGCGTGATGTGGGAAGGCGAGATCGTCGCGCCGGGCCAGGGTAGGGCGGTGGAGTTTTCCGAGGCGTTGGCGGGCTAAGCTCCCCGCCTCGATAACGGCCAGGCTAAACCACTCAATCCCCAGCGACGAAGAACGTCCATTGTCCGGTCGGCGTGATGCCGACTCGGTAGAAGATGTACGCACCGAACTGCTTCATATCGTCATAGTCGCTGGCGGTGACGATCTTGAACAGCTCGACCCGCTGCCTGGCATCGAGCTTGTCCAGCGGCAGGGCGAAGAAATAGGGCCAGACATAGAGATCCTGCGGCGTGCCGGCATCGACATGGACAAAACCCGCATTGAGCACCTCTTCCAGGATGGCGAGGATCTCCTGGCCCTCCGTGTCGCCGGAAAGGCCTTTCAGGAAGGCGATCGGGTCGCCCTCCATGTCGCCCAGCGACAATTGGGTCATCATGTTACCCGTGCCAATCAGCGGCCGCAGTCTTTCGATGTCGCCGCTCTTGCACGCCTCGACGATCAGATCGTGCATGCGCCTGACCGGTTCCGGCAACTTGGCAAGGTCGTAGACGACTTCGGGCACAGGCGCATCCGGATCGACATGCGGATTGGCCATGCCGCCATCGTCCGCTGGCCCTTTCGGTTCGGTTTGCTCCGGCTCGTCGGACGGAGTCGGCTGGCTGGCTGCAGGTGGCGTCGTGCCGAGCGGGCCGGGCATCGGCACGGTACTTCCAGGCGGCGACATGTCGCCGTCGGGCGGAGGCGTGACCGGCGAGGGCAGGTCTTCGCGCTTGATCTCGCTGAGGGCGTGAGCGGGACTGCTCGCAAGAAGCAATGCAAGGGGAATTGTGGCGCATGAAGCAGTAAGCCAAATGCTGAGGACCAGGCCGCGCGGCTTGCCTGATATCAAAAAATTCACCGCCTGCTACTCCCTGGTTCCAGCCCATCCATGTGCCCGGACATGATGTCCGGGCGGCGCGCCGTCGTCAAAGAACCGGGGTCAGTGCCGCAGTCTTTCGGGCTCGAAGGCGCCGGCAATCACCTTTTCACGCATGCGATCCAGCAGGGCAAGCGCCGAGGTCTCGCCATTGGTGCGCAGCATTTCGCCGAATGCCGTTTCGAGGGCTGCCTCGGCGATGATTTCCGGCTCGATCCCGGCCGACAATCCTTCTGCCCAGGCTTCGCTGTGGCTTTCCACGGCGGTCAGGCGCTTTTCTTCCCTGACCAGCGCGTCGATGTCGTTGACGCCATGTTCCATTGCGATGTCCACCCTTTCAAGCGGTGATCCGTTGGACAGGGATCAAGCTTGAGTTGTCCCTATTTACACGCAGGCGCAGTAAGTATTTGTAATTGCGACATTTTTTTGGTCGTCTTCTACAAATTCTGTCGCGTCCGGCAAACCTGCGTCCGATCCGTTTCAAACTTAGCCGATTAGGACGGCCAAGGGGACGGAAACCTTCAGTTTGAGTTAATTCCACATCTGCGCGCTAACGTTTCGTTAACATAGTTGCAAAAGTGCAACATCAGGTTTGCACCAAGACCTCACTCGAGGCAAGCGGAGAAGTGTCGAACGCGTCCGCCGCCCACAGCACCGGCGCTTGATGCCGGTTTGCCGGAACGGCAGCTGCCGCCGTCAGTTTCCGTAGCGAGAGGCTATGTCGCGAGACAGCGTCTCGCCTTCCTTCATGTAGCGGCTGATAGCTTCCGTCGCCGATGCCGTGCATTGCGTATAAGTACCGCCGAACGACCGGTAGCCGCGGTTGAAGCTGGCGATGAAGCGGGCGCGCCGCTCCGGGTTCGGATTTTCCGATGCGATCAGTTTTTCCATCTCGGCTCGCCACCGGTCTCCCTTCTCGCCACACAGATTACGCAGGAAATGCAGCGAGCCGAGCACTTCCGCCAGCCGCATCAGGCCGGGCTCGAACGGGGCCTCGGCGGCAATCGCCGGGCGCGCACCGACAACCACACTGATGGCGAGGCATGCGGCGAGAAACGAAGACGTGCGGCTCATGAGTCCTTGTGCTGAAACAATTTGTCGCCTGCAAGGCGATTCTCTGGCTCAGGTCTCGCCGTCTTTGTTGGGACCGAGTAGATCGTCCGCAATTTCAAACACCGCATCGGCGAGCGGCATCGCTGTCATTTCGGCCAGCGTATAGAAAGCCGCGGTTTCGGCGTCGTCGCTGGCCACCGCCTCGCCGCCGGCATACTCGGCCCCAAACACCGTCAGCCAGTAGTCGACCGGATGCCCGTCGCCGCTGCCGTCGATGTGGATTTCCCGCAGCGGCCGGTAGCTGCGCGCCAGCAATCCAGTCTCTTCCAGCAATTCGCGCCGTGCTGCCTGTTCCAGCGTCTCGCCGGCTTCGACCTTGCCGCCGGGAAAGGCATGGAGGCCCTGCGAGGGCGGCCTGGCGCGCTTGACCAGCAGCACCGTGTCCTCGCGCGCGACGCAGACCGAGACTGCTGGAATGATCTTGCGTGCTTCCATGGGCTCAGGATCGCTCGATTGGCACAGCCCGTTGTGGACGGGCTATCGGCGAACAGCTTTAGCGGTTGCGAAAGGCGGGTTCCATGGCCACTTTCACATGCCACCAATTCGAGAGCTGAATTCATGTGCGGACGCTTTGCTTTGACAGCCACTCCGGACCAGACCGCCGCCTTTCTCGGCCTGGCGGAACTTGAGGAGTTTCCGGCCCGCTACAACATCGCGCCGACGCAGCCGATGCTGGTGGCGCTCGCCGGATTGCCGCAGGCGCCGGGCTCGAACCTGCCCGACCGCCGCTCGATGCTGGTGCGCTGGGGCCTGATCCCGGCCTGGGTCAAGGATACGCGTAACTTCCCGCTGCTGTTCAACGCGCGTTCTGAGGGGGCTTCGGAAAAGGCGTCGTTTCGCGTTGCCATGCGCCATCGCCGCGCCCTGGTGCCGGCTTCGGGATTCTACGAATGGCACCAAACCGGTGGCAGAAGAGGGCAGCCCTATTGGGTGCGGCCACGGCGTGGCGGGCTTGTCGCCTTCGCCGGGCTGATTGAGACCTATGCCGAGCCGGGCGGCTCGGAAATGGACACCGGCGCCATTCTGACCGCCCACGCCAATGCCGATACTGCCCATATCCACGACCGCATGCCGGTGGTGATCCATCCCAAGGATTTCGCGCGCTGGCTGGATTGCCGCACGCTCGAGCCGCGCGATGTGGCCGATCTGCTGAGACCCGCCCAGCCCGATTTCTTCGAAGCGATCCCGGTTTCCGACCTCGTCAACAAGGTCGCCAATACCGGGCCGGAGATTCAGGAGAAGGGCGTCGTCGAGCCTGAGCCCGAGAAGGTCAAGCGCCAGAAGTCCGGCGCGAACGACAGTCAGATGAGTTTATTTTAGCCAAAGCTACTATTACTGGTTCGCCGTGAGCGCCTCAATCTTTTCCCGACGGCATTGTCAGGCAGCGCGCGGCGAAACGATCTTCTGCGCCGGCTTCTTCTTCTTCGCGGTGTGCAGAAGAGCTGCGACGATTGCTGCCGGGCCGATCGCCCGGTAGTGGCTGGCGAGCGCCGGTTGCTTGGCGCGGTTGGATTCTTGCTTAGGCATTGTTCTCTTCCCTGGTAACGTCTTCGTGTCCGCGTTTGCTGGCCGAATCCGACCAAATCGTGACGCTTGCTGATCTAGCCGGCGAATGTTTCATGACAGTGCCGACCTGTTTAATAAAATGTTTCAACGGCTCAATTCCTGTGAGCCAACGATATTTTTGGCGAAGGTAGCGACTTGACGGCAACACCGGGCAAGGCGATAAAGCCGGCCATGAGAACGTCTTTCGCCATTTGTGGCATTTGCATTATCGGCTAGCCTCGCGCTGGTCCTGGACGTTTTCGCCTCATCTCCTCCCAGATTGGACAAACGCCCCGGCCAGCAGGCTGGACCCCGATTTGCGCCTCGGCGTAACCGACTCCATCCAGAGCACGATCCCAAAAGATCATGCCAAAGTACGCACCGGGAACGCACGTATGTCTGACGCATCGAAGAGCCTGCGCCTCTACAACACGCTAACGCGGAGCAAGGAGGATTTCTTCCCGATCGATCCGCGCAACGTGCGCATGTATGTCTGCGGCCCGACGGTCTATGACTTCGCCCATATCGGCAATGCGCGGCCGGTGATCGTCTTCGACGTGCTGTTCCGTTTGCTGCGCCATCTCTACGGGCAAGCGCACGTCACTTACGTCCGCAACATTACGGACGTCGACGACAAGATCAACGCCCGCGCACTGCGCGATTTCGGCGGCGAGATCGCCTCTGGCAAGCTGTCGCTGAACGAAGCGATCAGGCGGGTCACCGAAAAGACCGCCGACCAGTTCCACAAGGACGTTGCGGCGCTCGGTTGCCTGGAACCGACGGTCGAGCCGCGCGCCACCGAGTTCGTCGAGCCCAGGCCCGACGGCAAGGTCGACATGATCTTCTTGATTCAGCGCTTGATCGAACGCGGCCATGCCTATGTCGCGGCTGGAGAAGTCCTGTTCGACACCGCTTCCATGCCGGACTACGGGCAGTTGTCGAAGCGCAATCTCGACGAGCAGCAGGCCGGCGCCCGCGTCGCCGTCGATGCGCATAAGAAAAACCCGCAGGATTTCGTGCTGTGGAAATTGTCTTCGCCCGAGGAACCGGGCTGGGACAGCCCGTGGGGCAGGGGTCGGCCGGGCTGGCACATCGAGTGCTCGGCGATGTCGGCCGCCTATCTCGGCGAAGTGTTCGACATCCATGGCGGTGGTCTCGACCTGATCTTTCCGCACCACGAGAACGAGATCGCGCAGTCGCGTTGCGCCCACGGCACCGAAACGATGGCCAAGGTGTGGATGCACAACGGCTTCCTGCAGGTCGAGGGCCAGAAGATGTCCAAGAGCCTGGGCAATTTCTATTCGATCACCGAATTGCTGGAGACGGATACCTTTGGCGGCCGCAAATGGCCGGGCGAGGTGCTCAGGCTGGCGATGCTGATGACGCACTATCGCGAGCCGATCGACTTTTCCGTGCGCAAGCTGGAAGAGGCGGAGAATACGCTGCGCAAATGGAAGCGGGCGGCCGATCTGGCGCCGCCGACGGCAAAGCTGGTGCCGGCGGATGTGATCGAAGCGCTGTCGGATGACCTTGCCACCTATGCCGCATTCCAGTTGCTGACGCAGTTGGCTGGCGATGCTGTTGATTTCAACGCTGGTAGCGGCAACGCAGCCGCCGAAGACAACGATGCTGCCGCTTCACTGAAGGCATCGCTGTTGTTCCTCGGCTTCGATGTCGAAACAGCCAAGGTGGATGAAGAAGCCATTGCCAAGGCGATCGCCAAACGCCTCGCGTTGATCGCCGCCAAGAACTGGGCCGAGGCCGACCGCATCCGCGACGAGTTGCTGGCGCAAGGCATCCAGTTGAAGGACGGCAAGGACCCCGTCACCGGCGAACGCGTGACGACTTGGGAGGTGAAGCGGTGAGGGTGGCGCTGGACATCGTTGCAAGATTGGCGGAGGCGCGGGTGACAGCCGATCTCCCCCCTTGCGGGGGAGATGTCCGGCAGGACAGAGGGGGGTGTGAAGGAACGCCAAGGTTTCGGTTTGCCCACTTTGGCTCCTGTCATCTCTTGCGAGCGTTGCCGTCTCCGGTTGATAGGTTGGAGGGACAGCACCCCCCTCTGCCCTGCCGGGCATCTCCCCCGCAAGGGGGGGAGATTGGCTGTCATCAATGACTTCGCCAATCGCGAAGACGAGGGTGCTTGATGGGTCACGATCTCGTTCCATCACGTCAGCGCAAGAACGCAAAATCCATGCGTCGCGTTATGACCGACGCAGGGCTGAAGCTCTGGAATGAGCTTCGCGCGCACCGGCTGATGGGGCTGAGCTTTCGCCGGCAGGTGCCGATTGGATCGTACATCGTTGATTTTGCCTGCCCGACTCGCAGCTTGATCGTCGAGGTTGACGGCAGCCAGCACGCGGATCCCGAAAACGTCGAGCGTGACGAGGCACGAAGCGCCTACTTGAAGGCCAGCGGCTGGGCCATCCTGCGTTTCTGGAATGACGACGTCATTCGCGATATCGACAATGTCTGCCAGCACATCGTGATTGCGGCCGGTCTGGCCAGCGCCGAAATGCGGACCGACGAACCAGCAAGGGAGGCAGTTCCATGATCGATCATCTCGGCATCACCGTTTCGGATTTCGACGCGTCGAAGGCTTTTTATGACAGGGCGATGGCGCCGCTCGGCGCCTCGCTGCTTTACATGGTGCCGCAGGAATATACCGGCGGCGCCAAGGTCGGCGGCTACGGCCGCGACCGGCCGGTGTTTTGGCTGCATGCCGGCAAGGACAAGCCGAAGGATCATCAGCATGTCGCTTTCACCGCGCGCAGCCGCGCCGAGGTCGATGCCTTTCACGCAGCGGCGATCGCCGCCGGCGGCAAGGACAATGGCGGGCCGGGCCTGCGACCGCACTACCACCCCAACTATTACGCTGCCTTCGTCTTCGATCCCGACGGCAACAATGTCGAGGCGGTCTGCCATGCTCCGGAGTAATGCGCGATGAGCCTCGACAACAAACCAGTGTATTCAGGCGGCTGCCAGTGCGGCGCGGTGCGCTTCCGCGTCGAAGGCGCGCTGGGCGATGCTTCCGTCTGCCATTGCCGCATGTGCCAGAAGGCGAGCGGCAATTTCTACCTGCCGCTGGTCTCGGTGCGCGGCGCAAGGCTGGACTGGACGCGCGGTGAGCCCAAACGCTTCCGATCGTCCAACGCGGCTTTGCGCGGTTTCTGCGCCGAATGCGGCACGCCGCTGACCTTCGAAGCGCCCGACGGCGTGGCGCTCGCCATCGCCACATTCGACCACCCCGAGGAGATCGCGCCGACCATCCAATGGGGTGTCGAAGCCAAGCTCCCCTACGTAGATCACGTCCACGAATTGCCCGGTGAGGAGACAATGGCCGACGTTTCGTCTGCCTCCTATCTCGCCGATCTCGTCTCCTACCAACATCCCGACCACGACACCGAACAATGGCCGCTGGAGGAAAAATCATGACCGAAACCGTTCGTACCGGCGGCTGCCAATGCGGCGCCGTTCGCTTCCGCATCCACGGGGCGCTCGGCCGGCCGTCCATTTGTCATTGCCGCATGTGCCAGAAACAGTTCGGGTCGTTTTTCGGCGCGCTGGTGACAGTGCCGAGCGACGGCGTCGAATGGGTGCGCGAGGAGCCGAGTTACTTTCAGTCGTCGGTCAACATCGATCGCGGCTTCTGCGCCCGCTGCGGCACACCGCTGACCTACCGCCAGCCCGGTGCGCTGGAGATCGCCATCGGCGCCTTCGACGACCGTTCCGATCTGGCGCCGCAGATCCAGGTCAACTACGCCGCGAGGCTGCCTTGGGTCGAGACGATCTTCGACGCGCCGATCCATGACGACCCGGATTTCTACGCGCGACAGGAATCCATCATCTCCTTCCAGCATCCCGATCACGAGACGGCCAACTGGCCGCAGCAGGGCCTGAAATTATGAGCAGCGACTTCCGTACCCTCTATCCCGAGATCGAGGCTTTCGAGTCCGGCATGCTCGACGTTGGCGATGGCCATCAGGTTTATTGGGAGCGCTCCGGCACCCGCGGTGCCAAGCCGGCTGTATTCCTGCATGGCGGGCCGGGCGGCTCCATTTCGCCAAAGCACCGGCGGCTGTTCGATCCGAAGCTGTACGATGTCATCCTATTCGACCAGCGCGGCTGCGGAAAATCGACGCCCAATGCCTCGCTTGAAGCCAACACCACCTGGCATCTGCTCGCCGACATCGAGCGCCTGCGAAGAATGTGCGGCTTCGATAAATGGCTGGTGTTCGGCGGCTCGTGGGGTTCGACGTTGGCGCTGGCCTATGCCGAGACCCACCCCGAGCGGGTCAGCGAACTGGTCGTGCGCGGCATCTATACGCTGACCCGCGCCGAACTCGAATGGTACTACCAGTTCGGCGTGTCAGAGATGTTCCCCGATAAGTGGGAGCGGTTTCTGGCGCCGATCCCGGAGGCCGAGCGCGGCGACATGATGGCCGCCTACCGCAAACGGCTGGTCGGCAGCGATCCTGTGGCGCAGGTCGAGGCCGCCCGCGCCTGGAGCCTGTGGGAGGGCGAGACGATCACGCTGCTGCCGGAACCGGAAACCAGTGGTCCCTTCGGCCAGGATGATTATGCCCTGGCTTTCGCCCGCATCGAGAACCACTATTTCGTCCATGCCGGCTGGCTGGAAGAGGGACAGCTGCTGCGCGATGCATGGAAGCTTAAGGATATCCCGGGTACCATCGTTCACGGCCGCTACGACATGCCGTGCCCGGCGCGCTATGCCTGGGCGCTGCACCAGGCGTGGCCGAAAGCGGATTTCCATCTGATCGAAGGCGCCGGCCACGCCTATTCGGAGCCGGGCATCCTCGACAGGCTGATCCGCGCAACGGACATGTTTGCCGGGAAATGACCATGGCTCGCGAGCGCCTTTATCTGTTCGACACCACGCTGCGCGATGGTCAGCAGACGCCGGGTATCGATTTTTCCGTCGAGGACAAGATCGCCATCGCCAAGCTGCTCGACGAGTTCGGCATCGACTACGTCGAGGGCGGCTACCCCGGCGCCAATCCAACCGACACCACCTTCTTTGCCGAGCGTCGCACGGCCGATGCCAAGTTCGTTGCCTTTGGCATGACCAAACGAGCAGGAGTGTCGATCTCGAACGATCCTGGGCTTGCCGCGCTGGTCCAGTCGAAGTCGGACGCCATCTGCTTCGTCGCCAAGAGTTGGGACTACCATGTCCGCGTCGCCCTCGGCTGCACCAATGAGGAGAACCTCGAGGCGATCAAGGCCTCGGTCGAGGCGGCGCTCACGGCCGGCAAGGAGGCGATGGTCGACTGCGAGCATTTCTTCGACGGCTTCAAGGCCAACCCCGATTATGCGCTGGCCTGCGCCAGGACGGCCTACGATGCCGGCGCGCGCTGGGTGGTGCTGTGCGACACCAATGGCGGCACGCAGCCCTCCGAGGTGCGCGCCATCGTCGAAAAGGTGATCGCGGCCGGCATACCGGGCGACCATCTCGGCATCCACGCCCATGACGACACCGGCCAGGCGGTGGCGAATTCGCTTGCCGCCGTGGAGGCCGGCGTGCGCCAGATCCAGGGCACGCTGAACGGCATTGGCGAGCGCTGCGGCAACGCCAACCTGATCTCGATCGTGCCGACATTGGCGTTGAAGCCGGCCTTTTCCCGCCGCTTTGCTACAGGCATTTCGGCAGAGACGTTGACCGGTATATCGCGCCTGTCCCGCGCCTTCGACGAGTTGCTGAACCGCGCGCCCGAAGCGCAGGCGCCCTATGTCGGGGCCTCCGCTTTCGCCACCAAGGCCGGCATCCATGCCTCGGCGCTCGCCAAGGAGCCGGCGACCTACGAGCATGTGCCGCCAGAGACTGTCGGCAACCGCCGCCGTGTCATGGTTTCGGACCAGGGTGGCAAGGCCAATTTCCTGGCCGAGCTGAAGCGGCGCGGCATCGACATGCCCCGGGATGACCATCGCCTCGACGCTCTGATCGCTGTAGTCAAGGAACGTGAGGCGGAGGGCTACGCTTACGAAGGCGCCGACGCCAGCTTCGAGCTTCTGGCGCGCAAGATGCTGCACGGCCTGCCGGAATTCTTCCGCGTCACCTCGTTCCGCTGCATGGTCGAGCGCCGCTTCGACGCCAACGGCCAGCTGAAGACGGTCTCGGAGGCGATCGTGAAAGTGCTGGTCGAGGGCGAGGAGAAGATGTCGGTCGCCGAAGGCCATGGCCCGGTCAACGCGCTCGACATTGCGCTGCGCAAGGATCTCGGCAAATTCCAGAGCGAGATCGCCGATCTCGAGCTGGCCGACTTCAAGGTGCGTATCCTCAATGGCGGCACCGAGGCGATCACCCGCGTGCTGATCGAATCGCATGACGGCACCGGTGCGCGCTGGTGGACGGTCGGCGTCTCCGAAAACATCATCGATGCTTCGTTCCAGGCACTGATGGATTCGATCGTCTACAAGCTGATGAAGAACCGCGACATGGCGGGATTGGCAGCGGCGGAATAGCGTTGAACCATCAGCGAGACTCCATTGATCCATCAGCAATTTGCGATGGTTTTGGGCAAGCCGCTGGCGCATAGCCTTGGGCCATGACTGCCCAAGCACTTCAAATCGAGGCCGACACCAAAGCTCGTCGCGGCTTCCTGCTGGCCCTCGGCGCCTACCTCCTTTGGGGGCTGCTGCCCTTCTATATGAAGGCTGTCGCTCATCTGCCTCTGGCCGAGGTCATCGCCCACCGCGTCGTCTGGTCGGTGCCGATCGCGGCCGCTGTCCTGGTCTGGGCCGGCCGCACTGCCGATTTCAAAGCGGCAGTTCGTTCGCCGCGCATCATTTCGATGGCGGTGCTGACGGCGGCGCTGATCTCGGTCAACTGGGGCATCTATGTCTGGGCGATCGCGGTCGACCGCACCATCGAGACCGCGCTCGGCTACTACATCAACCCGCTGGTCAGCGTCGTTGTCGGCGCTCTGCTCCTCGGCGAGCGGCTCGACCGCCTGCAGATTGCGGCGGTGGTGCTGGCGGCAATCGCGGTCGCGGTGCTGACCATCGACGCCGGCAAGCTGCCCTGGGTGTCGCTGGTGCTGGCCTTTTCCTTTGCCGCCTATGGCTTCTTCCGCAAGACCCTGCCGATCGGCCCGAGCCAGGGCTTCCTGCTTGAAGTGCTGCTGCTGTCGGTGCCGGCACTCGGCTACATCATCTTCCTGATCGCCACAGGACAGGATCATTTCGTCTCCAGCTCGCTGAACGACACCGCCTTGCTGATCGGCTGCGGCCCGGTCACCGCCGTGCCGCTGCTGTTGTTTGCATTCGGCGCCAGGCTGCTGCGCCTCTCCACCATCGGCATCATGCAGTATATCGCGCCGACAATCGTCTTTTTGATCGCGGTGCTGATTTTCGGCGAACCGTTCGGCAGCGTTCAGGCCATAGCCTTCGGGCTGATCTGGGCGGCGCTGGCGATGTACTCCTGGTCGATGTTTTCTACGGCGCGCAAGACCGTTGCCGCATCCGCTCGAGCCGCCTAACGAAGAAAGGCGGCTGGCCGGTCTTAATGCCGGCAGCCGCGTCTTTCACGAGCGCTCAGCGCTTCGGCCCAAAGCCGGGATATGGCTGCAGCGGCACGACGGCGGCAATATCCATCATGCCGGCCTTGACCAGCGGTAAAGTTGCGAGATGGTTGCGCACATCGGCATCGCTGCCGGCTTCGAACATCATGCCGCTGCCGGGAATGTCGCCCCGATTCCACACCTGACGCACGGCGCCTTCGGCATAGAGCGTGCGGCGCTGCTCGGCCTCGCCAGGCAGCAGCGGCGCGAAATCGGCGTCGGTAAACTTTTCGGTGTTGCGCGCAAGAAGGGCAAAGAACTGCATCGGAATCTCCTGATGTTGGCCGTTGGAATGGCGGAAATATTCACTTCTGCTGGCCAGACAGTCCAAGACTGATTAAGCTAAAGTTGAGACCTCACGGGACTTGAGAATCGAAGCAACAATGTTCGACCTGCGCCAGCTTCGCTATTTCATCACGGTGGCCGAAACCGGCAACGTCGGGCGTGCCGCCGAATTGCTGCACATCTCGCAGTCGCCGCTCAGCCGTCAGATCATTCAGCTGGAGGAGCAGCTGGGCGTCGCACTGTTCGAGAGGGCGAGGCAGCGTGTTCATCTCAATGCCGAGGGCCGCGCTTTTCTTGCTGAGGCGCGTGCGCTGCTGGTCCATGCAAGACGGCTGGAGGAGCTCGGCCGCAATCTCGCCGGTGGTACCGTCGGCCGTCTCGCCATCGGCTATGTAGAAGGTGCGGTCCATGCCGGGCTTGTCGCTCGGATGCTGCGCCAGTTTCGCCGCGACCGGCCCGAATTTCATCTTCAACTGAAGGGTCAGCGTTCCGCCGCCCAGATCGAAGCGCTGCGCGAACGATCGCTCGATCTGGGCCTCGTCTACACGCCTCCTTCTGCCGATGATCCCGACATCGCCGCCATGCTCATCATGCGCGAGCCGCTGGTTCTGGCGATGCCTAAAGGCGATTCATTGGCCGAAATCGCGGAGATACTGCCGCAGCAACTGGACGGCCGTAGCTGGATCACGGTGGTGCGCCAGCCTGACGACACCAACCGCAGCCAGTTTCTCGCCGCCTGTGCGAAGGCCGGTTTCCTGCCCGACATAGCCTATGAGACGACCGATCCGTTGACGTCGTTGGGCCTGGTCAGCGCCGGGCTTGGGCTGGCGACGGTGCAGGCCAGCCTGCGGAGTGCCGCGCCGCCTCAGATCGTGTTTCGCGATCTGCCGTGGTTCGAACGCACCGTCTCGATCCATCTCGCCTGGCGGCGTCAGGACAAGCGGGTGGTCATCGGAGACTTGAGGAAGGCAGTAGGGAAGGAGTAAATAGCGAATAGCGAATAGTGAATAGTCAGTAGAGGATAGACAGGTTCCGATTCGGAAGGTCTTGTACTTCGCTATTCACTAGTCACCATTCACTCTACATCTTATCAATCACCGACTGCACGCCCTCCGTCGGTGCATCGACGGAGGATCCCGCCACCATGATAGCGGCGACGATTGCTTCCGGATCCTCGACCACCAGCGGCTTGACCCGTTGCGCCGTGTGGATGAAGCCCTCCGTTGCCATGTGGTCGAGCAACGCCAGCATCGGATCCCAGAACCCCCCGACGTTGCCGAAGACGATCGGCTTGCGGTGATGGCCGAGCTGCGCCCAAGTCATGATCTCGACGATCTCCTCGACGGTGCCGATGCCGCCGGGCAACGCCACAAAGGCGTCGGATTTCTCGAACATCCTGTGTTTGCGCTCGTGCATGTTGTCGGTGATGACGAGCTCGTCGAGCCTGTTAAGCGCGGTTTCGGTCGCCTCCCGGTTGATCAGAAAACGTGGAATTATGCCGGTTACCTTGCCGCCTGCCTTTAACGCCCCTTCAGCGACGGCACCCATGATACCTTTAGTGCCGCCGCCATAAATCAGACGCAGGCCGGACTTGGCGATCGAGCGGCCAAGCAGGTGTCCGGCCTTGATATAGGTTTCATCTCGGCCCGGGGACGAGCCGCAATAGACGCAGACAGATCGAATCGTGTTCATGTTATGATTGGTGATAGGGACTATTGGCATGGTCAAGCCCTGGGGCGGGCTTTTTCTTGTCGGCTTTGGCAAAACAGGCTAGACCGAAATTAGGTGGCTAAGGGGCAGGGAAACATGGCAATTAATCCGTTGAAGGCGTTTTTGTTCGCGGCTGGCGGCTCTGTCGCCGCGGCGGGAACCGCCTATGTATCGGGCGCACTCGACCCGTATCTCAATCTTACCCGGCCTGCGGAGGTCGCGGCGCTGACGCCGCCGGCTTCGAAACCGGCCGCTCCGGCGACCGAGGGCCGGCTGCCGCCTGCGCCCGCCGCGTCCACCGATGCCGCAGCGCCCGCCGCGCCGGCCGCAGCAGGTGCAATCGTGCCGACCTTCGACATCGTGCGCGTCGAAAGCAACGGCTCGATCGTCGTCGCCGGCAATGCGGCGCCCAACGCCAAGGTCGAGATTCTCAACGGTTCGGCTGTGCTCGGCTCGACGGTCGCCGGCCCTGACGGCGCCTTTGCCATTATTCTCGACGATCCGCTGAAGCCCGGCGACTATACGATCACGCTGCGCTCGACGGCTGGCAATGTCGTGACCGCCTCGGCGCAGACCGCCGTCGTTTCGATCCCCCAGAATTCCACCGGCCAGGTGCTGGCAATGGTCGAGGAGCCGGGCAAGCCGTCCGAACTGCTCACTGTTCCGGCCCCTGAGGCAAAATCTGACGCCTCGCCGCCTGTCGGCGAACAGGCGGCCGTTCAGCCACCCGCCACCGGCACCGAATTGCCGGCTGCCGCAGCGCCGGCGGCTGATGTTCCAGCAGCGCCTGCTCCTGCCGCGCCGGCCGCTGTTGAAGCCGCGCCGACTCCGGCAGCACCCGCCACATCGGCAGCGCCCGCTACTCCCGCGGTGGAGCCGAAGATCGTCGTCGAAGCTGTCGAAATCGACGGCAACAAGATTTTCGTTGCCGGCCTCGCCGATCCCGGCCGCAAGGTGCGTGCCTATGCCAACGATATCCTGCTCGGTGACGCAAAGACCTCGCCCGACCGCCACTTCCTGGTCGAAGCGACACGCGACATCCCGGTCGGCACCTACACCATCCACGTCGATGCGCTCGACGCCGACGGCTTGACGGTGGTGGCCCGTGCCGCTGTGCCGTTCGAGCGCGAGCCTGGTGAGGCGGTTGCGGCCGTGGCGCCGGCCGAGCAGAAGCCTGCCGAGATAAAACCAGCCGAGCCGAATGCTCCGGCGACCAAAGCCGCGCCGGCTACACCGGCAACAGCCGCCGAAACGCCCGCAACTACGCCGACTCCTGCCACCGAGGCCCCGGCCGAAATGGCCGCCACAACGCCTTCGGGCGAAACCCCCGAGACCGTGGCTCCAAAGCTCGAACATGCCGATGGCGCAGTCATTATCCGCCGCCATGACACGCTGTGGCGGATTTCGCGGCGGGTCTATGGCCAGGGCATGCGCTACTCGACCATCTATCTCGCCAACCAGGACCAGATCAGCAATCCGAACCGCATCTGGCCGGGGCAGGTGTTCAAGGTGCCGGAGAAATCGAAGGAAGGCGAGCCCGCCGATCTCAAGGCAATGGGCGACCAGATGACGACGGCGCCAGCCAAGGCCGAGTAGCGTTCTGCCCATCGGGATAGCTTGCGGCGGGGCCAGTCATCGTTTATCGCCGATGGACGATGACCGAATCCCCCCTCGTAACGGACCGAAGCCGCGCGGCAGATGAACGCGCGCCGGCCAACTGCATGCCGGCGAACTGTACGCCGGATAGCCGCGCTGTCGCCGTCCGGCTCGCGGCCCTTTCGCATCCCGCGCGGATCGAAATTCTCAAGCACCTTTCCGCCAGCCGTTCCTGCTGCTGCCGCGAGGTCGTCGAGCATCTCGACCTGGCGCAGTCCACTGTTTCCCAGCATTTGAAGATCCTGGTCGAGGCCGGGCTGATCCGCTTCGAGCCTGACCGCCAGCGCTCGCGCTATGAGATCGACCGTGCCGCGCTCGCCGATGTTTCGGCATCGCTGGCCGCGCTGGTCGATTCCTGCTGCTCCGGCCGCTAAAATCAAAAAGGTAAATAAAAATGGCCGAGAAAACCGTTTCCGCCGATTCCGGCTCGACCTTCAGAACGTTGCGCAATCTCTGGCCCTATATGTGGCCGGCCGACCGCGCCGACCTGAGGGCGCGGGTGGTGTGGGCCACCGTGCTGCTGGTTGTCGCCAAGCTGACCCTGGTGGCCGGACCCTATTTCTTCAAATGGGCGACCGACGCACTGGCCGGCGATAGCAAATCGCCGCCGCCGCTGCCGGCCTTCCTGCTGGCGCCGGTCATGCTGGTCGTCGCCTATAATGCCGTGCGGCTGGTGCAGCTCGGCTTCAACCAGCTGCGCGACGCCCTGTTTGCACGGGTCGGCCAGCATGCGGTGCGCCGGCTCGCCTTCCGTACCTTCGTGCACATGCACGAACTGTCGCTGCGCTTCCACCTCGAACGGCGCACCGGCGGACTGTCGCGCGTCATCGAGCGCGGCACCAAGGGCATCGAGACGATCGTCCGCTTCACCATGCTGGCCACGGCGCCGACAATCGTCGAATTCGCCCTCACCGCCGGCATCTTCGCCGTCACCTATGGCTGGCTATACGTCTTGGTGATCGCGGTCACGGTCTGGCTCTATGTCTGGTTCACCGTCAGGGCGAGCGATTGGCGTATTTCGATCCGCCGCGAGATGAACGACAGCGACAATGAAGCCAGCACGAAGGCGATCGATTCGCTGCTCAACTACGAAACAGTCAAATATTTCAATAACGAAGCCATGGAGGCCGAGCGCTTCGACCGGTCCACGGCGCGCTATGAGGTGGCGGCGACCAGGACCTGGACCTCGCTTGGCTGGCTGAACTTCGGCCAAGGTGTGATCTTCGGCATCGGCATGACCGTCGTCATGGTGATGTCGGCGCTCGAGGTGAAGGCAGGCACACAGAGCGTCGGCGATTTCGTCTTCGTCAACGCCATGCTCATGCAGCTTTCGGTGCCGCTGAATTTCATCGGCATGATCTACCGCGAAATTCGCCAGGGCCTGACCGACATCGAAAACATGTTCGATCTGCTCGACGTCAAGCGCGAGATCGTCGATCGGCCGGGCGCCAAGCCACTGGTCGTAGATGCCGGCAATGTCGAGTTCCGCGACGTGCATTTTTCCTACGACCCCAACCGCAAGATCCTGAAGGGCATCAGCTTCGAGGTGCCAGCCGGCAAGACGGTGGCTATCGTCGGTCCCTCCGGAGCCGGCAAGTCGACCATTTCACGGCTTTTGTTTCGTTTCTACGACATCCAGCGCGGCAAGATTCTGATCGACGGTCAGGACATTCGCGACGTGACGCAGGAGAGCTTGCGCGCTGCCATCGGCATGGTGCCGCAGGACACGGTGCTGTTTAACGACACCATCGCCTACAACATCCGCTACGGCCGCGTCGGCGCCAGCGAGGAGGATGTGCGCAAGGCGGCAGAACTGGCGCAGATCGGACCGTTCATCGAGCGGCTGCCCGATGGCTATCGCTCAATGGTCGGCGAGCGCGGGCTGAAACTGTCCGGCGGCGAGAAGCAGCGGGTGGCGATTGCCCGCACCATCTTGAAGGCGCCGCCGATCCTGATGCTCGACGAGGCGACCTCGGCGCTGGACAGCCACACCGAGCAGGAGATCCAGGCGGCACTCGACCTGGTCAGCCAGGGCCGCACCACCATCGTCATCGCCCACCGGCTGTCGACGGTGATTTCGGCCGACGAGATCATCGTCCTGCAGGATGGCCAGATCGCCGAGCGCGGCACCCATGTCGCCTTGATAGCCAAGCGCGGCCTTTATGCGTCGATGTGGGACCGTCAGCGCGAGGCAAGCGAGGCCGAGGAGCGGCTGCGCATTGCCCGCGAAAGCGACGAGTTCGGCGTCGTCGTCCGCCGCCGCACCTCCGAGGTGAGCTGAAAATTCGTGCTTGACCTCAACTTAAGTTGAGATCGTAGGCCGTTTTGGATCGCAGCAAGATGCGTCGTTCAAAACGGAGACAATCGATATGAATGGGATAAATCAGGCAGTCAGTGGCGGCAGCGTATTCCGGGTGGACAAGTTTGTCGTTCCGGCCAACGCCCGCGAGGAGATTCTTGCCAAGGTCCGGATGACGCATGAATTGCTGCGCCAGCAGCAAGGGTTCGTCCAGGATTTCCTGCTCGAGCAATTCTCGGGGCCGGGCGAGTTCAACCTCGTGACCATTGTCGAATGGGAAGGGCAGGCCGCTGTCGACAAGGTCGTGTCGATCATCAAGGCTGCGCATGAGCGCAGCGGCTTCAATCCTCAGGAGACCATTGCGCGACTTGGCGTCAAGGCCGATATCGCCAACTATCGGCGGATCCCCGGGATGTAAGCTCTCTACGGCCAGCCGGCGCCCGGCGCGATAGCCTCGACGCTGAGCACTTGGCCGGTACGGGCATCGCTGATCATATGTTCGAAGCCGCGCCATTCGGCGGCGACGATGAACAGCGTTTTTCTCTCGCTGCCGCCGAGCATGCAGGCAAAGCAGCCGCGATCGACGTCGACGCTTTCGAGCATCGCGCCGCCCTCGCGCACCCGCACGCAATGCCGGTTCGGAACATCGGCATACCACGCCGCACCTTCGGCATCGAGGCAGATGCCGTCGGGAAAACCGTTGCCGAGATTGGCCCAGACCCTCCGGTTGGAAAGGCCACCATCGGCAGCGATGTCGAAGGCGGTCAGCCGGTTGGCGTGGGACTCGGCAACGATAAGCGTCTTGTTGTCAGGCGTCACCGCCATGCCATTGGCGAAGGCGAGGTTCTCAGCCACCTGCTGAACCGAGCCGTCAGGCGCGACCAGTACGATGGTGCCGGGGCCGAAATGCTGGCCGGGAGCCGGAGCAGGCCCACCGCCATTGACGTATATGTTGCCGCGCCCATCGACCACGATCTCGTTCCACGGGCTCTTCGACAGGTGTCTCAGGTCGGCATGGGTGACCAGCCTCCCGTCTGCCTCCTGCCTGAGGACCAGCCCTTCGCGGCCGGAGACGACAAGCAGGCGCCCGTCCGGAAGCCAGTCAATGGAATAGGGCAGGGTGGCCGGCACGGTGAGCACGATCTCGCTGTTGCCCAGAGCGTCAACGGCAATGATCTGGCCTGTGCCCCAGTTGCAGAACCACAGCCGGCCGTCGTGCCAGCGCGGCGACTCGCCGAAGGCCAAGCCGTTCATCACCACTTGCACTTGCCTAGCTGCTGATTTCTGCATGGGCCGAGAACCTCCGGGTTTGCGCAAATCGTCATGGCTGAAAGGCCGATGAGAGGCGCTGTCTTGCCAAGGACGGGCGAGAGTGCTGCGTTCCGACAACGAGGATGGCGACTGCGTCGTTTATATTTGACCTGAGTAGCCGCACGGAACCGCGCGATGCGCGTGCGCATCCACTCATCCTTCTTCAATGAAGTATAACCGGCCGGTGCTTGCGGACGGGAAAGTCAAATGCAAGAATCACGTTGACCCGCAGAAATCCTGTTGTGGCAAGCAGGAAGGGCGTTTGGCGTGTTCGAAAGATTTTCCCGCTGGGCCAAGAAGAAATTTCAGCGATCAGCGACCGTATCACCGGCTCGGTCCAAGCAGTCATTCCCAGGCAAGCCATCATCTTCGGTGATCGTGCCGCGCTCAGTCGTGGAAGACGCGGCCGACAATCCTTTCGGTCTCATTGTAGCCGTCAGAGAATTCGTCGAAGCCATGGTCTCGCAAGGCCTTTATCGTTCCACCGAAATCAGCCCCAAGGCAATGCAGGCCTGTCATGCCGATGACTATTTGGCTGAGGTCAACAATGGCGGCCATAGCCAGTTCATCTATAATTCTGGCAAAGAACTCGACACCGTCATTGCCGACGCACGCACCGCCCTCGCTGAGATGGGCGCGCACGGACAACTGGCGACTTTGGACCAAATGGCTGCCTGGGTCGCGGAGCACCCCGAGGAGACTGAGGAACAGACAGGCTTCGAAGGAGGTACTGACGATAAGCTCAGTACGCTCGACCGTCTATTCTACCAAGCCGATCAGGCCGCATCGATGCTCGCTCTATCGGCGCGCTGGATAAACTCATGGCCTGAACTCGCAATCGTCGAGGATGCCGACTACGGAGAAGCCATCCATCAGCTGGCCGTGACCAATCCCCGGCGCGAGCCGAGGCTACTCCATCGTTCTGTTGGCAAGCTGGTCAACCAAATGACGGGCTGGCGTGATGTCGGCGTCGGCCTTGCATGCGCCGAGGCGCCTAGGCCCGAGGTCAAGCTGGCGCTCGGCATAGCAAGGGTGCTGGACGTCGAGGGCGAAAAACTGTTGGCTTTTCAGCTGCGCACCAATGCCAAAGAGCCGCGTCTAGCCGTCGCCACGCCCGCGCATGCGGCCGTCTATGAATATATCGCGCCGGAGGATCCGTCCGTCGCGCGTCCGGGCGAGAATCCATTCGCTGCCGGCGCCCCGCGCGTCGGCAAGAGACTTGGCCGTGTTGAAGCGCAGGCAATAGAAACGGTGCTCGAATTAGCCGCAGCCTATCATGCGCCGGTCGCTGTCGACCTCTTGCTGCGCAGGGCCGGGTTCGATCCGACCGATGCTGTCGTCTCTGCGAACTCGGTCGTGCCTATGGAAGGCGGCGCGGTTGTGAACTGGGTGGTTATGGCCGACGAGCATGTATTCCTCCTCCAGTCGACCCCGAAAGGCGGCGTGCTACGCGGCAGCCACGAAGAGAGCTTGGCGGAGGCCGATCGGCGCGAGCTCGAGGATTATTTCGACCAAGCGGCGGCAGCGGGTGCCTGAGGGGATTTCGCTTGGCCGTTCTGAGACGGCGACGACCGCCACCTCCAAGCGCTCCCATTGTCGCGTTGCGACCGCGGGGTGTTTCCGCTATTGAGGCCGGACTTGGAACCAAGGTTGCCCTGATCCCATGAGCCTCGTCGACACGATCAAGAATGCGTTCGTTCCGATCCATCGCGAGGGTTATCCCTTTATCGCTGCGTTCGGCGCGGCGACGCTCTTTCTTGGCTATTTCTCCTCGACCCTGTTCTGGATCGGTCTCATCCTGACCGCCTGGTGCGCCTATTTCTTCCGCGATCCCGAGCGTGTCACGCCGATCGACGACCGGCTGGTTGTCAGCCCTGCCGACGGCATCGTCTCGGCGGTCGGCCCGGCCGTGCCGCCGCGCGAGCTCGGCCTAGGTGGTGGTGAAATGACCCGCATCTCGGTGTTCATGAACGTCTTTTCCTGCCACGTGAACCGCTCCCCGGTGCGTGGCCGCATTTCCAGGATCGAGCATCGGCCAGGAAAATTCCTCAATGCCGAACTCGACAAGGCAAGCACCGAGAACGAGCGCAACGGGCTGGTCATCGAAAGCCCCAATGGAACGGTCGCCGCGGTGCAGATCGCCGGCCTGGTGGCGCGGCGCATCGTCTGCTGGGCCGAGCCCGGCGGCGCCATTGGCACCGGCGAGCGCTTCGGGCTGATCCGCTTTGGCTCGCGCGTCGATGTATTCCTGCCCTCGACCGCGACGCCGCGCGTCGCCGTCGGCCAGACCGCGGTCGGCGGTGAGACGGTGCTGGCGGAATTCGGCGGCGTTGCCGCAACGCCGCTCGTGCGGATCTCCTGACCGGTGGCGCCGCCGTTCAAGAAATTCGAGGCGCATGGCGGCGGTGGCCCGCGCATTCGCGAAATCCCGATGCGCATGGTGCTGCCCAACTTGGTCACTGTGCTCGCCATTTGCGCCGGCCTGTCCGGTATTCGCTTCGGCTTTGAGGGCCGCTTCGAGCCAGCGGTGGTGATGGTGCTGCTCGCCGCCTTCCTCGATGGTATCGACGGCCGTCTGGCGCGAATGCTGAAGGCGACTTCCAAATTCGGCGCCCAGATGGATTCGCTGGCCGATATCGTCAATTTCGGCGTGGCACCGGCGCTGGTGCTCTATGCCTTTCTGCTCGACAGGGCAGGTTCGCCGGGTTGGATCGCCGCCCTGCTGTTCACCATCGCCTGTGGGATGAGGCTTGCCCGCTTCAACGTGCTCGACGAAGAGCTCGACCGCCCGCAGTGGCAGACCGAATATTTTGTCGGCGTGCCGGCGCCAGCGGGTGCGGTGTTGGTGATGCTGCCGCTCTATCTGTTCTTCCTCAGGCTTGGCCTTGAACCCAGCCGCCTGGCAGCCTTCATTGCCACCGGCTTTACAATATTGGTGGCATTCCTGCTGGTCAGCAGACTGCCCGTCTATTCCGGCAAGAGCGTCAGGATACCGGGCGACAGGGTGCTGCCGATCATCCTCGCAGTCGTCCTCTACGTTCTGCTTTTGATGACCTATCCCTGGTATACGCTGACGGCCTCGGTTGCCGGCTATCTGCTCTTCTTGCCGTTCAGCGTGCGCGCCTATTCGAGACGCGCCAAGCGCGAAGGCGAGAAGGTGCCGTCCTCGGATATTGGCTGACAGATTTGGTGCCAGTTCGCGTTGCACCTGGCAGTGCATGATTCCGAAAAGGGTCATCCGTTTAGACTTAGGACCGGCTCGCAGAGCGCGCGGCGCCGCGGAATGCACTTCAAAAACCCCGTTTTCGGAACTTGCTGGGCGGCTAGACCGTTTGTGCTTGGTAGGTCCGTTTTAAGCGGCAGCTGGTAGTACGCAATCAGCGTCGCGCAAGCTGCCGCATCGGGCGCAGAACCATCGGAAACGAGGAGAAATGGCTGTCATCCTCATCGGCGCGTTACTGACTGTCGCCGGCCTCGTCTATATGGCGGTTGCTGCCATCATGCGCGGGCGGCTTAGTGAGCCGGCCGCTGTCTCCACCGCGCCGGATAGTGCGACGCCCAATCTCGCAACACCAGGTCCAACCCTGGAGCCGCGGCGGCGCGGGCTCCGTTTTCTCGGCCTGTCGCAGAACTGGCCGGGCCTGCTGATGATGGCCGTCGGCGCCATTCTGCTGTTGTCGGTGGTGGTCTTCTGATGCATGTCGCGCAAAAGTGTGCAGCGGTTTTGCGATAACGGCATGCATAAAAGCAAGAATCCAAAGCGCGTCGCACAAGGCAGGTCGAACGCGACGCGCTTTAGAGTTTTCGACAGCAAACCTCACGCGGCTGCGCTCAGTCCCAGCCTCTCGAGTGCCAGCTTTCTAGTCGAGACATAGTCTGTCTTGCCCGAGCCCAGTACAGGGATCTCCGCGACCTTGACGATGTCGTTCGGCACCATCAGTTCGGCCGCCCCGGCTTTTTTGCCGAATTCGCGCAATTCGTTGGGATCGGCATTATCGGCGGTGGTGACCAGGACGAGGCGCTCGCCGCGCCGCTTGTCCGGCACTGCCACCACGGCGTGATGCTCTTCGGGCCACAGCGACTGCACCAGCATCTCGACCGCACCAAGCGATACCATCTCGCCGGCTATCTTGGCGAAGCGCTTGGCGCGGCCGCGAATGGTGATGAAGCCTTCGCGATCGACCGAAACGATATCGCCGGTGTCGTGCCAGCCTTCGAGCGGCTGCAACTCGCCAGGCCGGTCGCCGGTCATGTAGCCCATCATCAGGTTCGGCCCGTCGAGCCATAGCCGGCCGGCGTCGCTGATGCCTTCGACCGGTTCGAGTTTCATGCGCATGGCCGGCAGCAGCCGCCCGACCGTGCCGTCGCGGCCGTGGATGGCGGTGTTGACGGCAACCACCGGTGCGGCCTCGGTCAAGCCAAAACCTT
Source organism: Mesorhizobium sp. M0166 (assembly GCF_040322255.1). Taxonomy (NCBI): domain Bacteria; kingdom Pseudomonadati; phylum Pseudomonadota; class Alphaproteobacteria; order Hyphomicrobiales; family Phyllobacteriaceae; genus Mesorhizobium; species Mesorhizobium sp. M0166. Next base: position 59,449 of record NZ_JAMYTD010000020.1, on the reverse strand, counting down.
CGATGATCTCGGCCTGGAAGCGTTCCCGGTAAACCCGGCGCGTCTCCGGCTTCACCGCCTCGGCACCGGCGACAACGAAGCGCAGGCTGGAAAAATCGCCGTCCTTGGCGGTGCGGGCATAGTTGGCGAGGAACGTGTCGGTGCCGAACATCACCGTCGGCCGGACCTTGCGCGCCACCTCCGGAATAAGCTTATAGTGGAGCGGTGAGGGGTAGAGGAACAGCTTTACGCCGGTGACCAGCGGCAGGATGGTGCCACCGGTCAGGCCGAACGAGTGGAACACCGGCAGCACGTTGAGCAGGATGTCGACCGGCGAGATGGTGATGCGGGCTTCCGCCTGCATCGCATTGGCAAGAAGGTTCCGGTGCGACAGCACCACGGCCTTGGGCGTGCCTTCCGAGCCGGAGGTGAACAGGATCACCGCCGGCTTGGCTGCATCCTGGCGCTGCAACGGCCAGCGCCACAGCAAGGCGGCTGCGGCCTTGTCCAGCACGGTCACGCTTGCGCGGACATCCTCCAGCCACAGCAGTTTCGCCCCGCCCTTTTCCACCGCCTCGACGATGTCGGCGAGGTTGGCCTTTTCGACAAAGGCGCGTGAGGAGACCACGGTGCGGATCATCGCCGTGCGGACGGCGGCGGTGACGCTGGCCGGGCCGGCGGTATAGTTGATCATTGCTGCCACCCGCGCAGACGACAAAAGTCCGACGAACGACAGCACGACGCCATTGGCGTTGGGAAGGAGCAGCCCAACCGCTTCGCCCGGCGCTGTTATTGCCTCGAACCGTCGGCCCAAAACCCTGGCGCCGATGAACATTTTCCGGTAGCTCAGCGCACCGCCAATGACGTCCTCGATTATTGGGTGCGAAGCGCCAACACGGTCGGCCGCATCGCGCATGGCGAGGAACAGCCCTCGGTCGAGATCACTGCCGAAAAGCCTGGCCTCGGCGAAGCGATCAAACAGCGCATTGGTGTTGGAGGCCTGATCTGGGTTCCGCGCCACCAGCTCGGCGACGGTCATCGGCTCCAGCGCGCTGATCGACAGCCGCGGAAACCAATTGCGCGGCGCCTTGTCCGCCGGCGTCAGCGAGGCCGGCAGGCCGCGTGAGCCGGCAATGAAAATCGGCACGATGCGGGCGTCGGCCTGCATGGCGATACGGGTGATGGCGCGAAACAACCGAAACGACTTGACGTCTGGCTCGACCGCATCCGGCAGGTAAACGGCGAGCCGGCCCTTGCCTTTCAGCACCCGCACGAGTCTGCGGCTGACGAAGACATGCTCGGCGTTGAAGGCGATGGTGCGGCCGAGCTCGCGCCACGGCTCCAACCACGGCGATCTGGCCGAAGCCTGGTCGAGGATGTGCAGCGTGTCCTCCGGCAGCAGCGACAGCATCAGCGCCGGCTCGATGCGTGACTGATGCCAGATGACATAGATGACCGGGGCCACCGACCTGCGCGCAATCTTGATGCGCTCGTCGCTGATCCGATAGGCGAGCTTGAACGGCACGTAGAGCAGCGCCTGGCTCAAACGCAGGCCGAGGCGGAACGTCTCCACCACGCCGATCAGCAGCCAGGCCGCGACAAGACCCGCAAGCAGCGCCAGTGTCAGGATCATCGCCGCATCTCCCAACGATCTCACGTCACGGCTCTTCAGTGGCCGCTTCGGGTGAGAACCTAGCCGAAGTTGGATCAACGTCAATGCGGCTCCATTTTTCCTTCTCTCTTATGTTTGATTCGGCTCGGCTGCCTATCGCAGCTATGCCGCTTTCATCCTTCCGCTGATGAAGCGGAATTCCTGCGTCTTGCCGCCAAAGCCATAGGCGGCCGCAGGCACTTCATGCACGAGGGCGTAGCTTTCCTCATGCACCTTACCCAGCAGCCGGCCGAATGCCGCGAAAATTGCCTGCAGATACGCCTCCAGTTCGAGCTTGGTGTTGGTGCCGTCGACAACCTTGATGTCGAGCCAGGCCGTGTTGGTGCCATGCTCGGCCAGCGACTTGCCGCCGGCGAACCAGTGCTCGGGGTCGTGATAGGAAATGGCAACAGCTGTGATCGTCGCGTCCTTGCGCAGATGCGTGGCCGTCAGTTCGGTCACCTCCTTGGCAATGGCGGCGGACAAAGCGGCATCAGGCTTGCCGGTAACGCTGACATTGATGATCGGCATATTTCTTCTCCTGGGTTTCAAGCGGCGTCTCTTTGCCGTCGAGAAAATCATGCCATCGTCCTTTGATCAAAAAAATCGAATTGTTTTTGATAAACACTTTGATAATATCGAATTATGCAGATGTTCGATCCCGACCTCCTCAAGACTTTCCTCGCTTTCGTCGATGGCGGTTCCCTGGCGCGGGCTGCGTCGATCGTCGGCCGCTCGCCGTCCGCAGTGACCGCGCAGATGCAGCGGCTGGAGGATGTTGTCGGCGAACCGCTGCTGGTGCCGCAGGGGCGAGGGCGCGGCCTGACGCCGGCAGGCGAGGATCTGGCCGGCCACGCGCGTCGCATCCTTGCCGCGCATCGCGAGGCGTGGCTGGCCCTCAAAGGGGCGCACGCCGACGGGCGCGTCGCCATCGGCACGACGCAGGATTTCGCCGACAGCGGCTTGCCGCAGCTGCTCAGGGCTTTTGCTGTCAGCCATCCGCGCGTCAGGATCGAACTGCGCGTCGGCCGTTCCGCCGAACTGGCGCAGGCTTTGCAGGCCGGCACCCTTGATCTGGCCATTGCCATGCGGCAGGTGCCGACACGGGACGAAGTCGGTGTGCTCAAGGAACCAATGATCTGGCTTTGCTCACAGAACGGGCTGGCCACCCGCCACGACGAACTGCCATTGGCGCTGCTCGATCCCCATTGCGGGTTTCGCGAAGCGGCGACAAGTGCACTCGATGCGGCCGGCCGTCGCTACCGCATTGCTGCCGGCAGTGCCAGCCTTGCCGGCCTGCGCACGGCGGTGCGCGCCGGCATCGCCTTGACGTTGAGGACGGCGCGCTTCGCTCATTCCGGCATCGTCGAGGCGCCGCGCGATCTTGATCTGCCGCCGGTGCCGGTCGCCGCATTCGCCGTCCGCTTGCGTGAGGATGCCGACCGGCCGGCGCAGGATCTGGCCGCGTTGTTGAGCGGCAACCTGGCCTTGGCCAATTGAGCCAGCAAAGAAAAAGCCGACCTTGCGGTCGGCTTCTGAGTAGGACGGGCCGAGGGGTTTGGGGGGACTTGGGGTGGCCCGTCGCAGCCATAATGCCTGAGCCCTATGATGGTTCCATGACTTTTCAAATTAATTTTCAGGACCGGATTTCTCGTGATCGGACCACCAATTCGCGCTCGGACGCGGCGAGGATTGGTCGTGCATCCGCTGCGCGCTGCCTCGCCATCAGCCAGTCGCGGCCAGCGTGAGCGAACACCGCGCAAAGCACGATGGCGCCGCCGACCATGCTGGCTGCCGGCGGAATCTCCGCCAGGAACAGGAAGGCAAACAGGATCGCGAATGGCACTTCTGCCGAGCCCAGCAATCCGGACTCGGCCGCCGGAATAAGCCGGGTGCCCTCCGTCCACAGGATCGAGGCCAGCGCGAACGAGGCGCCGAAGGTGGCAAGAAGCACAGCGTCCCTGGCCGAGACAGCCAGCGGATCGGTGATGAACCAGCCGAGCACGAACAGAAGGAACGCCGACACGGCACCCGCCCACACCACCGGCGTGTCGCGGAAGGCGCGCACCATGATCATGTAGAGCGCGCTGCCGATCGTCATCAGCAGCGCCAGCCCGTCGCCGAACAAATGGCCGGTGCCGAAGCCGGACCAGACCATGATCGCCACACCGCATAGTGACACGGCGGCGGCGGCAAGCGTCTGCAGCCGGAACGGCTCGCGGACCAACAGGAGTGCCAGCAGCGCGGTGACGAACGGTGCGGTGGCATAGATGATCGCGACATTGGCGACAAAGGTGAACTTGAACGCCGAGATGAAGGCGATGCTGGCGAGCGCGCCCTCGATCGCCAGCAGCCAGCCTCGCCAGCCGAGCCGCAAGCTGTCGCGACCGCCGGAGCGCTGGCGGCGCCAAAGCACATAGAGGCTGATCAGGATCGAGCCGACGAAGCCGCGCCAGCAGGTAATGGTCAGCGGGTCGGCATGGATCGATTTGGTCAGCACGCCGGTGAGGCCGAAGACGGCCGCCGATGCCGAGACCAGGATGATGCCGAGGGTACGTTCGCGGGCGCTTTCCACTGTGCCTGGCATGTCCAGCAATTCCGTCATCTCTCACCAGCCTACTCTGCCCCGTCCTGACACCATAGTGTCAGCTTGATCGGGGCGTCGAAACAGCAGACCGGCAGCCCCGGTGAACAGGATGCCGGCGAAACCCTTTCGCGGGTTTCGAGGATGGCGATATCGGCCATATGTCCGGCGGCCTTACGAATGTGTTGCGAGAGAGGGTTTGAAGGCGTTGGATGCTCCCGTATCGTCAGGCTATACGGGCAAAACCCTGCCAAGCGCTACGCCAGCCGGGACTTGCGTTTGGGGCAGGCGACACCGCCGTTAAGCAGCGAAGCCAGGCAACTATGGGAGAGAAATGAAATGGACGCGATCGCATTGAAGGCCATGCAGACGCCGCTGAAGGAGGCCTATCGCGACGACGCCTCGCGCGCGCTGATTACCCTTAGGGCCAAGGGATCGATCGACGACCAATCGATCGCCTGCAAGGTTGAAACGGGCAGGGCGATTGCCATTGCCGGGCTGCATCCAGCGACCGGCGGCACCGGGCTCGAACTCTGCTCCGGCGACATGCTGCTGGAGGCGCTGGTGGCTTGCGCCGGCGTCACGCTGAAGGCGGTGGCGACGGCGCTGGAATTCCAGGTTGGGGCCGCTACAGTGGAAGCCGAAGGCGATCTCGACTTTCGCGGCACGCTTGGCGTGGCGAGAGATGCGCCGGTTGGCTTCCGCGCCATCCGGCTGACATTCGGCCTCGATACCGACGAGCCGCAGGAGCGTATCGATGCGCTGCTCAAGCTGACCGAGCGCTATTGCGTGGTGTTCCAGACCATCAGCCAGAAGCCGGAGCTGACGGTAAGCGCGCGACGCTGAGGCTGCTGATCTCCCTCCTTGAGGGGGAGATGCCCGGCAGGGCAGAGGGGGTTGTCGCGCATGAAGCGCCAACCGCTGCAGCAGGCCGAGCCCGGTCGGACCAACCCCCTCTGGCCTGTCGGCCATCTCCCCCCTCAAGGGGGGAGATCACGCTGTCCTACTGCGCCGACGGCTCCTCGGCGTCGCCCTCATCGGCGAAGGGAGAGGCGCTCGGCACGCACTGCACCGACCAGCCGGCTGGCGTCGGTTGCTTCTGGTATTCGGTTATGGCGAAGGTGCACTGTTCGCGGGTGTCGAATGTGCTGGGCAACACGACCATGCCGCCTTGCGGGCCGGCGATCACCAGATACCAGACTAACGCTACGCTCGGTGCCGCCATGGGTATTTCCTCGCTCTGCTTGTTTTGGGAGTCGCACGATCCTAGCAACTCCGGCCCGGCGGGGAAAGCCGGGCCAAAGCGCGGCCTTAAGCCACGGCATCACAGCCGCGTGATGTTAGGCCGCTTACTCCGGCTGCCGGTAGGCGACAAAGCGGTTGTGCTTGGCCTGGAAGATCAGCCCCGTCTCCTTGAGCGTGGGGCTGGCAAGCGGCACGATACGCTTGGCGATCTCCGAAGGGTGCGGCAGCGTTTCCGGATCCTCGCCCGGTACGGCCTGCGCCCGCATCGCGGTGCGCGTTGCCCCCGGATCGGCGGCGTTGACCCTGAGCGGCAGGTTTTCGGTCTCATGTGCCCATGAACGCGTCATGGCCTCGACCGCCGCCTTCGACGCCGCATAAGGCGCCCAGAAGGCGCGTGCGGAGTGGGCAAGGCTGGAGCTCAGCACGATAGCACGGCCGGCATCGGAGAGCCGCAGCAGCGGGTCGACCGAGCGGGTCAGCCGCCATGTTGCAGTGACGTTGATGGTCATCACCTTCTCGAAGGTCTTCGCCTCGACATGGCCGATCGGGGCGATGACGCCGAGCACAGCGGCGTTGGCGACCAGTATGTCGAGCTTGCCCCAGCGCTCGTGTATGGCGCCGCCCAGCCGGTCGATCCCCGCCATGTCGGCAAGATCGAGCGGTACCAGCGTCGCCTGTCCGCCACCTGCCTTGATCTGGTCGTCGAGCTCTTCCAGCCCGCCGACGGTGCGGGCAACCGCAATCACATGTGCACCGGCCGCGGCAAGCTCCCTGGCGATGAAATAGCCGATACCGCGCGAGGCGCCCGTGACGACCGCAACGCGGCCGGAGAGATCGAGGGCAGAAATCATGAGGTCACTCTGAGATCAAAGGTTACGGAGACCAGTTATTATCATAACCGGTTGGAAACCAGATTCCTCGACGCAGGTAATGGCCGATATTCGGCCTGACATGGTTCTGGCCCAGGGTGTCGAGATCGGGGATGATCTTGATCCTGTAGGCGGTCGGAAATTTTCCGCTGGCAAACAACCGCGTTTTGGCGAGATCTACCGCATCCGTCTCGTCTTCTGCGGTGATGCCGACGCCCATCGGAAAACCGTGGCGGCGTCCTGCTTCAAAATCCAGCCAGAACAGCTTCAGCATTGAAGCGACGTCTGCTAAGACCCGCCGGCCGCTAACAGCGACAGCGTGCGCACATTGTCGGAGCCTTCGAAGTCGGCAAGCCGGGTCGGATACTGGCCGGTGAAGCAGGCGTCGCAGAATTGCGGCTGCTCGTTGTCGCGGCCGGCTTCGCCGACGGCGCGGTAGAGCCCGTCGATCGATAGGAAGCCGAGCGAATCGACGCGGATGAACTCGGCCATCTCCTCCACCGACATGCGCGACGCCAGCAGCTTCGACTTTTCCGGTGTGTCGACGCCGTAAAAGCAGGAGGCGCGCGTCGGCGGCGATGCGATGCGCATATGTACTTCCTTGGCGCCGGCATCGCGCACCATCTGCACAATCTTCTGGCTGGTGGTGCCGCGCACGATCGAATCGTCGACCAGCACCACGCGCTTGCCTTCGATCATGCGGCGGTTGGCGTTGTGCTTGAGCTTGACACCCATGTGGCGGATCGAATCGCCGGGCTGGATGAAGGTGCGCCCGACATAGTGATTGCGGATGATGCCGAGCTCGAACGGAATGCCCGCGGCCTGCGAAAAGCCGATCGCCGCCGGCGTGCCCGAATCCGGCACCGGCACGACGATGTCGGCCTCGACCGGACTTTCCTGCGCCAGCTCGGCGCCGATGCGCTTGCGCACTTCATAGACGTTGCGGCCTTCGACTGACGAATCCGGCCGCGCGAAATAGACATATTCGAAAATGCAGAAGCGGGTCTTCTGCGGCTCGAACGGGAACAGGCTTTCGATGCCCTTGCTAGTGACGACGACCATTTCGCCGGGCTTCAGGTCGCGCACGAAACGCGCCCCGATGATATCGAGCGCGCAGGTCTCCGAGGCGAGAATCCAGGCACCGTCGAGATCGCCGAGCACCAGCGGCCGGATGCCGAGCGGGTCGCGGCAGCCGATCATCTTCTTGGACGTCATCGCCACCAGCGAGAAGGCGCCTTCGACCTGGCGCACCGCATCGATGAAGCGCGAATTCAGGTCGCGCTCCTTGCTGGTGGCAACCAGGTGCAACAGCGTCTCGGTGTCGGAGGTGGAGGAGAAGATGGCGCCTTGCTTCTGCAGCGCGCGCTGCACGGTCATGGCGTTGGTGAGATTGCCGTTATGAGCGACGGCAAAGCCGCCATCGGCAAGTTCGGCGAAGAAAGGCTGAATATTGCGCAGGCCGGAGCCGCCGGTGGTGGCATAGCGTGTGTGGCCGATGGCACGGTTGCCTTGCAGGCTGTCGATGACACGCTGCTTGGTAAAGGTGTCGCCGATTAGGCCGACATGGCGTTCGACATGGAATTGGGTGCCGTCATAGGAAACGATGCCGGCCGCTTCCTGGCCGCGATGCTGCAACGCATGCAGGCCGAGGGTTACGATGGCTGCGGCGTCCTGCCGGCCGAAAATGCCGAACACGCCGCATTCGTCGTGGAAATGGTCGTCGGCTTCGGCGGAAAGCACGTCGTCTGCGTCTGCCACTGAGGCTGCCATTGGGGGCTCAAGCTCCGCTAAAGCCGCCATATAAGGTCATAGCGCATCGAAAGCAACGCACGTCGTGCGGCATTCACATGATCGTCAGTCTTGAGCCTCGCCAAGTCGGCAGATTGGCAAGTTTGCCGAAATCAGTTTGCCGGCGCCGGGTTTGCAGGTGCCGGCGTGGCGGGCGTATTGTCGGCCGGCGGCGCGTCGCTGTCGTCGGGTGCTGGAGCAGCGGCGTCGTCGCCGGCGGCAGGGGCTTCCGCTGCAGGCGCATCGGGGGCCAGAGGCGTCTCGGTGGCCGGCTGATTCGGATTGAGCTTGTTGAGGATGGCATTTTCCGGATCCTCGGGCAGCAGGCTTTCGAGCTTGGCGCCGATCGATTCGAGCAACGGCTTTGACTTGGCGTTGGCAATCCAGCCTGGAGCCTTGGCGCCGGCCAGCCAATTGAAGAAAAGCAGCGCAACAGCGACGACCAGGACGCCACGCGCCGCGCCGTAGAGGAAGCCAAGTGTACGATCGAGCGCGCCGATCCTGGAATCGATGATCCAGTCGGCGAGCTTCATGGTGATGACGGAAACGACGATCAGCGCGACAATGAAGACGATACCAGCGGCCGCCGCCATGGCGGCCTTTTCGTTGTCGATATAGGGCTGAATGTAAGGCAGCACCGGCTTGTAGAAAAAGAAGGCCGCCGCAGCAGCAGCTGCCCAGGAGATGATCGACAGGATCTCGCGCGAAAAGCCGCGAACCATAGCGAGCATCGCCGAGACCAGGGTGAAGCCGACGAGAATTCCGTCAAGCAGCGTAATCGGCATGTTTTTCGCCCCACTCCGATCTCTTTTTCACGGCTCGACGAGCCGCATCACTCTTGCTCGTCGGCGCGGCTGCGCCGAGAGCCGGCGATGCGCGCCACGAGATCGGCCAGCTCGGTGGGCTGGAAAGTGTCGGCTCCGATCCCCCCGACCCCATTACCACCAGCAAGTTCCTCGCTGCCCAAGGGCAGAACCGCGCTTCCGAAACCCAGCTTTTCGGCTTCCTTGAGGCGCTGCTGCGCATGCGCAACCGGCCTCACTGCACCGGAAAGGCTGATTTCGCCGAAATAGACGCAATCGGCGGGAAGGGCAAGACCGGTGAGCGAGGAAACCAGTGCCGCCGCCACGGCCAGGTCGGCCGCCGGCTCTGAAATGCGGTAGCCGCCGGCAACGTTGAGATAGACGTCGTGCGTGCCGAAGCGGACGCCGCAATGGGCTTCCAGAACCGCCAGGATCATCGACAGCCGGGCACCGTCCCAGCCGACGACGGCGCGGCGCGGTGTGCCCAGCGTCGACGGCGCCACCAGCGCCTGGATCTCGACCAGCACCGGCCGTGTGCCTTCCATGCCGGCGAAAACCGCGGCACCCGGCGACTTCGCATGGCGTTCACCGAGGAAAAGCTCGGACGGGTTGGCGACTTCCCGCAAGCCTTTGTCCGACATTTCGAAGACGCCGATCTCGTCGGTTGGCCCGAAGCGGTTCTTGACCGTGCGCAGGATGCGGTAGTGGTGGCCGCCTTCGCCCTCGAAATAGAGCACCGCGTCGACCATGTGCTCGACCACCCGTGGTCCGGCGATCTGGCCCTCCTTGGTGACGTGGCCGACCAGAACGATCGCCGCTCCTGTGGATTTTGCATAGCGGATCATCGCTTGGGCGGCGGCACGCACCTGGGTGACCGTGCCGGGTGCCGAATCGGCCATGTCGGTCCACAGCGTCTGGATCGAATCGAGAATGACCAGATCCGGCCGCTTGCCGTCGGCGATGGTGGCGAGGATGTCCTCGACATTGGTCTCGGCGGCGAGTTCGACCGGGGCGCCGGCGACGCCGAGCCGCTGGGCGCGCAGCCTGATCTGGGCGACCGCTTCTTCACCCGAGACATAGACGATGCGGTGGCCCTTTGCGGCCAGTGCGGCAGCGGCCTGGGTGAGCAGCGTCGATTTGCCGATGCCTGGATCGCCGCCGACCAGCAGCGCCGAGCCGCGCACGAAGCCGCCGCCCGTGGCGCGGTCGAGCTCGCCGATGCCGGAGACGATGCGCGGCGCATCCTCGATGTCGCCGGAGAGGCTGGTCAGCACCACCGGGCGGCCCTTGCGGGCGTTGCGCGTATTCGCCGGGCCGGAACCTATGCCGCCCGACGTGCCTTCCTCGACCAGCGTGTTCCACTCGCCGCAGGCATCGCATTTGCCGGCCCAGCGCTGATGCACCGAACCGCAATTCTGGCAGATGAACTGAATGCGGGATTTGGCCATCAGCGTCGCGTCGCTTGCCAATTGCCGAGGCTCGGCGATCCGGCCCACCCCGCTCTGTCCTGCCGGACATCTCCCCCGCAAGGGGGGAGATTGGCTGTCATCGACGCTGTCGCCAATCTCTGATGTCGCAGGAAGAGAGCCGGCGGCAAAACTGCCGATCTCCCCCCTTGCGGGGGAGATGGCCGGCAGGCCAGAGGGGGGTGTGACGGAGCGCGACGGTTGGTCAAAAAGCTACTCGAACCGATCCGGCAAATGATGTTCCTCGGCAAGGTCCGAGAAGCGGGTGAATTCGCCTTGGAAGGCGAGGCTGACGGATCCGGTTGGCCCATGGCGCTGCTTGGCGACGATGACCTCGGCCTTGCCGCGCATCTCGTTCATCTCGTGTTCCCATTTGATGTATTCGTCGGTGCCTGGCTTCGGCTCGCGGTTCTTCAGATAATATTCCTCGCGGTAGACGAACAGCACCACGTCGGCGTCCTGCTCGATGGAGCCCGATTCGCGGAGATCCGAGAGCTGCGGGCGCTTGTCGTCGCGGCTCTCAACCTGGCGCGACAGCTGCGACAGCGCAATGATCGGCACCGCCAGCTCCTTGGCCAGTGCCTTGAGGCCGGTCGTGATCTCGGTGATCTCCTGGACGCGGTTTTGCGACGATTTCGCGCTCGATCCCTGCATCAGCTGGATATAGTCGATGACGATGACGTCGAGGCCGCGCTGGCGCTTCAGGCGACGCGCGCGGGCCGACAGCTGAGCGATGGAAATGCCGCCGGTCTGGTCGATGAACAGCGGGATTTTCTGCATTGTCTGCGAGCAGGCGACCAGCTTTTCGAAATCCATCTCGCTGATCTCGCCGCGGCGGATTTTCGACGACGGGATTTCCGTCTGTTCGGAAATAATGCGGGTGGCCAGCTGTTCGGACGACATTTCGAGCGAAAAGAAGCCAACGACGCCGCCATTGGCAGCCTTGAACGACCCGTCCGCCTGCTGCGCCGGGACATACGCCTCGGCGATGTTGAAGGCGATGTTGGTGGCGAGCGAGGTTTTGCCCATGCCGGGGCGGCCGGCAATGATGATCAGGTCGGACGACTGCAGGCCGCCCATGCGGCGGTCGAGGTCGCGCAAGCCGGTGGCGACGCCCGACAAATGCCCGTCACGCATATAGGCGGCATTGGCCATGTCGACGGCGGTCTTGACGGCATCGGTGAAGCTTTCGAAGCCGCCATCGTAGCGGCCGGTTTCGGCCAATTCGAACAGGCGCCGCTCGGCATCCTCGATCTGGTCGGAGGGCGACATGTCGACCGGCGCGTCATAGGCGATGTTGACCATGTCCTCGCCGACAGTGATCAGCGCGCGCCGCGTCGCCAGATCGTAGATGGCGCGGCCATAGTCGGTTGCGTTGACCACCGTGACCGCCTCGACCGCCAACCGCACGACATATTGCGCCACCGTCATGTCGCCGACCTTCTCGTCGGCCGGCAGGAAGGTCTTCAGCGTGATCGGCGTCGCGATCTTGCCCATGCGGATGAGCTCGGCCGCGACCTCGAAGATTTTTCTATGCAGCGGCTCGTAGAAATGGCCGGGCTTCAGGAAGTCGGAGACACGGTAGAAGGCATCGTTGTTGACCAGTATGGCGCCGAGCAGCGCCTGCTCGGCCTCGATATTGTTCGGCGCCTCGCGATAGAGCGGTGTTTCCGCCACGCCGAATTTTCGTGCTGCCTCTGCCATGATGTCCCCGGTCCTGATCCCCGTCTCTCGATATCAGAACGAGACAAGTCGGTGATGACTTATCTGCATCAGTCCCCAACCAACCAACTTTGATGCCCGCGATTCACAGCCAGGATCTTTCGGTGGAAAGAATCTCGATTGACTCGAATCAAGATGGCGAGCTTAGCCGTTCTCAGGCGAGAACAAAACAGGAAAATAGCTGCCGGTCATTCCGGCAAGGCATCACTCCAGTCCAGTCGCCGCGCGGCCTTGAACGTCTCGCCGTCGCGCTTGGTGAACAGTCGCTCGGTAGCACTCCCATCCTGTTCGCAAAGCTTCAGCAAGACCTTGCCCGAGCCCGATTTCGGCGGTGCGATCACTCGCGCGCGAGGCGGAGCGGCCGGATGGCGGGAGGCCGCGACAAAGATGAATTTCTCGTCCTCCCACGGCACCTCGGCATCCTTGGCCAGACGGTGCAGGCGCGAGCGGGCGACGCGGCGGGCGAAATGGCACCAGTCGGGAGCGACGAGCGGGCAAGGCGCCTCATGCGGGCAGGGCGCAAGCACGTGCGCCCCCGCCTCGATCAGCTGCCGCCGCACGGCAAGGATACGCTGCCAGCCGGCCGGCGTGCCCGGCTCGACGACCAGCAGCGTGTCTGCGGTCAACTGCCAGAGCCGGTCGACGAGTTTTGCCAGCGATGCCGGCGCGATCTCATCCAGCACATAGGCTGAAGTCACCAGCTCGGCCGGCTCGAGATCGACCAGGTCGATGGTGACGTCGCCAGTCCGCCAGGCGGTCCTGGCCGTGATCGCATCCGCGGCAAGCGCCTCGCCGACCCGCCGCACCGCGGCGCCGGCCTCGAGCAGCACCGCCTGTTCGAGATCGGGCCAGAGATTGATTGTGGCCCAAAGCACCGTGCCAGGGCCGGCGCCGACATCGAGCAGGGTTCTCGGAGCATAATCGGGCCGCGCCTCGCTTACCGCATCGAGGCTGGCGCGAACGGCAGCATAGGTCGCCGGCAGCCGCGTTGCCAGATAGGCCTTCACCGCCATGTCTTCGGCCATGTGCAGGCGGCCGTCGCGCAACTCGGCGCGGTAGCGGTCCGACAGCGTCTTTGCCGCTTGCTTAAGCATCGGCAGCGGCACCTGTTCGAGAAGGCGGTCGACGCCTTGTCTGAGTAGGACGGGCAGTTCCATCGCTCACGCGGTCCGAGGTGCGAGCAGAATGACCGAGGCGCCAACGATGCAGATCGCGGCACCGGCAAGATCCCAACGGTCGGGGTGCACGCCTTCCGCCAGCCACAACCAGGCCAGCGAGGCGGCAATGTAGATGCCGCCATAGGCGGCGTAGGCCCGGCCCGCCGCGCTGGTGTCGACCAGCGCCAGCAGCCACGCGAATAGCACCAACGAGACGAGACCGGGCGCCAACCACAGCGGCGATTTTTCCAGCCGCCACCACGCCCAGAACGAAAAGCAGCCGGCGATCTCGGCAAGTGCGGCGGCGACGTAGAGGAGGTAGGTCATGAAAAAGGTCCCGCGTTGACGGGACCCTTTTCAGCGTGCCAGCCGGCAATGGCAAGCGGCAATGGCGCGATCGCCGATCGTCTACTCCGGATCCGCCACCTTGCGGCGGCGAGCAGGCTTGGCCGCCGGGGCCTTTTCACGACGTCCAAGATCGCGCATCTCCAGCGCCTTCTCGCAACTGGCCATGTAGTCGCGCGTCACCGGCAGCGTGTCGTTCTTCTTGGCAATCTGGATCTGGAAGATCACCAGATCCTGCCAGCGGAAGGCAGCTTCCGAGGCGGCAAGATAGAACTCCCACATACGGCAGAAGCGCTCGTCATAAATCGCCTTGGCCCTGTCGCGGTTGGCCGCAAAGCGCTCGCCCCAATGCTTCAGTGTCTCGGCATAATGCAGCCGCAGAACCTCGATGTCGGTGACGACGAGCCCCGATTTTTCGATGGCCGGCATTACTTCGGAGAGCGACGGGATGTAGCCGCCCGGGAAGATGTACTTGCGGATGAAGGCGCTGGTTGCCCACGGCACGCCGGAGCGGCCGATCGTGTGCAGCAGCATGACGCCGTCCGGCTTCAGCAGCGTCGCCGACTTGTCGAAGAAGGTGCGGAAATGATTGACCCCGACATGCTCGAACATGCCGACGGAGACGATGCGGTCGAAACGCTCATTGAGCTCGCGATAGTCCTTGATGTCGAAATGCACCCGGTTTTGCAGGCCTTGCGCATGGGCGCGGTCGGTGGCGACGCCGTGCTGCTCGGTCGACAGCGTCACGCCCTGTACGTCGACGTCGAATGCCTTGGCGAGATAGAGGCCAAGCCCACCCCAGCCGGAGCCGATGTCGAGAACCGTCTGGCCGGCCTTCAGCCTGAGCTTGGCGGCGATATGGCGCTTCTTGGCCGCTTGTGCCTCGTCGAGCGTCATATCCGGCTGCTCGAAATAGGCGCAGGAATATTGCATATCCTCATCGAGGAAGAGGCGGTAGAGGTCGCCCGACAGATCGTAATGGCGCTGCACGTTGCGGCGCGCCCGCGACGCCGTGTTGATCTGCTGCAGGCGCCGGAAGGCGTGGCGCAGACCTTCGATCGCCTTCGACCAGGTGGCATCGATACCGCCGCTGCCCATGTTCTGGAAGGCAATCCGCATCACCCCAAGCACGCCGCCCTCGAGAATGTCGAGTTCACCGTCCATGTAGGCTTCAGGCACCGCCAGCATCGGGTCGAAGGTTATTGCTCGCTCGGCATGCCTTGTCTTGATGTGCATGTGCACCGGCTCGCCGCTGCCGTCACCGAAAGTCACCATCGAGCCTTGCGGCCCTGTCACCTTGAGATTGCCTGTGCGGACCAGGCGGTCGAGAACGCGTTTCAGCAGAATATTCATGACCAAATGTCCCCTCTCGGTCAGACAGGCTGTCTTATTCTGCATCAAGATATAGGGGTTCGAAAAGTTCCATTTGGCATAAAAATGCCCGGGTACGAGGCCCGGGCATTGGTCCAGAATAGCGATTAGCCGGCGAATGCCGACGAATGACGATCAGCCGTTGTCTTCGCCGCCCTCGAACTCCGCATTCGGATCGAAGAAGTTTTCCGGCCGCGCATTATCGTTGATGTCCTCACCGTAGATGGCTTCGGCGGTGGTCAGCGTTTCGCCCTTGGCCTGGCGCTCGGCTTCGTCGGCCGTGCGGGCAATGTTGAGCGTGATGGTGACCTCGACTTCCGGATGCAGCGCGATCGCCACATTCGTAACGCCGATGGTCTTGATCGGCTGGTTGAGCAGGATCTGGTTGCGGTTGACCGAAAAACCTTCCGCCGTCACCAGCTCGGCGATGTCGCGCGTCGAGACCGAACCATAAAGCTGACCGGTTTCGCCGGCCGAGCGCACGGCGATGAAGCTCTTGCCGTCGAGCTTTTCGGCAATCTGCGCGGCCTCGGACTTGCGCTCCAGGTTGCGAGCTTCGAGCTGGGCCCGCTGTCCCTCGAACTTCTTCTTGTTAGCTTCGTTGGCGCGCAGCGCCTTGCCTTGCGGCAGCAGGAAATTGCGGGCGAACCCATCCTTGACCTTGACGGTATCACCCATCTGGCCGAGGCGGGAAACGCGTTCGAGAAGAATGACTTCCATGGTTTTGTTCCTTCGCTTGGGCGCTATCCTCAGGATCGGCGCCGAATTGTCTGGGACAGGTCAGGAAGCTTGGGCGTCGCCGCCTTTGTCGCTGTCCTGCCTGTCGCGGCAGTTAGGATCTCTCGTCGAAATCCAACCCGGGATTTGGTGTTCGATCCGGCTACGCCCGTCGTGGCCGTGAAAAAAAGCGGGCGGCGAACCGCCCGCGTAGATTTAGCGAACCACGTAAGGCAGCAAGCCGAGGAAGCGGGCGCGCTTGATCGCCTTGGCGAGTTCGCGCTGCTTCTTCTGGCTGACGGCGGTGATGCGCGATGGCACGATCTTGCCGCGCTCCGAAATGTAGCGCTGCAGAAGCCGCACGTCCTTGTAGTCGATCTTCGGCGCATTGGCGCCGGAGAATGGGCAAGTCTTGCGGCGACGATGGAAGGGGCGCCGGGTTGGGATCTGATTGATGTCGACCATTATTCTGCGGCTCCTTCAAAGCCTTCGCGCGGACGGCGCGGGCCACGATCGGCACCGCCATCGCCGAAGCTGCGCGGCGGACGATCACCACGGTCCCCGCGATCGCGGTCACCGAATGAGCGCGGGCCACGATCGCCACGGTCGCGATCGCCGAAGCCGCCGCGTTCCGAGCGCTCTTCGCGCTTCTGCATCATTGCCGACGGACCTTCCTCATGCGCATCGACCTTGATGGTCAGGAAACGCAGTACGTCCTCGGACAGGCCCATCTGGCGCTCCATTTCATTGAGCGCGGCCGGCGGGCAGGTGATGTCCATGAGTGTATAATATGCCTTCCGGTTCTTGTTGACCCGGTAGGTGAGGGACTTCAGTCCCCAGTTCTCGACCCGGCCGACGGACCCGCCATTCGCGGTGATGACGCCCTTGTACTGTTCGACAAGCGCATCGACCTGCTGCTGCGAGAGGTCCTGCCGGGCAAGAAACACATGTTCGTATAGAGCCATAGTGTTCGTGCCTTTCTTCGTTTCTCTCCCGGTTCCCGGCGGCAAAAGCCTCTGCAACTTCTCTGACCCGCAATCCTTGCGAAGGCGGGGAAGAAAGGAGCATGACGAGACGGTCGAGAGCGGAGACACGGGAGGCGGAAGCGCTTCTGGCTTCACGCGAAGGTTTAGAAAAACCTCCGGCCCTCCGTTCAGCCCCCAGCAAGGACCGGCAGATTGCGAGCGTCTATACAGGAATTTGACCGCAAAGCAAGGCCAAACCACGGAGCAAACGGCCCTACCGTCCAGAGCGCCACGGGCCTCGAGGCAAGGTTTTACGGATTTTTTGAAACCGGCCCTTAACCACCATGCGAAGTTCCAGCACCGGCGGGCGTGGCGGCAACCCGTCGTTCATCATGCGGATGCAAAACCAAACGGTCTGCGCGAGGTCGGCAGCAAGGCGGTTTTGGGGATAAAAATGCTTTTCGACAAATTCTGCCGTTCGAAGAGCGGCAACTTTGCCCTGATGCTGGCGTTCGGGCTGCCTGCGGTTCTGACCGCCGTCGCCTTTGCCGTGGACGTGTCCACCTTGATGAGGGCCAAGGTCAGCTTGCAGAACGCGCTCGATGCCGCGAACCTTGCATCTTCGCATCTCGGCGACATCGAGGCCTCGCGCAAGGACGTCTTCGATCGCTACTTCCAGACCAATGTCGCAAGCCACAGCGAGTTGATGAACGCCGAAGCGACGCTTACCGTGGAAAGGGGCCTCAATTACATCCAGACAAAGGCTGTCGCCACGGCGGACGTCGATTTGAACTTCGCCTTCCTGTTCGGCAACGACAAGCGCATCACCGTCGATGCAGGCGCCGTCGAATCGACCAATCAGCTCGAAGTCGTGCTGGTGCTCGACAATACCGGGTCGATGGCCAGCAACGATCGCATCGGCGCATTGCGGACGGCGGCGACGGCCCTGATCGATATGCTCGAAGCGGCGAAGTCGCCGACGCGCAGTGTACGTGTCGCGGTGGTGCCGTTCGTCACCGCGGTCAACGTCAAGGGCGAGGACTACGATCCGGCCTGGATCGACATGGCCGGCAAATCGCCGAACAATGGCGCCAATTTCCCCTTGGTCGGCGGCAAGCGCGTCAACCATATGGACCTGTTCAAGCAATTGGGCGTCGAATGGAGAGGCTGCGTCGAAGCGCGGCCCGGAACCAACAATGTTTCCGACATTTCGCCCGACCAAAACAAACCGGACACCCTGTTTGTACCCTATTTCGCGCCGGACGATCCAGGTAACGCTAAAAATCCAAACAGCTCCTACGGCAATTCAGCGACCGGCTACAACAATTCCTATCTCGACGATACCGTTATCTCCCTGCTTCCCGGCCTCACCGGCGACATGGCGAAGTACAGTTTTTCGACGATGAAACTGATCAACGACAAGAGAGGCCCGCTGACTATCGGCCCAAACCGGGCCTGCCCGACGCCGATAGTGCCGCTGACCGACGATTTCGACAAGTTGCGTAAGGCCGTCGGTGAGATGATCGAATGGAACGGTTCGGGGACCAATGTTTCGGAAGGCTTGTCATGGGGGATGCGGGTGCTCTCGCCGGAACCGCCTTACAGCGACGGCGCGCCTTTCAGGGCGTCAGGCACGACCAAAACGGTGCTGCTGCTCACAGACGGCGAGAATGTTGTCTATGGCGCGAAGGATACGCCACAGAAGTCGGACTATGGCTCTTACGGATTCCTGGCCTCGGGTCGGTTTGGCTCCAGCGACCAGACCGCGGCTGCGCGCAATGTCGACGATTGGACAACCAATGTATGCAACACGTTGAAGAAGCAGGACGTGCAGATCTTCACAGTGCTGCTGCAGGCCGACACCGCAGCCAACCGCAAGCTCTACGAGGCCTGCGCATCGTCGCCGTCGGACTATTACCCGACCAACGACGTCAGTCAGCTCGAAAGCGTCTTCTTGAAGATCGGAAGCTCGATTTCGCAACTGCACTTGACGAACTGAACGACGTCGGCCGCTCTCCCGCCGCCACTGCTCAACTCGTGTGTGCAGCCACTTTGCCTGTGGTTTCAGGGAAAAAATCGGGCGCCGCATGGCGCTTGCCGAACATCATGTCGTATTGCAGCAGACGGAAGTCGCGGATCGCCGGATCGATCTCTTTCTGACGCGACCAATCGGGGGTGGCGTCGCCCCCCGGTGCCAAAAGCAAATTGCGATCGATAACGCGGTAGCGATCCCGCAACTGGCCGAGGAAGCCGGTGTAATAGGGATGACTGATGCCGGCCGTCTTGAGGATATGGTAGGGCAGAAAGGCCGGGCTGACGGCGCCTAGATCCTCGGCCGGGCCGCCGCGGTTCGACCAGACGATCAACGGCGTCTGGTGGTGCAGCAGCATCTGGTCGGCCGCCTCCTTGCGCGGCGCGACATTGTCCTTCAGGAAGCCGGTCTCGACGTAGACCGGCCCAAGTGGCGGCAGATGGTCGCCGAAGAAGGCAATGACGGTCGGCCGCTCGCGTTTCTTCGCCCATTCGATCAGCCGCTCGAGGCCGCGGTCCGCGTCGGAAGAGCCTTCGGCATAGCTCAACAGCGATTCACGCGCCCATTGGCTGATCGGCGCCTGCACCTTGTGGGTCGGATTGTTATAGCGATACGGCTCATATGGTCCGTGGTTCTGCAGGCTGACGGCGAAAAAGAAGACCGGCTCGGCGCTAGTATCAGCCTCGTGGATGATCTCGTCCGTCATAGCTGCGTCCGACGCGAGCGGTCCGCGTTTTTGCATGGGCGGCAACGTCTCCTCGGACTTGAAGTCGTTGAAGCCGAAATCGGCATAGACGGCTCCCCGGTTCCAGAACCAGTTGGTTCCGGGATGGATGGCACGCGCGCGGTAGCCCTGACTTTTCAGGAAGGTCGCCAGCGAGGGGGTCGGTGTCCGCACATATTGCTGGTAGGGAATGCTGCCCGCCGGCAGGAAGGCGTTGGAAAAGCCGGTCAGGGCCTCGAACTCGATGTTGGCCGTCATGCCGCCGAATTCGGGCGAGAACATGTAGCCCGTGCGCAGTGCCCGCACATTGGGGATAGGGTCGGGTGTGATGGTGACGCCGGGCAGCTTGGTCGGATCCCAGAAGGATTCGCTCATGACGACGATGATGTCGGGCTTCTCGGCGGGTACCGAGGCCGTTACCTGCGGTTTGCCTATCGCTTCGATCGCCTTGTCGGAATAGCCGGGCGGCGCCGAGACGTGGGCCATCGGGACGTTCAGCGCGAAGGCGAGCGCAAAACCGTTTGAGGCATAGTTTTCCTTCTGGTCCCACATGATCGGGATGATCTGCAGCCGGTCGCGCGTCCACGAGAAAGTGGCATAGTCCATGATGGAGACGAAGAAGGCGATCAGCGGCACCGTCAGCGTCAGCCGGGCAAGGCGGCCCTTGTGGCTGAGTGCCGGAACGCGGCGGCGCCATAGCCGCCAGCCATAGACGAGCAGCGACAGCCCGCCGACAATGCCGATCGCCAGGGCAATGGCGGTTCCCGGGCGATCGCGTACCAGGAGCGGCATCAGTGCCACGATCTGCCGGGAATAGAGGAAATCGGTCGGATAGAGCGGATCGCCGAGATAGAGCGACTTCTGGTGGCCGACGAACGCCAGCGACAATGTCAGCGGCGCGACGATCATCAGGCTCTGATGGCTGCGGCCGAGCACGGCGTCGAGGCCGATGAGGATCAGCGCAAAAATGATGATCGTGGTCCAGCCGGGTTTGAAAGGCTGCAGAAAGAAATCAATGGTGCCGGCAAAGTTGCCGCGCACGATCAGTTCGATGGCAAACACCAGGATGGCCGCAGCCAGCAAGCTGATAAGGCCATAGCGGATGACAGGCCATCTGCGCGCCGGCAGATAGCCGGTCGACGGATCGCCTTCAAGAAATTGTGGCGCCGCCTCGGCTGCGCTCTGCTTGGTCTTTGCCACTTCAATAGTTCCCCGGCCCGCAACAAAAGCGTCACTCGATTGTCATCGAACTGTCACGCAAAGCCTAGCGTCTGCGGCGGAAATAAGAAGAGCCAGCAAACAAATCGTGAGCGGTTTTCATCATGAGTGATCGCCAAAAAGCCTGCCGAAACAGGCACTCGGCCGACATTGTGCGGTCAAGGTTGGACTTGACTTGGCCGCACGCCTTGCGCCACAGGCAACGAGAACCAGCAGCTGGGAGCCGACGATGGCCATCGCATTCACCTTTCCGGGGCAGGGCAGCCAGGCTGTCGGCATGGGCAAGGACCTCGCCGATACTTTTGTGGAATCGCGGCGGATCTTCGAGGAAGTCGACGACGCGCTCGGCGAAAAACTATCGCAGCTGATCTGGGAAGGCCCGGATGAGACGCTGACGCTGACCGCCAATGCCCAGCCGGCGCTGATGGCGGTGTCACTTGCCGCAGTCCGGGCGCTGGAGGCGCGCGGCTTCTCCCTGGACGGCAAGGTCACCTATGTCGCCGGCCACTCGCTCGGTGAATATTCGGCACTTGCGGCCGCCGGTTTCGTTTCGGTCGCCGACGCCGCCCGGCTGTTGCGTATCCGCGGCAATGCCATGCAGGCGGCTGTACCGGCCGGCGAGGGCGCCATGGCGGCGATCATCGGGCTGGAACAGGCCGACGTCGAGGCCGCTTGCGCAGAGGCCGCTCAAGGCGCGGCTAAAGATCCCGCACAAGCCTTGGTTTGCCAGATCGCCAATGACAATGGCGGCGGCCAGCTGGTGATCTCCGGCGCCAGGCCGGCGGTCGAACTGGCGGCGAAGCTATGCACGGAGAAGGGCGCCAAGCGGGCGCTGATGCTGCAGGTCTCGGCGCCCTTCCATTCGGCATTGATGAAGCCTGCGGCCGAGATCATGCGGGAGGCGCTGGCGGCCGTGACTAAGAGTGCGCCCGCCGTGCCGCTGGTCTCTAATGTTACGGTGACCCCGACGAGCGATCCCGACGAGATTGCCCGCCGCCTCGTCGAACAGGTGGTCGGGCGCGTGCGCTGGCGCGAAACGGTGGAGTGGTTCGGCAGCAACGGCGTCGGCACACTTTACGAAGTGGGCGCCGGCAAGGTGTTGTCGGGGCTGGCTCGCCGCATCAACCGCGATATTGCCACCGCTGCCATCGGATCCGCGGCGGATGTCGAGGCGGCGCTGGCGGCGCTTGCATAATCAACTGGCGATTTGACCCCGCTCCATGCGAAGGGTGTTCGCTCAGATCAGGAGGCAAGAATGTTCGAATTGACCGGCCGCAAGGCGCTCGTCACCGGCGCATCGGGAGGCATCGGCGAGGCGATCGCCCGCGTGCTGCATGCCCAGGGCGCCATCGTCGGCCTGCACGGCACACGTATCGAGAAACTGGAGGCGCTGGCCGCCGAACTGGGCGACCGGGTCAAGCTTTTCCCGGCCGATCTTTCCAATCGTGACGACGTCAAGGCACTCGGCCAGAAGGCGGAGGCCGATCTCGAAGGCGTCGACATCCTCGTCAACAATGCCGGCATCACCAAGGACGGGTTGTTCGTACGCATGGCTGATGCCGACTGGGATAGCGTGCTCGAGGTCAACTTGACCGCCGTGTTCCGGCTGACTCGCGAGCTTACCCATCCGATGATGCGGCGCCGCCACGGCCGCATCATCAACATCACCTCAGTGGTCGGCGTCACCGGCAATCCCGGCCAGACCAATTATTGCGCCTCCAAAGCCGGTATGATCGGCTTTTCAAAATCGCTGGCGCAGGAGATCGCCACCCGCAATGTCACCGTCAACTGCGTCGCCCCGGGCTTCATCGAATCGGCGATGACTGCCAAGCTCAACGACAAGCAGAAGGAGGCGATCATGGCGGCGATCCCGACCCGGCGCATGGGCACGGGCGCCGAAGTCGCCTCTGCCGTCGCCTACCTAGCTTCCAACGAGGCAGCCTACGTCACTGGCCAGACCATTCATGTCAATGGCGGCATGGCCATGATCTAACACTTGGGAAAACGCTTCATTCCATCTTGGATGCACGGGATTTTTCGTGTAATGCCGCCCGCAACCCGGCGGTTCGGGCAAAAACCGGTCCTGTTCCGCTGCGTTTCCGGCAGGACCATCTTTCAGCTTGATTAGCGGCATTCCGCCCGCTAACGAAGACAGACAACCCAAAGACGAGGATGCCCAAATGAGTGACACCGCAGAGCGCGTCAAGAAGATCGTCATCGAGCACCTTGGCGTCGATGCCGACAAGGTGACGGAGCAGGCGAGCTTCATCGATGATCTGGGCGCGGACAGCCTCGACACGGTCGAACTTGTCATGGCGTTCGAAGAAGAGTTCGGTGTCGAAATCCCGGACGATGCGGCCGAGACCATCCTGACTGTTGGCGATGCGGTGAAATACATCGACAAGGCCTCCGCCTGACGCTATTTGCAGTCATCACCGGGGAGGACCTGCGATGAGGCGTGTCGTCGTCACGGGCCTTGGGCTGCTTTCGCCGTTCGGCATGGGCTTCGAGCACAGCTGGAAGGAGCTTCTGACCGGCCGCAGCGCAGCCAAGCGCATCACCGAATTCGAGGTGGAAGACCTTGCCTGCAAGGTCGCCCACGTCATTCCGCGCGGTGACGGCTCCAATGCCACTTTCAATCCTGAAGCCGTTCTCGAGCCGAAGGAACTGCGCAAGATCGGCGACTTCATCCTGTACGGGATCGCGGCCGCCGACGAGGCACTCAAGGATTCCGGCTGGCAGCCGAAGACGCATGAGGAACAGTGCGCCACTGGCGTGCTGATCGGTTCGGGCATCGGCGGCATCGAAGGCATCGCCGAGAATGCGATGATCCTCAAGGAACGCGGTCCGCGCCGCATCAGCCCGTTCTTCATTCCCGGCCAGATCATCAACCTCGTCTCCGGTCAGGTCTCGATCCGGCATGGGCTGAAAGGCCCCAACCATGCCGTCGTCACCGCTTGCTCGACCGGTGCGCATGCCATCGGCGATGCCGCCCGGCTGATCATCTGGGGCGATGCCGACGTTATGGTCGCGGGCGGCGCCGAAGCGCCGGTGACGAGGCTCTCGATCGCCGGGTTCGCCGCTTGCCGCGCGCTCTCCACCGAGCGCAACGACGCGCCGCAAACGGCCTCACGCCCCTATGATCGCGATCGCGACGGCTTCGTCATGGGAGAGGGCGCCGGTGTTGTCGTGCTCGAGGAACTCGAACACGCCAAGGCCCGCGGCGCCAAGATCTATGCCGAGGTCACCGGCTACGGTCTGACCGGTGACGCCTATCACATCACCGCGCCTGCCGAGGATGGCGACGGCGCTTTCCGTTGCATGACCGCGGCGCTGAACCGGGCGAAGCTGACGCCGGCCGATGTCGACTACATCAACGCGCACGGCACCTCGACCATGGCCGACACGATCGAACTCGGCGCCGTCGAGCGGCTGGTCGGCAACGCCGCCTCGAAGATATCGATGTCGTCGACCAAATCGTCGATTGGCCACCTGCTGGGCGCGGCGGGCGCTGCCGAGGCG
This sequence comes from Mesorhizobium sp. M0166, assembly GCF_040322255.1. Classification (NCBI taxonomy): domain Bacteria; kingdom Pseudomonadati; phylum Pseudomonadota; class Alphaproteobacteria; order Hyphomicrobiales; family Phyllobacteriaceae; genus Mesorhizobium; species Mesorhizobium sp. M0166. The sequence continues at coordinate 35,291 of NZ_JAMYTD010000020.1, read as the reverse complement.
ATCTTTTCGATCCTCGCCATTCGCGACAACATCGCGCCGCCGACCATCAATCTTGACAATCCGGAGCGCGAAACGGCGATCGACCTGGTGCCGCACAAGCCGCGAGCGCGGCAGATCGACGTGGCGCTGTCCAACTCCTTCGGCTTCGGGGGCACCAACGCCTCGCTCGTCTTCCAGCGCTACAATGGCTGACCGCTCTGCCGGTTTGCGTCTGCCGTCAATTTTGCCATATTCGCCCCTACTCTGCCCGAGGGGATTCGTCGCAAGATCAAATGGTAGGGCGCTATGAACACAAATCCGGCCGATAACGGGGAGTTCGGGCAACGGGCAGCAACGCCCGGCCCGATCGTGCCGAAGACGGCCAGCGAGGCGTTGCGGCCCGAGGCCGGCACGCCGCCGCCGAAGCGCTCGCGTGCCTCGCGCAGCCAGTTCGTCGTGTTCATGAACTTCGTCATCTCTTCGGTGATGCTGATGGTTCTGGCGGCAGGCGTCGCGCTGTATTTCGGCAAGCAGGAGTTCAACGAGCCCGGCCCGTCGGCCAATGGCGACACTTTCCTGGTCAAGCCGAATAGCGGCGTCCAGGAGATCGCCGACCAGCTTGAGCGGCGAGGGCTGATCAGCGACGCCCGTATTTTCCGCCTTGGCGTACGCGCCTTCGGCAATGATTCCGCCCTGAAGGCCGGCGAATACGAGATCAAGCCGCAGGCGTCGATGCACGATATCATGGAACTGCTGAAGAGCGGCAAGTCGGTGATGTATTCGCTGACTATCCCCGAGGGGCTGACGGTCGCGCAGGCGCTGCAACGAATCGCCGAGCAGGACGCGCTGACCGGCGATATGCCGTCGACCACTCCACCTGAGGGCAGCCTCGCCACCGACACGTTGCGCTTCACCCGCGGCGCAACACGCCAGCAGATGGTCGACAAGCTTCTGGCCGACCAGAAGAAGCTGGTCGACGAAGTCTGGCAGCGCCGAGCACCGGATCTGCCGATCGCCAACGTTGAGGATTTTGTCACCCTGGCCTCGATCGTCGAGAAGGAGACCGGCAAGGGCGATGAACGCTCGCGTGTAGCCGCCGTCTTCCTCAACCGGCTGGCCAAGGGTATGCGGCTGCAGTCGGATCCAACCATCATCTACGGCCTGTTCGGCGGCAAGGGCAAACCCATCGACCGCCCGATCTATCAGTCGGACATCCAGAAGCCGACGCCCTACAACACCTATCTGATCAACGGCTTGCCGCCGACGCCGATCGCCAATCCCGGCCGTGCGGCGCTGGAGGCCGTCGCCAATCCGTCGAAAACCAGCGACCTTTACTTCGTCGCCGACGGCAGCGGCGGGCACGTCTTTGCCTCGACTCTCGATGAGCATAACGAGAATGTCGCTCGCTACCGGGCACTACTGAAAAAGCAGGCGCAAGACGCCGCCAAGGCCGGGGCAACCAATACCGGAGCCGACACGCCGGCGGGAGCCATCGTTGACGATGGGGGCGCCACCGCCGCCCAGTAGGGCCGGACGCCATCAGGTTGGCCCTGTGCATGTCCGGGTGGATGTGCAAGGGCTGCTATGGCATTGAAATTCACGTGATCCTGTCCGGAGAAATCGCTCCGGCTTGGGGGGCATTCGGCAAAGGGACGCACGGCTACATGAACTTGCAGAGCATGACCGGTTTTGCGCGCAGTGTCGCCGAACACGACGGCACTTCGATTGCCTGGGAAGCCAAGTCCGTCAACGGCAAAAGCGTCGAGGTCAGGCTGCGGCTGCCGCAAGGTTTCGACCGGCTGGAGCCGGCCGTCCGGCAGACGGTACAAAAGCGTTTTGCGCGCGGCAATTTCCAGATGACGCTGACCATTGGCCGCGCCGCCGGCGCGCAAGTGCAACCCGTGGTCAACGAGGCTTTCTTGAAGGATCTGGCGGGGTTGGCCAAGCGGCTGCAGGAGCAGTTTGGAGTAGCCCCTCCGGGGGCCGACGGGCTGCTTGCGCTGCGCGGCGTCCTCGACATTCCCGAAACCATCGAAACCGAAGAGGCGCGCAGTGCGCTTGATACCGCGATACTGTCGGCGCTGGAAGCTGCATTGAGCGGGCTGCAGCAGGCGCGCCAGGGCGAAGGTGCCGCGCTTCGTTCCCTGCTGTCCGGCCATATCGATGCCATCGAGGCGCTGACGCTGCGGGCCGAGGCCGATCCATCACGCGAGCCGGCCACGATCCGCGAAAGGCTCGCCGAGCAGATCCGCCTGTTGATGGACGCGTCTGCCAACCTGGATGCCAGCCGGCTGCATATGGAAGCGGCGTTCCTGGCCACCAAGGCCGACATACGCGAGGAAATCGACCGGCTGAAGACGCACGTGGTGTCGGGGCGGGCGCTGCTCGCCGGCGGTGGCGCCATCGGCCGCAAGCTCGATTTCCTGGCACAGGAATTCAACCGCGAATCGAATACGCTGTGTTCCAAGTCGAATGCCGCTGCGGTCACCGCCATCGGGCTGGAACTGAAGGCGGTCGTCGACCAGTTTCGCGAACAGGTCCAGAATCTGGAATGATCCCGATGCCAAGCCACATGACTGCCAAGCCCCATGACCACTAGGGATGTGGGTTCCCGCATTCGGCGCCGCGGGCTGATGCTGGTCTTGTCGTCGCCGTCAGGCGCCGGCAAGTCGACGATTGCGCGCAATCTGCTGGAGAGCGATTCCAGCCTGGAATTGTCGGTCTCGGTCACCACGCGGCCACGCCGCGGCAGTGAGATCGAGGGCGTCCATTATCACTTCCGTACCATGCGCGAGTTCGAGCGGCTGCGCGATTCGGACGCGCTGCTCGAATGGGCTGAGGTGCACGGCAATTGCTACGCGACGCCGCGCGAGCCGGCTGAACAGGCGCTGGCCGAAGGCCGCGACATGCTGTTCGACATCGACTGGCAAGGCGCCCAGCAGCTCAAGGAGAAGATGCGCGCCGATATCGTCTCGATCTTCATCCTGCCGCCATCGATGAAGGAATTGAAGGCGCGGCTGAAGCGTCGCGCCGAGGACCAGGAAGCGGTGATCGAGACGCGGCTCAAGAACGCCCGCAACGAGATCGAGCACTGGAAGGAATATGATTTCGTCATCGTCAACGACGATCTCGACCGCGCTTTCGCCGAGGTGCGTGGCATCGTCACGGCCGAACGGCTCAGACGCGATCGCCGGCCGGGCCTGTTCGATTTCGTCTCGGGGCTGCTCGACGAAAAGACGGATTGATCAAGGCGCTGTCCCCGCGACCAGGATCAGATTGCGGCTGAGCGCGGCGTCGCGCAGTTCCAGTGCCGCGGCATATTCTGGGGAGCGGTACCAACGCCGCGCCGTGTCCATGTCGGGGAATTCCACGATGATCAGCGGCCCGGGAGACCAGTCGCCTTCCAACATTTCCACCTCGCCGCCGCGTACCAGATAGCGCCCGCCATGTTGGGCGATGGAGGCAGCCGCGCGGGCGCGATAGGCTTCGATAGCCTCTGCGTCACGGATTGTGACGTCGGAAATGACATAGGCGGCCACTGTTTGTCTCCGGGCAGGGTCTGTCCGGCTATCTATGCCATGAGTGCGGAAATTCCACGCGGACGCTTCCCGGCATCACACCGCATTCGTCAGCCGCACGAATTCCTCGACGCTGAGCGTCTCCGCACGCCTGGTCGGATCGATGCCGGCGCGGGTGAGCAGTGCCTCGCCGCCGAGGCTTTTCACGCTCTGCCGCAGCATTTTTCGGCGCTGGCCGAATGCCGCTTCGGTGACGCGGCTGAGCCGTTTCACCTCTGCCGGCAAGGGGTTGGCGCGCGGCACCAGATGCACCACCGAGGACGTCACCTTGGGTGGCGGCGTGAACGCCTGCGGCGGTACGTCGAAGGCAATCCTCGCCTCCGTCCGCCAGCCTGCCAGCACGCCGAGCCGGCCATAGGCCTCGCTGCCGGGGCTGGCTGCAATGCGTTCGGCAACCTCGCGCTGGAACATCAGCGTCATCGATGCGTAGAAAGGCGGCCACTCGGTGACGGTCAGCCAGCGGATCAGCAATTCGGTACCGATATTGTAAGGCAGGTTGGCAACGATTTTCGCCGACCCGCCGCTTCCCGGCACTCCTTTGGCAAGCGCTGCAAAATCAGTTTTCAGCGCATCGCCGGCTACGATCTCGAGCCGACCCGGATAGTGGTTCGCGATCTCGGCCAAGGCAGCCAGGCAGCGCTCGTCGCGCTCGATCGCGACGACCCGCCGGGCGCCGTTGAGGAGCAGGGCCCGGGTCAGCCCGCCTGGGCCGGGACCGACCTCGATAACCGTAACGTCGCTCAGGTCGCCGGCGGTTCGCGCAATCTTGCTTGTCAGGTTAAGGTCGAGCAGAAAATTCTGGCCGAGCGCCTTTTTCGCCTGCAGCCCGTGGCGCTCGATCACCTCGCGCAGTGGCGGCAGGCCGTCTATGCTCATCGGGCTGCGCTCATCGGGTTGGGCTCATCGGGTTAAGGCCATCGAATTGGGCTCATTGGGCTCAGGGGCCTACGGCCTTTTCCCGGCATCGGCAAGCAGGCGAGCGAGTTTCAGCGCCGCAATCAGGCTGTCGGCACGGGCGATGCCCTTGCCGGCAATGTCGAAGGCGGTGCCGTGGTCGGGCGAGGTGCGGACGAAGGGCAGGCCGAGCGTGACGTTGACTGCCTCGTCAAACGCCAGCGTCTTGGCCGGGATCAGCGCCTGGTCGTGATACATGCAGAGCGCCACGTCGTAGCCGGCGCGGGCGCGAGCGTGAAACAGCGTGTCGGCCGGCAATGGCCCGAAGGCGTCGATCCCTTCCTGCCTCAGCCGATCGATCGACGGGCGCACGATCCGCTCGTCTTCGGTGCCCATCGCGCCGCCTTCGCCGGCATGCGGGTTGAGGCCAGCAATGGCGAGCCGCGGCTTGGCAATTCCGAACCGGTTTGCAAGGTCGGCGGCGGTGATGCGGCCGGTGGCGACGATCAGGTCGGTCGTCAGCGCCTTCGGCACCTCGGCCAGTGCGATGTGGATGGTGACCGGCACGGTGCGCAAGTCCGGACCGGCAAGCAGCATCACAGGCGTCGCTTCGGTGCCGGTGTGAAGCGATGCCAGATGCGCCAGATATTCGGTGTGGCCGGGAAAGCGAAAGCCGGCATCGTAGAGCGGCTTTTTGGCAATGGGGCAGGTGACGACCGCGGCAGCCCGGCCGGCCAGGCAGTCGGCAACGGCGCGGTCGATCGCCTCGATGATGCCCGCAGCGTTGGCTGGATCCGAGCGGCCGGGACCGTCGACGAAACGGGCAGCAAGCGCCACCACCGGCAGCGCGCGCGAAAACACCCCCGGCGCTTGCGCCGGCGTCGTCTCGACAATCGCGATATCGGTGCCGCGCCTGTGCGCCCGCGCGGCAATCAGTGCCGGATCGGCAAGGAGATAAAAAGACGGAACGCCAGCGCTATCGCGGGCCCGCCAAGCAGCGATGGCGATTTCCGGCCCTACGCCGGACGGATCGCCGACGCTCAACGCCAGCGGAAGCTCTGCATCAGGCACGGCGATCGCGACTTCAGCGCTCGATTATGCGGGCTTTCTTCCGCAACTCCTCGACATATTTCTTCGAGAGCTCGTCGGCGTTCTTGTCGCTCGAATCTTCACTCTGGAACACCATCTGCGCGGCTTTGTCGTCTGACACTTCGCGCGACGAGCAGATGCCGATGAATTCGACACCGCGGTCGGTTTCGCGGGTCGTGGTGGCGCCGCCGACCTTTGTAGCCTTTATCTGCTCGGCCCAGTCCGCCGGCAATTGCGGCGCCAACACCCGGCCGAGATCGCGAACGGTGACATCGATCAGGCCCTTGGCGAATTCGCGCGTGGTGTTGCAGCCGTTGAAGCGGGCGCGCATGGCGTCGGCTTCGCGTTTGCGCTTGGCCAGCGTCGCGCTTCGCTCGGCGGCCGGCACCACGAAGATGACCTGCTGCAGCATGTACTCTGTGGCGCTCGGTTTGCTACCGCCTTTTTCGAGCATGCGCTTGACGAGGTCCTGCTCGCCCATTGCGCCGCCGCCGTCGCTAGAGCGGTGACGCGCGGTCAGCGCCTGGTTCCAGGCCATCTGCGCCCGGATAAAGTCCTTGAAATGCTCCTTGGTGACGCCGGATTGCGCCATCGCGCCGTCAAGCTGCTTGAGCGGCATCTTGTTGCTGGTAGCGAAACGCTGATAAGCGGCATCGACCTGCGCGTCGCTGATGCGGATGCCGAGCCGCCGGGCTTCGGCCAGACGCAGCGTCTGATCGATCATTTCTTGGCCGGCATCGCCCTTTCTGTGCTGGAGGCGCAGGAAAGCGGCCCGATGCTGGATGTCGCCGGTGGTGATCGGTATGTTGTTGACGACGTATTTGATCTCGGTGGCGAAAACTGGCTGCGTCACTGCGGTGGTCGAGAACGCCACCAGCAGCGCGAACCCTGCTGAAAAGAGGTATTTCCTCATCGAAAGCATCCCAATTCCATCCCGATTCGGCCCAACCTATCCCAGTTCAGGCCGTCAAAATTCGTGCCTGCTCTATGCGGCGAAACAATGTCGTCCGCCAGCCGCCCCGTTGCCGACCGCTGCCCGTTATTGGATGGTGTCGATGGAGCGTTGCGACGAGCCGAAATCGCCAAGCGTACGGAACGACAGGTTGAAGCCGACGTTCTGCGATACTTCCTTGGTGTTCAGGTCACGTCTTTCCGAAAACGTCATCAAATAGGTAAAGCATGAATCACTATAGGCAAAGCCGACCCCGTCCTTGACCAGAACGCTCTGCTCCAGATCATATGTGCCGGTGCCAAAGACGCGCCAATTCTCAGCAAGATGTGTCGAGGCGCCGAGCGTAACCTCATGGCGATCGGTCGAGAAGCCATAGAGCGGCTGCGCCTGGATGAAGGCGTATTTGGCGCTCAGCGATACCGGCAGGCCTGAAAAGGCGGCCTTTACCTCTGCGCGGCGGATCTCGAAGCTTTGCTCGTCGAAACGGCCGCTGACCGAGCCGGAAAACCCGCTGGGGCTGTTGAAGCCGACAAGGCCGACATAGTCGGAGGTTGCAGTTTCAAGACCCGAATAGGCGCCGACATTGACCAGGTCCGGCGTGCCGAACGAGTTCTGGCCGCCGAGCTGGTAGGATTGGCCGAACACCGCATTGGTGCCCCAGCCATTGTCATATGCGCCGGAATAGCGCAGCCCGACATTGGCGCGTGTGCCGCCTTCCATGCGGTCATAGCCCGAGAACTTGTCGCGCTCGAACAGCGTCGTGGCGTCGAAGACGAAGCTCTGGGCGTCCTCGTTGGGGACCGCCAGCCCGCCGACATATTGCTCGTTCGGACGCATGAATACTTGCGCCATCGGTTCGAAGACATGGCTGGAACTGGTCATCGAGAACAGCACCGGCCAGCGCATCTCAAGCCCGGCCGTCGCCATGTAGCGGGCAAGCGATGAACGCATATCGTCCTCGACGCCGAGATTGGTCGCCATCTGGTTGATGGCGTCGAGCGAGGCCGAGGAGGCGTTGACGTAGCCGGCGTCGCCGCGCAGCGCCAGGAGCGGTGTCAGCAGCAGCCCGCCATCGGTGGTGAAGGTGCGCTTCCATTCCGCTTCCGCGGTAAGGCGGCCGGATTGACCATCGATGCCGCGGACGTTGTTGACGGACGAAGGGATGCCCGAATTTGCAAGAGCCGTATCGAGCCTGTCGCGGTCAATGACCCGCGCGTTGACGTCGAACGACAGCTGCCCGCCGGCCACCGGCATGTCGGGGATATAGGCGTAGTCGAGCGAGGGCAGCACCCAGGGCTGCTTGGCGGCGCGTGCGGTCGGATCATTGGCGAGCGTGTCTTCCTGAACGTCGAAGTGCATGGCGCGCACATCGAAGTAATTGCGATCGTTGAGCCCCGTCAGGTACACCTCTGAGCGGTGCACGCTATCGTTGAAGCCATCGATGTCGTAGGTGCGCGCGAAATTCTTGTCGCTCTGCAGCAGGATGTCCCAGCCGAAGTCCCAGCGCGGGTTGATGGCGAACTGGCCCTGGGTGCCCATCATGCCGCGGAACCTGTTCGGGTCGCCTGCTGTACCCGAATTCACGTTGTGGCCATTGTCGTCGATGAAGGCGTCGGGATTCTCCTGCCGGATACCCGCAATCTTCAGGCTGTACTGACCGTTGTTGAAGCGCTGCCGCCACTCGGCCTCACCGAGGAAACCTTGCTTGGTATAGCCGCTGCCGGTGACAGTGAGATCGTAGGTCGGCGAGAGCGCGAAATAATAGGGGACTTTAACACCGACGCCGAGATCGCTCTTGTAGGCGACGCCGGGGATCAGGAAGCCGCTCTTGCGCTTGACCGTTGGGTCGGCGATCTCGAAAGCCGGCAGATAGGCCAGCGGAAAGCCGAAGAACTCGAAATTCGAGTTCTCGAAGCGAACCGTCTTCTTCTCGCCGTTCCAGATGATCTTCCTGGCCTTGATACGCCAGGTCGGCGCTTTGTCGGGCTTATCCTCGCACGGCTCGCAGGCGGTGTAGACGCCATTGTGGAACGTCGTCAGCACGCCGCCCATGCGCTCCGCGCTTTCGGCGGCGAAATACGCCTTGTCTATGGTCTCGACACGCAACGCGTTGACAAAGCCGTCCGCGAAATCGTCGGTGATGTCGGCATGTTGCGAATAGATTTTGGTGCCGTCGCTATTGACGAGTTCGACATTGCCGCTAGCGACGAGGCGTTTGGTGTTGCGGTTGTATTCGACCCGCTGGGCGACCAGACGGTTGCCGCCATAGTCGATCTGGACGCCGCCGACGGCCGTCACGGTCTGCTTGTCGTTGTCGTAGACCAGCGTATCGGCTGCCAGCAGCATCTGCGTGCCGCTCGGAACCTTCGTTGCCAGCTCACTGACGTCCTGGGCAAAAGCCGGAGCAATCGGGGCGACGCTGGCAAGCAGGCATACCAAGGCGCTCGCCGCAGAAAGGCGTGCCAAACCGGCGTGCCTATGGCTGCGCAAAACCGCCTCCCTCACTAGCCGTCTTCCTTGTATAGCAGGAATGTCACCCCGAAGAACATAGCCACGACAACCGGGACCCAAGCCGCTACGGCAGTGGGTACGAATCCCGCTACGCCGAATGCCTTGACCAGCACCGAAACGACATAAAGCAGAAAGCCGGCCACGATGCCACCCAGAATCATCGTTGCCGACTGCCCCATCCTCGCAAATCGCATTGATACCGTTGCCGCAATCAGCGTCATCGCGACAAGCAGGAAAGGCAGCGCAATCAGGGAATTGAACTGCATGGCGAAGGCATTTGCCTTGAGGCCGAAGGAGCGGGCCACTTCGATCTTGCCGGGCAGATCGTAGAAGGGAATAGTCTCAGGGCGCGCCAACCGCTCTTGCACGAATTCCGGCTTGAGATTGGTCGGCAGCCGATCGCTGGGCAACGACTGGATGGTGCCGTCCCGGAACACCTTGACGTCCTGCAATTCCCAGTAGCCATCCCGCAAAAAGGCGCGCGCCGCATCCTTGCGCTCGATGATGTCGCCTTGCGGGCTGAAACTGAAGAAGACAGCGTCGGCCATCTCCAGGCCTTGATTGAGAATGGCGCGCGCGCCGATAATGGTGTCGCCGGCGTTGGTTTTCTGCCTGATCCAGGGCGCGGCATCGGCCGAGACGCTGTTCGACTTGCCCGAACGGAGCTGGGTCTCGATCTCCTCGGACCAGGAATAGGCGTGCGCGGCTACCGGATTGATGACGCCGACCGACAAAGCTCCAAACAGCAGCGCCCCGATGCAACATGGCAGCAGGAACTGCCATGCGGAGACGCCGGCGGAACGGGCGATGACCAATTCATACTTTCGGTTGAGCGACACCAGGGTCGCCATCGCCGAGAACAGGCCGACGAACGGCACCGTCTGCAGCATGATCATCGGCATCCTGAGCCCTGAAATGGCGAACGCGGTTGCGTAGGTGAAGCCCGGCACGCCGGTCGTGCGGCCGGAAAGCTCGGTGAAATCGATCAGGAACACCAGCGCCAAGAGGCCGATGAAGAACCAGATGGTGATCGTCACATAGCGAAAGAAAAAGTACCGACCCAGAGTCCAGCCCATCAGCCGGCTCCCTGTCCGGATGCGCCACGCCCGGCAAAACGGAGCTTGATGGCGCTCCAGCCGTCACTGAAGCGGCCGGCAAGATTGGTTATCCAATCGGCCCAGGCAACCGGCAGTTCCATGGTCCGGTTGGAAACAATGAACCAGATGGCGATCGCCGATGCCACGATCGGGACGCCGTAGACCATATAGGCATATTGCGGCACCTTGTCGGCCTTGCCGGCGGCAAAGAACCCGAGCCAGCGTACGAACAGCGCGATCGCGATTGCCGTGATCAGCGGGTGCACACGCGCCTCGCGATGCGAGCGCGCATCTCCGGCGACGGCGAGCGCGATCAGCGCGAAGACGAGCGAATAGGACCACTCGGAAAAACGCTGGTTGAGCTCGGCCAGGTACCTGTTCGGCTTTTGCTGGTACATCTTGTCGTTCGGACTGGGGTTGAGCAGATACTGGGTCGTCCGGTCCTTCGGCAAAAGCAGGATGTCAGATGATGCCGACATGAAAGCGGACAAGTCGAAGGCATAGGAGGTGAACCGGATCACCGAGAGGTCGCCGGTCATGGTTTTGCGATGGATGACGCCGTCATTCATCATCAGCACCTTCTCGTCGCCGCGTTCGATGATGCTGCCGGTCTTGGCGTAGTAGATGAGATTGACGCCTTCTTCGCGCGAATCGGCGACGAAGATGCCGCCGAGGCGATTGTCGGGAAGCCGTTCGCCGACCTGCAGGAACAGGCCGTCATCGATCTTGCGGAAGGTGCCTTCCTGGATGATCAACGACAACAGATCGGCACGCGACGACGCAATCAACTCGCGATTCTTCTGGCGTGCGTAAGGGTCGACGCCATTGTCGACGGCGAACGAAAAAACGCTGGCTGCGAGTGCCAGAAGCATGATCGGCCTGACGATAGTCCAGCGTGATGCGCCGGCGGCATTGATGACGGCCAGCTCCGAATCCGAATTCATCACGCTGAGGATCTGGGCGACCGCGACCACCAGGGCGAACGGCACGACGATCGGAACGATCGTCGGGATGATCAGCGCTGCGACTTCGAAGAAGGTGAGGGCCGACTGACCGCTATCGGTGACGAGGTCGATGCGGGCGAGCACCTGAGTCGTCCAGACGATCGCCAGCGTCCAGACGAGCGCCAGCGCGAATACCGCGAAAGCACGGCGCATGATGTAACGTTCAACGACCTTCATGAAGGCTTTTCTCGGCGATTTCGAACGGCATCATGCCTTGGAACAAGGTAGTCGTCCGGCGCCGGCTGCACAACTGGCTCAGTTTGGCGGTTCGATCTGGGTTCTGTTCCGGATCGCAAAGTCCGCTTGGCCGGAGTGTCGGCGGCAATGGATAAGAAAGGGCGAACATTGTTGGTTAACAACAGGTTGCGGCGGGAAGCGGGGCCGTGCCGCGACGAATCGTGGATGGTTCGATATCGCATATGGGAGCGATTTCGGCCAAAGTCTTGTCAAATGCGGCAAAACGACCAAATGTCGCGCCGGTCGCGACCGCCGCGGCGTGATAGGACGGGTCAGGATCTGTTGAGCCCCAGCATGGAAGCGGAAAAATTGCGCAGTCAAACCGGTCGGGAAACCGTCTTTGACGGCGCGATCGTGGTCGGCGCCGGCGCGGCCGGCCTTGCCGCCGCCCACGCCTTGATGAAGGCCGGCGTACCGACGCTCGTCCTGGAAAGGGAGAGCCGGCTTGCCGAACCCTGGCATCGGCGGCACCAGCGGCTGCACCTCAATACGCATCGCGATCTCTCGACGCTGCCCGGCGTCGGCTATCCCGCAGGCACCCCGGCTTTTCCGCATAAATCGGCCGTCATTCGCCATCTGAACGATTTCAGCAAGGCGCATGGTCTGCCGGTTGCATTCGGCGTTTCCGTTGAAGAGATCACGTTCGACGACGATCACTGGACCGTGCGGACGAACGCCGGATTCCGTCCGGCGCGCCATGTCGTCGTCGCGACCGGGCGCGACCGGCAGCCGTTTATCCCCGCGTGGAAAGGCATGAACGATTTTGCAGGCCGGATCATCCATTCGGTCGATTTTGGCGAGGCGAAGAACTATGCCGGCAAAAAGGTGCTGGTGGTCGGTGCCGGCAATTCGGGTTTCGACGTACTCAATCATCTTGCGAATGCAGACGCCCAAAGCATCTGGCTGTCGGCCCGCAACGGCCCCTCACTGCTGCCGAAACGCATTGGCAAGGTCGCCGTCCACAGGCTTTCACCGTTAATGGCGAGCTTGCCGGTGCGACTGGCCGACGCGGTGATGGCGACAACCCAGCGCCTGGTTTTCGGCGACCTGACGAAATTTGGGCTTCCGCCGGCCCCCATAGGCGGTGCGAGCCGTCTGAGCGCCGACTACACCGCGATCGCAGCCGATGACGGCGCGGTTCGCGCCATCAAGGCAGGCACGATCGTGGTGGTGCCACCATTGCGGGAATTTACCCAGGACGGCATCGTATTGAATGACGGCAGGTTGATCACGCCCGATATCGTCATTGCGGCGACCGGCTATCGCACCGGTCTGGAACAGATGGTCGGCAAGCTCGGCGTTCTCGACGGCAAGGGCGTTCCGCTTTTCAATGGCGGCGACGCCGATCCGAAATTGCCCGGTCTGTGGTTTACCGGCATGCGGCCGAGCATTCGCGGTTGTTTCGCCAACGCCCGCATTCAGGCCAGGGCGATAGCGGCGCGGATTGTCAAGCAGCGATAGTGAGCTGGACCATGCCGACTGTTCCGCCCGCAATAGACACGCCTTGTTGAAACGCGCTCGAACCGAAAGGTCAATGATCATGACGCCAGTCAGCATTCGCTACGTGGTCGATGATGTCGCCGCCTCGATCGACTTCTACTGTGGACATCTGGGCTTCGCTGTTGAACAGGACGCGCGACCGGCTTTTGCTTCCGTCACACGCGGTGCCTTACGGCTCCTTCTAAGCGGACCCGGCAGTTCGGGTGCACGGGCGATGCCGGATGGCCGGCAGCCGGTGCCGGGAGGTTGGAATCGCATCCTGTTGGTGGTGCCGGATCTGAAAGAAGAGGTTGCGCGCCTCAAGAGTGCTGGACTTGTCTTTCGCAACGATATCATAACGGGCGTCGGCGGTTCCCAGACGCTGCTCGAAGACCCATCGGGCAATGTCATCGAGCTGTTTCAACCCGCCGCTCACTGACGAACGCGATAATCCAACGTACTTCCCGAAAGCAGGACATCATGAATTCAAGACCCTCGATCGCCTTTGCCAAATTCGCCGCGCCCAAAAAGGGCAGCGTTTTCGTTCTGGCGGCCGACGAGCGCGGCCTCGGCGACGCCGCAAGGGCTTGCGATCCGGCAAAGACCCTCGAGCGGGCTTTTCCGGTCGCCGACTTCACCGGCAAATTCGCCAGCCTGGTCGAAGTGCTGGCACCGGAAGGGACATCGCTCGAGCGGCTGGTGGCGGTCGGTGCAGGCAAGGGCTCCAATCTCGATGATTACGCCTGGCTGAAGCTCGGCGGCACGATTGCCGCGTCCTTTCGCAAGGCAACCGAAGTGGCCGTCGTGCTCGATCTTCCCGGTGCGGCCGTCAACGGCAGGCAAGCCGTTCAGCTTGCAGCGGGCATCCTGCTGCGCAGCTATTCCTTCGACAAGTACAAGACCAAAAAGAACAATGGTGACGACAAGCGCGAGCCAAAAAAGCTGGTCAAGGTGACTATTCACACCGCCGATCCGGCAGCTGCAAAGAAGGCCTTCGCCGATGAAGCGGCGGTGATCGACGGCGTGTTGCTGGCGCGCGATTTGGTCAATGAACCGGCCAATGTTTTGGGACCGGTGGAATTCGCCGCCCGCATCGCCGAACTGGAGTCGCTCGGCGTCACGGTCGAGATCCTGGCCGAGAAGGAGATGAAGAAGCTCGGCATGGGTTCGCTGCTGGGCGTAGCGCAGGGCTCGCCGCGTGGCGCCCGCATCGCGGTCATGCGGTGGGACGGCGGCAAGGCCAAGGAAAGTCCGGTCGCCTTCGTCGGCAAGGGCGTCACCTTCGACACCGGCGGCAATTCGATCAAGCCTGCCTCCGGCATGGAGGACATGAAGGGCGACATGGGCGGCGCTGCTGCCGTTACAGGGCTGATGCACGCGCTGGCCGCGCGCAAGGCGAAGGTCAATGTCGTCGGCATCGTCGGGCTGGTTGAAAACGCCGTCGACGGCCACGCTCAGCGACCGGGCGACATCGTCACCTCGATGTCGGGCCAGACCATCGAAGTGCTCAATACCGACGCCGAGGGCCGCCTGGTGCTGGCCGATGCGCTGTGGTACTGCAACGACCGCTTCCAGCCGAAATTCATGATTAATCTGGCGACGCTGACCGGCGCCATCATGGTCGCGCTCGGTCAGCATTATGCCGGCTTGTTCTCCAATAATGACGAGTTGGCGGACCGGCTGACGGCTGCCGGACAGGCGACGCAGGAGCGGGTTTGGCGCATGCCGCTCGGCGCCGAATACGACAAGCTGATCGATTCCAAGAATGCCGACATGAAGAACATCGGCGGCCGCCATGGCGGCGCCATCATCGCCGCGCAGTTCCTGCAGCGCTTCGTCAAGGACACGCCCTGGGCGCATCTCGATATCGCCGGCACCGCGATGGGCGCGCCTTCCAACGAGATCAACCAGTCATGGGCTTCCGGCTTCGGCGTCAGGCTGCTCGACCGGCTGGTGCGCGATCATTACGAACAATGAGCGGCTGGGGCGGGACTCCGACAATGTAGACTGAACGCATGGCCGAGATTCTGTTTTATCACCTGACCGAATCGACGCTGGAGGATGCGCTGCCCGGCCTCCTGGAGCGTAGTATTGATCGCGGCTGGCGCGCCGTGGTGCAGACCGGCACCGAGGAACGGCGCGACGCGCTGGACCAGCATCTGTGGACTTTCCGGGACGATTCGTTCCTGGCCCACGCAACGGATCGCGAAGCCCATCCCGCCGAGCAGCCGGTGCTTCTGACCGTCGGCGCTGACAATCCGAACCAGGCGCAGATACGCTTCCTCGTCGATGGGGCGGTGCCGCCGGAGCTTGGCGGCTACCAGCGCGCCGTATTCCTGTTCGACGGTCACGATGCAGCCCAGCTGGAGGCGGCGCGCACGCACTGGAAGACAATGAGGGAGGCTGGCCACACCGTGACCTACTGGCAGCAAACGCCGGACCGGCGCTGGGAACGCAAGGCTTAGAGAATTTGCAGCCGAGTGGAATCACTGGCGCCGCACAATGCGACGACAAGAAGATGGACCGCCGGCTATTCAAAAGACCTGAGCAAGCCGCCCGATGAACAAACATCAAGCATGTCGATAGATGCCGCACTTGTTCGCCGGCTGATTGCGGCGCAGCTCCCCAAATGGGCGGACCTGCCGGTAGAGCCGGTCGAGCCTGGCGGCTGGGACAACCGCACCTTCCGGCTGGGCGACAGCATGTCGGTGCGGCTGCCGAGCGCTGCCGCCTATGTCGCCCAGGTCGAGAAGGAGCATCGCTGGCTGCCCCGCCTGGCGCCTCACCTGCCTCTGCCTATACCCGTGCCGCTGGCCAAAGGCGCGCCAGGGGAAGGCTATCCATGGCCTTGGTCTGTCTATCGCTGGCTTGGTGGCAGACCGGCGGCTAGTGAACTGATTGCCGATCTCACTGAGTTCGCCCGTTCGCTGGCCGGCTTTCTGGTTGCGCTCTACCGGATCGACGCCGCAGGTGGGCCACCGGCAGGGCAGCATAATTTCCACCGCGGTGGCCGGCTTTCGGTCTACGACGCCGAGACCCGAGGTGCGCTCTCGGCGCTCGGCGGCCGCATCGACAAGGCCGCAGCCGAGGCCGTGTGGGCGACTGCGCTTGCCTCGCGATGGCAGGGGCCGCCGGTCTGGGTCCATGGCGACGTCGCCTCGGGCAATCTGCTCGTCGAAGATGGCAAGCTCTGCGCGGTCGTCGATTTCGGCAGTTCGGCTATCGGCGATCCTGCCTGTGACCTGGTGATCGCGTGGACGGAATTTTACGGCGAGAGCCGCCAGGCGTTCCGCGACGCCATTGCCCTTGATGAGCACAGCTGGGCGCGCGCACGGGGCTGGGCGTTGTGGAAGGCGCTGATCGTCGCTTCGGGACATGACGGCAACCAGCGCGAGGCGGAAAAATCGTGGCGGGTTATCAATGAGGTGCTGGCGGATCATACAGAACAGTCAGAGCGGGATGGCTAATTCAGTCTGAACGCAACCCGCTCTGATAACGAAGGCATTACTGCCCGCCCATCTCCTTCTTGAATGTGTCGAAATCGACCTGCATGCCGCTGAAGATGGTGCTCCAATGGCGGGTCAGCGCTGAAACGGCGATCGCCTCCTGGATCTCCTCGTCGGTGGCGCCGGCGCGCCTGGCATCCTGCGTGTCCGACCAGATACAGTAGTTGCACGGGATTTGCGCTGCCACCGCCAGCGAGATCAGCGACTTGACCTTCGGCGGCAGCGCCGTCTTGTCGCTGAGCTGGATGGCCTTGACCTCGGCCCATGCACCGGGCAGACCGGCTTTCGGGAACTGCTTTACGAAACCGGGTACGCCGCCCATGGTCGACTGGATGTCCTTGACGGTTGCGTCATACTCGTCGGCATAAGAAGGGCCTGCAGCCAGCGTCAGCACACAGGCGGCGAGCAGGCAGGCACGGCGGATGGAAGAATGCGTTGATGAAAGAGTACCATAGACAGACATGACATTCTCCTCTGGTCTTTGTTAGCCTTACGATGTAAGGTAATGTCGAAAATGAACCTTACGCTGTAAGTTGTCAAGCGGCACCATGGACACATCGATCAAAAAAAAGCGACCGCGCGGCCGGCTGTCTCGCGAGATGATCGAGGATGCGGCTTTGAAGGTGATCGAGAGCGAGGGCCTCGCCGGGTTTTCGATGCGCAAGCTGGCGGCAGAACTCGGCTGCGAAGCCATGAGCATCTACCACCACTTTCCTTCGGCGGCGCATCTCTTCGAAGCCTTGGTGGACCGGCTGATCGGCTCCATCGAAATGCCCGACGCGGATTTGCCCTGGCGGCAAAGATTGCGCAGCGCCGTGCTGGATTTCCGCCGCGTGGCGCGTGAGCACCCGGCCTTTGCCACGTTCCTTGTAACCTACCGGATGAATTCGCCGACCTGTCTCACTTGGCTGAACGGCATCCTTGGCCTGTTCGAGGCCGGCGGCTTCGGACCGGAACTGGGTGCGCGGCTGTTCCGCACTACCGGCTATTATCTGATGGGTGCCATCCTCGACGAGACTGCCGGCTATGCAAAGGGGCCTTCGGCCGTGACTATCGTCAGCGACGAGCAACTGGTGCAGGATTTTCCAAAAGTAGCTGCGGCCGGGCGTTATTTCGGCACCGCCGAATTCGACCGGACGTTTGATCTCGGCCTCGACATGCTCCTGGACGAAATGGAGCGCGCCCGCGACTGCGCCAGCGCGCCGAACACCAGGTCTTGACCTCATGCGCTCTCTGTTCGCCCTGATACTGCTCATTGGTACCGGCATCGGCGTCGTCTATCCCTGGGTGATGACCAATTTCTCCGGCCATGAGATCGGCACCTGGCGGGTTTACGACCAGGGCCGGTTCAAGCCGGTGACGGTGGCCCTGAGCGCACGCGACGGGCCGCTACGCGTGCTGGTCGATCTTACGGCAAGAGCCGAGCGCATCGTCTCGCAGCAGCGCACTGTGTTGACCCTGACTGCCGCCACCGGCGGCAGGACGGTGCTCGCCTCGACGCTGCAGTTCAACCATTCCGACAATCCGCGTCAGGTCAGCCCGCAACTGCCGGACAGGATCTTTCGCGACGAGGCCGGCCTGATCCCGAGCGTTACCCCCGGTTCCTACATCTTCACCGTCGGTCCGGGCGACGCCGAGGGCATTCCGATGCGGGCCGTCGACCTCGTCCTGCGCTCGGGTGCCGGCGAGGTCGACCGCCGGGCGCGGCCGGTCGGTTTTTCCCTGATGGCGGCCGGCCTGGCCGGGCTGGTGCTGGCATTCCGTTTCGGCGGCCGCCGGCCGGAAAATCCTAACTCGCAGCCGCCACCGCCGCGCTGGGGCAGGGGCTCCAATTGAACTATCGCCACGCCTACCATGCCGGGAACTTCGCCGACGTCGTCAAGCATGTCGTGCTCAGCCGGTTGATCGAATATCTGAAGCTGAAGGACAAGGCGTTTCGGGTCATCGACACCCATTCCGGAATCGGCCGCTACGATCTGTCCTCGACCGAAGCGCAAAAGACCGGCGAATGGCAAGGCGGCATCGGCCGGCTCGTCGATGTGGCCCTTGATGCGCCGGCGGCAGCACTGCTGTCGCCGTATCTTGAAGCCGTCCGTTCGTTCAATCCGGACGGCGGCGTGAAAAAATACCCGGGTTCACCGCTGATCGCCCGGCACCTGATGCGCAAGCAGGACCGGCTGTCGGCGGTCGAACTGCACCCCAAGGATGCTGCCAGGCTGAAGGCGCTGTTCGACGGTGACTTCCAGACCCGGGTGATCGAGCTTGACGGCTGGCTGGCTCTCGGCGCGCATCTGCCGCCAAAGGAAAAGCGCGGCCTCGTGCTGATCGATCCGCCTTTCGAGGAAGAGGGTGAGTTCGGTCGCTTGGTCGACGGGCTGCAAAGAGCCCATCGGCGCTGGCCAGGAGGGATTTACGCATTGTGGTATCCACTCAAGGACCGCAGGGCGGTCGCCGCCTTCCGCAAGGCGCTGAAGCAGACGGGCATTCCGAAGCTGCTCGATATTTGTTTTGAGATCAGGCCGGCATCCGTCGAGCCGAGCCTCGACGGCTGCGGCATGGTGGTGGTCAATCCGCCCTTCACGCTGGAAGGCGAGTTACGGACGCTGCTGCCGGCGCTGCACCGGCTGCTTGCAGTCGAGCAGCCGTCGCATTGGACGCTGGACTGGCTGGCGGGAGAGTAGTTTGAGATGCGGCCCTGCCGTTCAGACAGCGCAACAATCGTCACCACAACCATGGTCGCTACAACCGCTTGACCGCGCGTCAGCGAATCCGCACAGTGCGCGCAGTCGACCTTGAGAGGCTGCCATGACTCGCTTCGCCCAATCCGCCCTTGCCGCACTGCTCGCCTTGTGCACGCCGTTGGCCGCACCACTTGGCGTCACCCAGGCAGTCCAGGCGGCCGACCTTGCAATCTATACCGACGAGGATAGCGGCGTCTGCGGCGAGGCCTGGGTCCTGGACAAGATCACCGACCGCTTCTCCTATCAGGTGCATCACGTGCCGCATCTGCCCGATGTGCAGATCGTCGACTTCCAGCGTATCCACCAGCATCGCTATCTGCCGGCCGACGACACCTGGCCGATCGGCCGCCGTTATTGCGGTGCCACCGTCAGCCTCTCCGACGGCCGCGCCCGCACCATCTGGTACCTGATCGAAGAAGGCCAGGGCTTTGCGTCGATCGGTGACAATGTCGAATTCTGCGTCTCGGGCTTCGACCGTTGGATGGTCTATAACGGCCGCTGCCGCGTCCTGCGCTGAACCGGCGCCCTTCGATTCCCGATGGATTGTTGCGCCCTTAAGTGGTCGAGAAAAGAAACACCTGACGGCCATCAGGATCGCGGACGATAACACGCCTGCCCATAGCCGTCGCCTTGACATCCGCGATGACTCCAAAGCCATTGGCCTTCGCCGCAGAAGCGGCTTCGTCTGCGTCGGCGATTTCGAAGCCGATCATCGTTCCCGCCCCTTCCGTCATCATTCCTTCGTTTGCCGGATAGAGTTCAATCGCGAGCCCTTGACCTTGGAACGCGAAATGTATCGGACCGGAGCCGTGCTGCTCTTGCCTGAAGACAATTCCGAAATTCGCGTAGAAAGCGGCGGCTGATCTGGGATCAGCCGAAAACCATGTGACAAATGCCAAGCTCGGCAAGGAGGACATTCATACCTCTCTGATGTGAGGGTTGTCCGGCACTCAAGGTCGGACGGAGGTTGCCAAAATCGTAGACTTCTATGCAAGTCGACGCCAACAGACCACATCGATCACTGTGCGGGGAAACAGCACTGCATGGATTCACTTGTTTATACTGTTGCTCTCGGGGCGGTCGTTGCTGGCTTCGTCCAGGGGCTGTCCGGGTTCGCCTTCAGCCTGGTTGCCATGTCGTTTTGGGTTTGGACCGTTGAGCCCCAGCTTGCTGCTGCCATGGCGGTCTTTGGGGCGCTCACCGGCCAGATCATCGCTGCCGTCACCGTCCGCCGGGGTTTCGACCTCAAGCTTCTGCTGCCCTTCCTGATCGGCGGGGCCATAGGGATTCCGGTCGGTGTCGCCGTCCTGCCCTTTCTGGATGTGCAGTTGTTCAAGTTGGTCTTCGGTGCGCTGCTGGTCGTTTGGTGTCCCTTGATGCTCTTTGCGCGTCGCCTCCCTCCCATCACGGTCGGAGGTCCTGTTGCAGACGGTGCGATAGGTCTGGTCGGCGGCATCATGGGTGGGCTTGGCGGCTTCACCGGCCCGGTCCCAACGCTGTGGTGCGTGCTGCGCCAATGGGAAAAGGACAGGCAGCGCATTGTCATCCAGAATTTCAACCTTGTGACCCTCTCCATGACGATGGCTGCCTATCTTGCGGCCGGAAAGATCAAGCTCGAAATGCTGCCGATGTTTGCCGTCGTCGCGCCAGCGATGTTGATACCGACACTGCTTGGCGCGAGACTCTACATCGGCGTTAGCGAGGCGACTTTTCGAAAGATCGTCCTCACGCTCTTGGCCGCATCAGGTGCAGCATTGTTGGCATCGTCCTTGCCGCACCTCATAGGCCGGGTTTGGATCTGACGTACAGAAATCCCAGACTTCCCCCCGTAGGTCGTTTGCCAATACCGCGGCGTTGCAATTGGGCTGTCGGCAACACGACATGGTCGTGAAAAGGCGCCATCGGCTCCTTGGTGTCGCCCTATAACGGCACGTGCACAGTCGTGGCCATGCGCTATCGACCGATGCGGCCCGCTCCCGATAGGTAGGCGCAGATCAGTTCGACGAGTTGCTTTTGCAGCTCCGGCGCAGCGAGCATGTTCCGGCGTGCCGCGTTGTGGATCACACCTTCGATCGCCGACGACAGCACGCCCGCCACGGTCTCTATGTCGACGCCTTTCCTTGGCTTGCGATAGGAGGCGACGGCAGTCGCATAATGATTGAGGTATTGTGCCTGGAACGAAGCATGGGCGGCCCTGGAGCGGCGATCGCCGGGCGCCTCGTCGAGCAGAACCTGGTGTAGTGTCGGGTGAATGCTGTGCGCCGCGACCATGCCGTGCACCAGCCCCTGCGCGAACTTCCTGAGCGGCCTTTGGTCTTCCGCCGAATCGCGAATGACCGACAGCACATGATCGAAGTGACGGCGCCGGACGGCTTCCAGCAGAGAAAGCTTGTCGGGAAAATACTGGTAGAGCGTGCCGATGCTCACACCTGCCGTCTCGGCAACCTTGTTGGTGGTGAAGCCGGCCCAGCCTAGCCCGCTCAGAACATGAGCCGCCGCCTCGATGATCGCCTCGACGGTTGCCCTGGAACGCGCCTGGCGCGGCTGCTTGCGCATGCGCGGATGCGGTTTTGCAATGCGAGTAGACACGCCCGCCCGTTCTCCTGAAAATATAAACAACATACTCGCATTTGCGTGAAAAGGACACCGACCATGAGTGCGCTCGCTCTGCTTCGCAGCCTGTGCCTATCAGGCCTGGGCCAATGACGAACTGCTGGAAAAGCTGGCGGGTCTCGACCCGCATGTTCACGACAAGGAGCGGCAGGCCGTGATACGGCTCGTCGATCACAGCCATGTGGTTTCGCGGATATTCTCGGCGCACTTGGTTGGTGCAAGCCATGGCTACTCCGCCGACACCACGGAGGACACGCCGGCGTTCGACGAACTTCGCGCCGCGGTCGCGGCGACCGATCGCTGGTATCTCGATTATCTCGAAACCGTTTCGTCGCGGCAGCTGTCCGAGCCCGTCGCATTCGTGTTCACCGACGGGGATAAGGCATTGATGTCGCGACAGGAAATGCTGACCCACATCGCACTGCATGGAGTCTATCATCGCGGTGAAGCGGGGCGCATCCTGGCGCAGATTTCCGTCATGCCGCCATTTGCCGTCCATCTCCACAGGGCCGAGCCTTCGCGCCGGCTGCAGATGAGCCGTGAGCCGCTCGGCGCCTGAACGGCCGAGCGCTTTCGATCACGCGGTCGGCGCGACCGGATCTATCGAGCGATATCCTGTCTTTCAGAAATGCGAGCTGTCTGCTTACTTTCATCGCGTCGTGCAAGATAGTGCAGCGGCGTGCTCGTCGCGTTGCTTCCTACTTACCTGTAGTTTATCGTTTCGGACAAGACGAGGCGGGCGACCGCCTTCCTCTTGACAATGTTCGCGCTGAGCGTCGGACGTTGAAGCGCAAAACTGGTCGAAAAGGTCATGAGCTTGACGAGAAGACCGGTCGAGATAGAGCGACCAGAATTTCTGTCGCAGAACTTCGCTGCGGGGCATAAAGATTCGCAACCAATTTTCGTGCCGGTAAAATGGTCGCCCGCTCGCCGTAACCGAAACTTAAGCTGCAAAAATCATTCTAATGCTTCGCTGGCTAGCAAGCCGCGAGTCAGATATGCAATGCGCGCCGGGTCAATAACGGCCGTCGGCACAACGGAAGGGGCATGATATGGCTAAGCAGTCATCCAAAGCGCCGGCATCCAAGGCACCGGCAAAGTCACCGGCAAAGAAAGCACCAGCAAAAGCAGCCGCGGCAAAGGCCGCAACTGCTGTGAAGAAAGCAGCACCCGCTGCCAAAGCGAAGGCCGCTGCACCTAAGGCAAAAGCAGCGCCAGCCAAAAAGCCGGTCGCCAAGGCCGCGGCAAAACCGGCCGTAAAGAAAGCAGCACCGGCCAAGGCCAAGGCTGCACCGGCAAAGAAGGCGGCACCGGCCAAGAAGCCGGCTGCAAAGGCCGTGGCGAAGCCTGCTGCGAAGAAGGCAGCACCGGCAAAGGCCGCCGCTGCGAAATCTTCTGCTGCAGTGAAGAAAGCAGCGCCCGCGGCCAAGCCGAAGGCAGCGCCCGCAAAGGCGAAGGCCAAGAAGTAGTCGCAGCCCTGCTACCGCCGGGGACAGTACTCAAGACAGCCAGGGCGGGATGCCGGACAGGCGCCTCGCTTCTTGGTTGACGGTCGGGCAGGACGAGAAAGAGGCGGGAGGAAGACGTCTTTTCGCAACTCCCAGGACTTCGCCATGCGGCGAAGTCCGGTGGGATGTTCATGGCTGCCGAAGACCAACCTTCGGTGCAAGGCCGAGTTGGTAGTTGCTCGGATCTGGATTGTCCGACCTGCTCGCGTCTGCCGCCGCAGCTCCGGCTCATCGCATCCGAACGGGAGATTATGGCTGCACGCTGGCGGCGCGGTTTTCCGCCTCTGGCCATTGATGAACCCTGCATGATCGGTCAACAGTGCCCACGCACGAGCCCCTGTCGGAATCGATTTTCGGTAAGGGTCATGCGCGAAGTCACAATGCTACCGCGTCCTTTTGCGCGTCCAACAGGACGTATGGAGCTGTAGCCGGCAAACAGGAATCGACAATGCCCAGACTGCTCTACGCGGCTACTTCCCCCTACAGTTCCAAGGTGCGCATGGCAGCACTTCATGCCGGCATTGCGGTCGATCTCGTGCCGATAAAGACCGAGGAAAGGCCGGCCGAACTGATCGGCGCCAATCCGCTCGGCAAAATCCCGGTGCTGGTGCTCGATGACGGCCGCTCGGTCCACGACAGCCGCGCCATCACCCAGCATCTCAACCGGATGTCGAAGAACGCATTGTTTCCGCGCAATCCCGACAAGCGCCTTGAGGCGGAGGTGCTGGAGGCATTGGCCGACGGCATCTGCGACTGCGCGCTGTCGATGGTCTATGAGCGGCGCACGCGGCCGGAAGAGATGGTCTACCAGCCTTGGCTCGAGCGCCAGTGGACGAAGATTTCGGCCGCGCTCGATCTGCTCAACGCCAACCCGCCGAAGCTGCCGAAGAAAATCACCCTAGGCCAGATCGCGCTGCGCGCCTGCCTCGGTTATCTCTCGCTGCGCTTCGCTGGAAAATGGGAAAAGGGCCGCGGCCGGCTGACGCGCTGGGCGGCACGCTTCGACGAGAAATTCCCGGAGCTGAAGCCCGCCATCCCGGCTTGAGGGTGGGCGGCCTAAAGCCGTGCCACAAAAAAAGCCGGGCGCGAGGCCCGGCTTTTTCGTGTCGTGGCTTGGACGACTTAGAACTTCATACCGACGCCGAAAGTGACGCGATTGTCGGTCGACTTGACCTTGCCGATACCGTCGAAGTCCTTCCTGCCGAAGTCGGTGTAACGATACTCGACACGGCCGAACACATTGTCGGTGATCTTGATGTCGGTACCCACGCCGGCAGTCCAGCCAAGCTGGGTGTTGGTGTCGCTGACGCCGGCCGCTTCAATCTTCTGGTTCTTCAGCGCGCCACCGGCGGTGCCGTAGAGCAGGATATCCGGGGTGACGGCATAGCCGAGGCGGGCACGCAGCGAGCCCTCGAAGCCACCCTTGGCCTCGATGCCGGCATCGTCGCCCTTGACGCCGTTGTAGCCGATGTCGGCTTCGGCACCGTAGACGAAGTTCTCCTGCTGCCAGTTATAGCCGCCGAAGACGCCGCCGACAAAACCCTTGGTGTCGACGTCGACGCCAATGTCTTTGGCTTTGGCATGGCCGGCGAAGCCGTAGCCGACGCTCACACCGGCATAGGGACCGGCCCAGGATGCGACCGGAAGTTCTGCAATCGGGGCAGGTGCCGGCGGCTCTTCCTGAACCACGTCCGCGGCATAGGCGGTTCCGCCGAGGGCGAACAGCCCAAACGCCACCGCGAGCGGTCGCGCAAATTTAAGATTGGCTTGCATTGTTCTTTACTCCTTAAGCCACAGGACACAGGCTTGTTGTTTATGAGCGCCCTCAACCCGTCCGGGGGAGGAAACGGATCCGGCGTTCAACGGTTGCAAATGTCGTGTCGAAATGCGGCTGAAGCGAACCTGAACTTGGGTCATTCCCTGGCACGAATGAGGCAGAACCTTGACGTTGCATCTTCGCAACAGCGAATGTCAGCAGGTTCGCCGTGCTGCACTGCACACGGCTTGGTGTAAGGGCTCCAGCGCCCTATATTGCGGTCGGGCTGGCCCGAATTCCGGTCGAGCCAGAACGCCCACCGGCCACTTTGCCACAATCTTGCCCCAGGTGGAAATGGGATTTAACGCTTGGCGGGCCATAATTTGCCGGCGCGATCCCGGCAGGTCGGAATCGGCATCGGATTAAGGATTGACAGATGAGCAAGGTCGCCGCGACGGCACTGGTGACGGGCGGGGCGAAGCGGATCGGCAGGGCGATCGTCGAGGACCTTGCCGCGCATGGTTTTGCCGTCGCCATCCACTGCAATCGCTCGCTGGCCGAGGCGGAGGCACTGGCGGCCGAAATCAACAGTGGTCATTTTGGTCGACATGGCCGGGCCGCGGTGGTTGCTGCCGACCTGACCGACATGGGCGCCGTCGGCGACCTTGTCGGTCGCGCTGCGGCGGCGCTCGGGCCGGTGTCGCTGCTGGTCAACAACGCCTCGCTGTTCGAGCACGACAGCGTTGAGGATTTCGACTGGCCGGCCTGGGATCGCCATTTCGCCATGCATGTCAAGGCGCCGGCGCTGTTGGCGCAGACTTTCACCCGGGCGCTGCCGCAGAACAGTGAGGGGCTGATCGTCAACATGATCGACCAGCGCGTTTGGCGGCCGACGCCGCGTTATTTCTCCTATGCGCTGTCGAAGTCGACCTTGTGGGCAGCGACCGAGATGATGGCGCAGGCGCTGGGGCCCCGCATCCGTGTCAACGCCATTGGTCCTGGCCCGACCTTGAAGAACACGCGCCAGCACGACAGCGACTTCGATGCCCAGATTGCCGGGCTGATTCTGAAACGCGGCCCGGAATTGCCGGAATTCGGTGCCACTATCCGTTATCTCTGGGCGGCACGCTCGGTCACCGGCCAGATGATCGCGCTTGACGGCGGCCAGCATCTTGCATGGCAGACGCCCGATGTGACAGGCATGACGGAATGAGCCCCATGGACCAGAAACACAAAACGCGCGGCGGCGCCGACGACCTGCCGCCCGAAATCGACCTCGAGGACGAGGCGGCCGAGGAAGTCGTCGAGCCTGCGGCCAGCGGTCCGGACGTCACCTTCACCGCCATCGACTGGGCGCCGCATGCTGGCGACGCCGACGGCATGGTCGGCGCCGAGGTGATCCAGACGCTGGTCAAGCGGCTGCCCAACGCGCCCGGCGTCTACCGTATGATGAATGCCACCGGCGACGTGCTCTATGTCGGCAAGGCACGCAGCCTGAAGAAGCGGGTCACCAGCTACGCGCAAGGCCGGTTCCACACCAGCCGCATCGGCCGCATGGTGCGCGAGACGTCGACGATGGAGTTCGTCGTCACCCGCACCGAGATCGAAGCGCTGCTGCTTGAAGCCAACCTCATCAAGCGCTTGCGGCCACGCTTCAACGTGCTGATGCGCGACGACAAGTCGTTCCCCTATATCCTGCTGACCGGCGACCATGTCTCGCCCGGTATCTACAAGCATCGCGGCGCTCGCTCGCGCAAGGGCGACTATTTCGGCCCCTTCGCCTCGGCCGGCGCCGTCGGCCGCACCATCAATTCACTGCAGCGCGCCTTCCTGCTCAGGAGCTGCACCGACTCCTTCTACGAGAACCGCACCCGGCCTTGCCTTTTGTTCCAGATCAAGCGCTGCGCCGGCCCGTGCACCGGCGAAATCTCGCATGGCGATTACGCAAGGCTTGTCGCCGAGGCGAAGGATTTCCTCTCCGGCCGCAGCCAGAAGGTGAAGACGGAGATCTCCGCTGCCATGCAGCAGGCTTCGGAAAACCTCGACTTCGAACGCGCCGCCATCTATCGCGACCGGCTGGCGGCGCTGTCGCATGTGCAGAGCCATCAAGGCATCAATCCGCAGACCGTCGACGAGGCCGATGTCTTCGCCATCCATCAGGAGGGCGGCCAGGTCTGCATCCAGGTGTTCTTCTTCCGCACCGGCCAGAACTGGGGCAACCGCGCCTATTTTCCCAAGGCCGATCCGGCGCTCGAAGCCGGCGAGGTGCTGGGGTCGTTCCTGGCACAGTTCTACGACGACAAGCCGACGCCGCGCACCATCCTGTTGTCGCACGGCGTCGACGACCAGGAATTGCTGGCGGAGGCGCTCTCCACCCGCGCCGGCCGCAAGGTGTCGATCTCCGTGCCGCAGCGCGGGGAGAAGAAGGACCTGACCGACAACGCGCTGCAGAACGCGCGCGAAGCGCTCGGCCGGCGGCTCGCCGAGACCTCGACCCAGGCGCGGCTGCTCAATGGCTTTGCCGAGACCTTCGGCCTGGAAAAACCGCCGGTGCGCATCGAGGTCTATGACAACTCGCACATCATGGGCACCAACGCCGTCGGCGCCATGGTCGTCGCCGGGCCGGAAGGTTTTGTGAAGAACCAGTATCGAAAGTTCAACATCCGCTCGACCGAGATCACGCCGGGCGACGATTTCGGCATGATGCGCGAGGTGATGCAGCGGCGCTTTTCGCGGCTGTTGAAGGAACATGGCGATGCCCCGCAGACCGGGGGCTCGGGCGAGGCGGGCCCTAACGAACCGGGCGACGATATCGAGGACGCGGGCGGCTTTCCCGCCTGGCCCGACGTCATCCTCATCGACGGCGGCCAGGGCCAGATGACGGCGGTGCACAAGATCCTCGCCGATCTCGGCATAGAGGACCGCGTAGTGGCCATCGGCATCGCCAAGGGGCAGGATCGCGATGCCGGCCGCGAACGCTTCTTCGTCAAGGGCAGGGTCCCATTCTCGCTGCCCGTGCGCGATCCGGTGCTCTATTTCGTCCAGCGGCTGCGCGACGAGGTCCATCGTTTTGCCATCGGTTCGCACCGCGCCCGCCGCAAGAAGGAGATGGTCAAGAGCCCGCTCGACGAGATCAGCGGCATCGGCCCCGGCCGCAAGCGCGCGCTGCTGATGCATTTCGGTACGGCCAAGGCGGTCAGCCGCGCCGCCGTCGAGGACCTGGTCAAGGTCGACGGCATTTCCGAGCAGGTGGCGAAATTAGTCTATAATCATTTTCACGAGAGCTAAGACCTATTGCCGATATTTCGGCTGGCTAATCGATTCTGGCCTGTTGACCCCCCACATTCGCTTCTGATTTGACTAAGCAGGCAGAAAGAGTTCCCAAAACATGTCCCAGCGCGCGTTCAACCTGCCCAACATGCTCACTTACGCCCGCATCCTGGCGGTGCCGCTGGTCGTGCTGTGCTTTTTCCTGGAGGGGCATCTGAAATCGAGCGACTTCGCCCGCTGGTCGGCGCTCATCATTTTCCTGCTCGCCTCGATCACCGATTACTTCGACGGCTATCTGGCCCGCGCCTGGCAGCAGACCTCCAACATCGGCAAGATGCTCGACCCGATCGCCGACAAGCTGCTGGTCGCCACTTGCCTGCTGCTGCTTGCCGCCGATACCGATCGTCATGCCGGCATCGCCGGCTGGTCGCTATGGGCGGCGATCATCATCCTGTGCCGCGAGATCCTGGTTTCGGGCCTGCGCGAATATCTGGCGGCCCTGAAGGTCTCGGTGCCGGTGACGCAGCTCGCCAAATGGAAGACCACCATCCAGATGATCGCCATCGCCTTCCTGCTGGCGGGACCGGCCGGCGACAAGATCTTCCCGCTGACCACCCAGACCGGGCTGGTGCTGCTGTGGATCGCCGCCCTGGTGACGCTCTACACCGGCTACGACTATTTCCGCGCCGGCCTCAAGCACATCATGGATGAATAAAATGTCGACGAAGCTCATCTATTTCGCCTGGGTGCGCGAGCGGATCGGCAGACCGGAGGAAGAGGTCGAACTGCCGGCCGGCATCGAAACGGTCGCCGACCTGTTGCGCTGGCTGAAGTCGCGCGGCGAGGAATACGAGAACGCGCTGCAATATCCTGACGTGATCCGCGTCGCCATCAACCAGGAACATGTCGAGCACCGCGAGAAGATCGCCGGCGCGCGCGAGATCGCGCTGTTCCCGCCGATGACCGGTGGCTGAACCATGTCCGCGGTGGTGCCTGTCGTGCGCATCCAGGCGGAGGATTTCGACGTCGCCGCCGAGATCGCCAGGCTGACCAGGGGTCGCAACGACATCGGCGCTGTGGTGACCTTCTCCGGCCTTTGCCGCGACGAGCAAGGCAGGCTCTCCGCGCTCGAGCTCGAACATTATCCCGGCATGGCGGAAGCCGAGATTTCCCGCATCGCCGGCGAGGCAATCGAGCGCTGGCCCCTGCAGGGGCTCACCGCGATCCATCGCCACGGCAAGATCGCGCCGGGCGAAAACATCGTCCTGGTGGTGGCCGCTTCCGCCCACCGGCAGGCGGCGTTCGAGGCCGCGAATTTCCTGATGGACTATTTGAAATCACGGGCGCCTTTCTGGAAAAAGGAACACCATAGCGACGGTTCCGAGGGCGGCTGGGTCGATGCCAAGGAGGCCGACGACAAGGCGGCGAGCCGCTGGAAACGAGACTGACCAGGCTTTCCGCGAGCCCTCAACCTTTGTCAGCGCCGATCAGATGATCGAGCGAAATCCGGCCGGGTCCCCAGGCCATGATGCCCAGCGCCATCGCCGCCCAGGTAATGTGCAGCGGCCAGCCGTCCGGCACGGTGAGCTCGATGACCAGCGTCATCAGCAGCAACCCGAATGCCGCCAGTCGCGTCGCCAGGCCGAAAACAAGGAGAACTGGCAACACGATCTCCGCTGACCCTGAGGCGAACGCCACCAGCCCAGGTGCCGGAAAATCGTATGGGCCGCCCGGCAGATGCAATTTGAGTTCCGAGCTGAAAAGCAGCACGGCGACATCGTTCAACTGTAGAAAACCGTCCCATTTGTTGACGCCGGATCGCCAGAACGGGACGGCGAGGGCGCAGCGCAGAACAAGCTGCGTCAGCGATGGCGTCGCGATCGTGCGCAGGGCGGCATTCAGCCTTTCGACGAGGGCGGCGACCCCTCGCGATTCGGTGCTCGCGTTCTGTCCATCGCTCATCGTGCTCGCCTTTCCTGATGTGCTGTCGTGAAGACTCCCGCTTCCAGCACGCCGGCAATGTTGGCGGAAAGCTCGAATTCGGCACTCTCCGCAAATGCCGCCGCGGCCGCCGCGCCGAGCGACTCGCCCGCGATCAGATGCGAGATAAACACAGCGCCGCCGGGCGGCAGGTGGCGAACGAAGACCTCGAGGCCGGGCCGCGTGACCAGCGCATCTTCAGCGCCCGTTGCCCGGATCGGCCCAACAGGAGCCTCGTTCCGGTTTGTCGCGAAGACCGTGACTGCCGGGAACCGAGAGCGCGCGACCCGCGTCGCCGGATGCGGCCGCAGCCTGGTATCGGCAAGCCTCTCGCGAGGGATCGACGCCAGTGCCTCAGCCGACAGCGCCTCCGCGTCGGCGGCATGATAGGCGTCAAGCCAGGCCCGCTCGATGCGCGCCACGTCGGCCAGCCACGGCATCGACTGCGCGTATTCGTAGCGCTCGATGAAATCGGGAAAGTCGCGGCCATATTCGAATAGAAGCGGCGAGGTGGGTGGCGTTTCGCGGATGTGAAATCGCGCCATCGCGCAAAAAAAATCCGGGCCGGTGATGCGCAGCGTCGCTGGAAAGCTGGCGGCCAGCGCATCGATCAGGCTGACCGTGACGTTGTTGCGGTAGACGGCATATCGCTTGACCGCAGCCTTCCCGTTCGGCCCCGAGACAGAGTCAGGCGGGGCACGGTCAGGATCGAGCAAACCGGCGGTGAATGCCGCGGCATAGTCAAGCCGGCGGCCGAGATCGCCCGACTGGAGCTCATCCTGCGGCATGGGCTTTTCCGAAATCGGCATGACGGTCGAGGATGGCTTGGGCGGCCGCTGCCTCCGCCTTGAGCACCGGCCACTCGGGAATGTCGCTGTCCCATTCGATCAGCGTCGGCAGTGGCCCGCATCGGCCGATGACGGTATCGAAGAGCTTCCAGACCGCGTCGGCAACCGGGCCGTCATGGCTGTCGATGAGCAGCAGGTCGCCCTCGTCGTCCTTCTGCTCGGCGTGCCCGGCCAGATGGATTTCGCCGACATGTTCGAGCGGGAAGTCCGCGAGATAAGAACGTGCCGAATAGCCGTGATTGGTGGCCGAGACTAAGACGTTGTTGACGTCGAGCAGCAGGCCGCAGCCGCTACGCCGAACCAGCTCGCGGATGAAATCCGTCTCGCTCATCGTCGATTCCGGAAAAAGCACATAGGTCGAAGGATTCTCGAGCAGGATCGGACGGCCGATCGTGCCCTGCACCTCGTCGATGTGATCCGCCACCCGCGAAACCGTTGCCGGCGTGTAGGGCAGGGGAAGCAGGTCGTTGTAATAGGTGGTGTCGTGGGTCGACCAGGCGAGATGCTCTGAAACGAGCACCGGCTCGTAGCGATCGACCAGCGCCTTGAAACGACCGAGATGCGCCTTGTCGAGCGGCTGCGGGCCGCCGATCGACATGCAGACGCCATGCAGCGAGACGGGATAGTTGCGGCGGATGCGGGCGAGCGCGTCGTGCGGCGGGCCGCCGGCGCCCATGTAGTTTTCCGCATGAACCTCGAAGAAGCCGCTTTGGGGGCCGTCGCCGAGGATTGCGGACAGATGCTCATGCTTGAAACTGATGCCGGCAAGGCCGGCGACCGGGTGCGCCGGAAAGCGCAAGGTCTTCGACATGCGGGATGCTGGACGGCTCGGTCCGTTCATCGTCATCGCCGCTTTCCGGGCAGGGTGCATCGCTTACGATGGGACGTCGCGGGTCAGCTCGGTGGGTGAGCCCTTGCGGCCGCCGGGTAGGTCCATCGTCGTGCAGGTGCCGCCGTCGACGAACTTCCAGGCGTTGCCTTGATAGTCGACGGTCGAGGTGCCTTGGCAGGTGGTCCCCGGGCCTGCCTTGCAGTCGTTCTGCCCCTTCAAGGCGACGCCAAAGCACTTCTCCTTGCCGGCGTCCATCGCTGCCTTGACCTGTGCCTCGGTCAGCGGCGCGGCCGTCGCAAAAGAAGCAAGAGCCGTGGCAACGGCGCTGGCCAGTAAGGCCGCGCTCACGGTTGATCTCGTTGACATGATTTCACCTCCGGTTGGGTTTTAAGCGCACTCTCCTCAGCGCGCACTGGTCAGTTCGGTCCGGACACCGACCGTGTTACGTCTGTTTGGAACACGAATTCGTGATCGCCTGAGGCTTGGCCGAGCGTGGCCCGAACAGAGTTTGCGGAGCGGCCAAGGGGGCGACGATAAGGCGGCGGGCCGCTGAAAGCAGCGCCGGCCAAATAAATCCCTGCGACAGCCATCCCATACCCGTGGCTGCCGAAAAGACCCTCAAGGGCGAGGTGATGTATCGCGAGCGCATCGCGCTGCCGCCCAATGCCGTGCTTTCCGTGCAGCTTGCCGACGTGTCGCTGGCCGACACGCCGGGCGCAATCATCGGCGAGCGCAAGGTCGTGCCAGCCGGCCAAGTGCCGATCAAGTTCGAGATCAGCTTCGATCCGCGGGTGGTCCGGCCTGATATGACCTACGCGCTGCAGGCGCGCATCACTGTCGATGACCGGCTGCTGTTCGTCACCGACACGCGCCATCAGGTCGACCCACTCAGCGACGCACCACAGACCATCATGCTGAAAATGGCGGCGCCGGTCGACGAGCCGGCGGCAGCTTCCGTGTTCGGCCAAAGCTGGCTGGTCGAATATATCGACGGCATCGGCGTGATTGCCGAGCCGCGGGCGACCTTCCGCATCAGCGAAGCCGGCAAGGCCGGCGGCAGCGGCCCTTGCAACGTCTATTTCGCCACCGCCAGGATAAACGGATCGACGATCGCTATCAGCGACATCGGCTCGACCTTCAAGGCCTGCGCGCCACAGGTCATGGCCGAGGAAAAGGCGCTGTTCGAGGCGCTGGCCAAGGCGGCATCCTACCACGTCGACGCCGGTAAACTTGTCATCGCCGACAGAGACGGCCGCGACATCCTGCGCTTCAACGCCGCGAGCTAGCACTTCGTCCGCGCCGACTGGCCCGCGCGGCAGCCGCATGCCGATCACGTTGTGTTTCACCGGGAATAGGCCGGGCAGGGGGTCCGTTAGTCATTCATAAGATGGCGGGTAAGGCAAAAGGGACGTTTGTCCCTTCGTTGAAGCCGCCAGAATGGCTGCGGCTCGTTCTGGCCTTAACTCAAAGGAGTCCAGAGATGAAAACGCACACGCTTATCCTTGCCGCCACCGGTGCATCGCTCCTTGCCTTTACCGGCCTTGCCAAGGCGGACGACCATCTCGTCAATGCTCTTGACCACGGTCTCAAAGCGGACAGCCAACCGTTCCAGACCAACAAGGCCGGCCATAGCGGCGATCTCGCACCGGGGCAGGGCAGCCCGTTTTCAGGTGAAGAGACCAAGACCCCGTCCACCGACACGCCAGCGGCGAATGAACATGCGAACGTGAAGGAACGCCAGGCGAAATAGACTGCAGAACCCGCCGCTAGGGGGCGGCGGGCGACATACATTCTACCGGCGAGGCCGCATCACGAGGCATTCTCAATTCGTCGCGAGTTTGAATACCGCGCCATAGTGATAGGGCGGCACATCAACCAGCTCGGCGAGCTTGAATCCGCTCGCTTCCACCGCCGCGGTGGTCTGTTCGGGTGACAGCCTGAGCTCGGTCTTTGGCCCGCGCGGCTCGCCCAGGACTGTGGTTTGCTCGCGCGGATACTGGTGCCAGTTCACGATGGCAAAACGACCGGCAGGGCCAAGCGTCGTCCGCACGGCGCGGGCAAGGCGCGGCCGATCCGGAACGCCATGGAAGGCGTTGGCCATGAAAACGAAGTCGACGGTTTGAGGCACCAGCCCTGCAAGTTCATAGGCGTCGCCCGCCACAAACTCGCAATTGCTCGCGCCGCCTTCGGCCAGTCGCCGCCTGGCGACTTCGAGCAGATCGGCATCAATGTCAATGGCGATTACATGACGGGCGACCCTGGCGATTGGCAGCGTGAACCAGCCGTCGCCGCAGCAGAGATCGACCACGTCCGTGCCGGGCTTCATACCTACTGCCGCCAGCACGCTGGCAGGCTCGGGCCACAGCGCTTCCCACCAGCCGCTGGTTGGCATTTCGGTGCCCTGGAAGAAGCCGGGAATGGTGCTGGTCATGGCCTTGTCGGCTCCATTGTCGGGACCGCGTTTGATCCGCCCCTCCGAGCTTAACGCACCCGTGACCCGTCGAGGAGCCTGAAGCTGACAATGTTCGCTAATGCATGTCGCGCAAAAGTGTGCAGCGGTTTTGTGATAACGACATGCATCAAAACAAGAAAACTAAAGCGCATCGCATGAGGTCGGTCGAACGCGACGCGCTTTAGCGAAAAAGGCCGGCGTTGTGCCGGCCTTTTTGATGGGGTTCGGGATGCCGGCTCAGCCGACGATCTCGGTGTCCGAGAACCAGTATTTGATCTCCTGCGCGGCGGTTTCCGGCGCATCGGAACCATGCACGGAATTCTCGCCGATCGACAGCGCGTGCAGCTTGCGGATGGTGCCTTCGGCGGCGCTTGCCGGATTGGTGGCGCCCATCACTTCACGGTTCTTGGCGATGGCGTTCTCGCCTTCCAGTACCTGCACGACCGTCGGGCCCGACGACATGGACTCGACCAGCTCGCCAAAGAACGGACGCTCCTTGTGAACAGCATAAAAACCTTCCGCCTCGCGGCGGCTCATCCACACCCGGCGCGACGCGACGACGCGCAGGCCGGCATCTTCCAGTATCTTGGTGATAGCGCCGGTGAGATTGCGACGGGTCGCGTCGGGCTTGATCATGGAAAAGGTGCGTTCGAGCGCCATGGGGTCGTCCTTGTGATGGAGAGTGGAATTGAAGGTGGCGGGCTCTATACAAGCCGCCCGCCGCCTTGCCAAGGGGAGGCCGGCAGGGGATGGGAGGTCAATGGGAGCAGCACCGTCGGCGAAGCTGCCAGAGGAGGGGTTTGTCCCATGAACTCTCAAGAACTGGGTTCCTCGCCATACGAAAGTGGGGAGAGGTGGCCGCGAAGCGGCCCGGGAGGGGGCTTCGTAGAGCGCAGTGCCCTCTCCGGTCTAGGGGTGGCCGGGCCCCCACAACCCCCATTGGTGGGGGGAGGGACCCCACCTGG